>JABDBW010000028.1:0-27057 GCA_013288485.1 Bacteroidota bacterium
TTTAGAGTGGAAAACCATCCATTCAGCATATCTGCATAAGGGCCCCTGGGCCACTTTAAGGGTTGATAAATGCGAAATGCCCGATGGCCGCATTGTTGATGAATACTTTGTTTTAGAATATCCCAACTGGGTAAACGCAGTAGCCATTACCCAAAACAATAAAATTTTAATGGTACGCCAGTACCGCCACGCGGCAAATATTGTTTCGCTCGAAATTCCCGGCGGTGTTATTGATGGCGACGAGGGGCCCGAAGCGGCCATGCGGCGCGAGTTGCTGGAAGAAACCGGTTACCGGTTTGATGCTATGGAACTGCTTTGCACGGTTTATGCCAACCCGTCTACAGCCGACAACCATACCTATTGTTATTTAGCCAAAGGCGGCATTAAGGTACAGGAGCAAGCGCTGGATGATCATGAAGAGATAGTTGTTGAAGAATATTCCATAAAAGAGATCAAACAGCTATTGGCTGATAATAAAATACCCCAGGCCCTGCATTGTACTGCGTTATTTTACGCGTTGATGCAACTAGGCGAGCTGTAATAAAACCCGCGATAACTCACTGGTACATAAAAATAAAAATTTGCATAATTCAATTATAATCTGTTACTTTGAATTACAAAGTACTTTTAAGTGGAAGAAAAAAAAGAAATTCAGGATGATATTGCCTCCATCCGTAGTTTGATGGAGCGGTCCTCAAAATTTATATCCCTCAGCGGATTGGCGGGCATATTGGCCGGTGTTTATGCTTTAACAGGGGCGGCAGCAGCTTTTTACCTGATACGCGAACCGCTGAATTATCAACAGATCCCTTTTTTACACCTGGTTAGCATATTACCCTATTTGATTGGGATAGCATTGGTAGTTTTAATAGCTTCCTTAGCAACAGGGGTGCTGTTAACCTACCGCAAGGCAAAAAGAAAAGGCCAGCCAATTTGGGGCAAAACAAGCAGGGAGCTATTATTTAACATGGCCATACCGCTGGTAACCGGGGGTCTGCTGATCCTCATACTTTTGTATCGCGGGTATTTTGGTTTAGTTGCCCCAGCGTCGCTTATATTTTATGGGCTGGCATTGCTGGCAGCCGGTAATTTTACATTTAGCGATGTAAAGATTTTAGGCATAAGTGAAATTATATTAGGTTTAATTACAACCTGCCTGCCGGGTTATGGCCTGTTATTGTGGGCAATTGGCTTCGGCGTTCTGCATATTGTGTATGGTTGGGTGATGTATATAAAATACGACAGGTGAATATCCCATTTGAAAAATTAGATAAAGCTTTTGAGAACCGTATCCGTCTGCAAATTATGAGTGTACTGGTTGCTAACCAACGGTATGATTTTAATTCGCTGAAAGAGTTGCTGGCGGTTACCGATGGTAACCTGGCATCACATTTAAAAGGGCTGGAAAAAGAGGGGTATATAACCGTTCATAAATCATATTTAGGCCGCAAGCCCAACACCAACTATGAAGCAACCAGCAAAGGAAAAGAAGCATTTAAACATCACCTGGATGCGATGGAGCAATTAATTAATCAACAAAAAGGAAAATAAATTTTTTTATTCAAAAACTTTGAAACGCAAAGTACTTTTAAATCAACAAAAAATGAAAGAAGAACAATCACAACAACAAGGATTAATGCGCTGGCTCAAAGAGTCGGTAACAATTAAATTAATGTTTATCGGTTTTTTGGTATTGCTGCTGCTTATCCCATTGGTACTGATAGAGAACCTGGTTACAGAACGCGCGGCCAGGCAGGATGAAATGGAAAAGGATGTATCCGATAAATGGTCGGGCAGCCAGTTAATACAGGGGCCGGTGCTGGTAATACCCTATACAAGGCAATACAAAGACCGGGACATGAATAACAAAGAAATTATAAAAGAAGTTACGGAAAATTTATATGTATTGGCCGGTAACCTGCGTATAAAGGCGGACGTAACTTCGGAGATGCTGCACCGTGGTATGTTCGAGACGGTGGTTTATAATACCCATATTAAGGTTTGGGGCGATTTTAAAGCGGAGTTGAATAAACTGGCCATAACACCCGGGCAATTATTATGGGATAAGGCTAAACTAACATTCAGTATCTCTGACCTGAAAGGGCTAAAAACCAACCCGGTTATCAGGTTAGGTGGCCAATCTTTACAAGCTGAACCTGTTTTTAATGAAAAAGGGTTGTTCAGTAACGGACTGCAGGCTGCTATTAACCTCATGGCAACAAAGGATAAACCGGTTCCTTTTGATTTTGACCTTGACCTGAAAGGCAGCGGAGGGCTCAGCTTTTTACATACTGGCAAAACTACCGATGTTGAAGCGAGCGGTAACTGGAGCACACCAAGTTTTGATGGCCGTTATTTACCCGATTACCGAAAAGTTGACGATAAGGGATTTACGGCGAAATGGCGGATGCTTTATTATAACCGTCCGTTTGCGCAGGAATGGGCGGCTGATGATACTATATTGAATGATATGCACAAACACGCAGACGCGATATTTGGCGTAAAGCTAAAAGTACCGGTTGACCAGTATCAAAAAACCATGCGCACGGGCAAATACGGCATATTAATTATCCTGCTTACGTTTATATCACTGTTTCTTACAGAATTGATCAGCAAGCAAAAAATACATGTATTTAATTATATACTCATAGGCGTAGCTATGGTTATTTATTACACTTTGCTGCTTTCTTTTTCTGAACAGGTTGGGTATAATTTTGCCTATCTCATTGCTTCTGTATCAACTATAACCCTTATCGCTGTATTTACAGCGTCGTTATTGAAAAATAAAATCGCGGCGCTGTTATTCACGGCGATACTCGCTGTATTTTATATTTTCATATTCGTCATTATCCAACTGGAAGACCTGGCATTGCTGATAGGCAGTATAGCTTTATTTATTATCATCTCCGCGTTGATGTATTTCTCGCGGAAAATTAACCTTGATAAAAATTGAAAACAGAGAAATTTACTATAAAAACTCATGTCATTTCGATAGAGCAGAAAGGGAAAGGTGAGAGGGCGCGAAAGAGAAAGGTGAGAGGGCGCGAAAGAGAAATCTTATACGCTGTGCGTGATGTATAAGATTTCTCTCTATCGTTCGAAATGACAAGTGGAATAGGGTTGGGATAATGCCTACGCCGCATCCGAAATATACTTCACCAAACACCGCTTGGCTACGGGCAGCAGGGTTTGTTCCAACGGAAAGGTAATATCGCTATGCACATAATAAACCGCCGGGTTGGGTAAGTGCTTATTATGGCGTATCAGGTTTAGCTTTATGGCTTCGGGTGTGTTGGCCAGGTTATGCTCATAAGTATCTATCAGCTGTATGTTTATGCCGCGGTATTGGGCGTCCTTTTCCTCGAAAATGGTAAAATGGTACTCGTACAGGTAATTGGTGCGTTCCCTGCCGTTACGGAGCGAGAAATAGCCGTCATAAGGCAGTAGGGGCATTATGCCAACCGGGTCAATGTTGAGGCAGCTTTCCACAAAATCATATATCTCGCGGCCGGTTTGTATAGCAGGGTTCATTTTAAGCAGGGCATAGGCAATAATTTGTTCTATCTCGTGCATGGTACTGTCGTCTTCCACGATTTTTTTGTAGGTGAGCTTTACGGCGGCTATGTCGGCCTCGGTTAAACGCTGCGGGAAAGCATTTTGCAGCGTAACTTTATTTTGTTTAAAATGGATAAGGTTATTGTAATGAAACACCAGGTCGCTCAGGTTTGGGTATAGTTTGCTCTTGTCGAAATGGCGGTTTATTTCCTGCAGATAATCTAAAAGTACATATTTTTTATACTCAAAATCTATCGAGCCTTCTATAAACCAGTTAATGCCTAATGATTTCATATTTAATTATCCTTCTCTTAAAACACCCCCCATAAATGGCGGATGCTACCTAAAGTGATCGATGCGTTAAATTAAACAAAAATGAGCAATTTTGCAATATGCCTTACGGAACCCTTTTTTTAATACCCGTACCGCTTGCCGATGAGGCCGCGGCCAAAACCTTTACCCCCTACCTGGTTGATACCATAAACAGTATTAAAGAATACATCGTTGAGAACGAAAAAACCGCGCGACGGTTCTTAAAAGAAGCGGGATTAAAAACCCCGCAAAGCGAACTCATCATCCATGATTATGGTAAACATAACCGCGGCAGCAGCCTGAAACCCTATTTTACCGGCTTGCAGGCAGGCAATAATGTTGGGTTAATGAGCGAAGCGGGTTGCCCCGGCATTGCCGACCCGGGTGCCGAACTAATTGCCGAAGCGCATAAGCGCGGCATAAAGGTTGTTCCGCTGGTGGGGCCAAGCAGCATTTTGCTGGCGCTTATGGCTTCCGGGTTTAACGGACAAAGCTTTGCCTTCCAGGGATATTTACCTATTGATAAAGCCGACCGCAGCAAACGCATCAGGGAACTGGAAGGGCTGGCCGACAGGCTCAATCAAACGCAAATATTTATTGAAACGCCATTTCGCAATAACCCGTTACTGGAAGAGTTGTTAAAAACCGGCCACCCCAAAACCAAACTTTGCATTGCCTGTAATTTAACCGGGGCCGATGAGTTTGTGCAAACTAAAACCATTGCCGAATGGCAAACCAGTATACCCGATCTGCATAAAAAGCCAACCATTTTTGTTTTATCACGTTCTCTATAAAATGTTAATCACTGAGCAACATACCAAAGTATTGATAGTGGGCGCGGGGCCGTCAGGACTCATGATGGCGGCACAGCTGTTAAGGCATGGCGTTATGCCGGTTATTATTGACACAAAGCAGGGCCCTACCGACCAATCGAAAGCTTTAGCGGTTCAGGCACGTTCCCTGGAAATATACCGCCAGATGGGGGTGATCGACCAGGTTATTAACAATGGCAAGCAAGCGGGCGGTATAGTTTTTAACCGGGATGGCAAGAAAATGGCCTCTTTATCTTTTGCTGATGTGGGCAAAGGGCAAACGATGTTCCCCTATGTATTTTTATACCAGCAAAGCAAAAACGAGCGCTTGCTGCTCGACTTTTTAACCCAGAACTGCTGCCCGGTTTATTGGAACACAACTTTAATATCGCTAAAGCAAACCGCACAGCAGGCCGAAGTACAACTGCAAACCGGGACAGAAACTGTTACACTAACCAGCGACTGGCTGATCGGCGCTGATGGCCCTCATAGCGCCGTACGCAAGCAATTGCAAATTCCGTTTAACGGTGATACCTACGCGAATGAGTATTATCTTGCTGACGTGCAACTGGATAATAAACAACTCGCCGGCGACAAGGTACAACTCTACTTATCGGACAAAGGGCTTGCCGGGTTTTTCCCGTTGCCCGAAGATAATTGCTTTCGTATTATTGGCAACTTGCCCGGGGGAATGGTAGCCGCTCAAGATATGAAGCTGGAAGAAGTATTGCCTTCTTTAAACACGGTTACCGGCCTGACAATGAAAGTAGTGCGCAACAACTGGTTTACGACCTATCGCCTGCACCACCGTATGGCCGATAGTTTCAGGCAGCAGCGTTGTTTTTTAGCGGGCGATGCCGCGCATATTCACTCGCCGGTTGGCGGCCAGGGCATGAATACGGGTTTGCAGGATGCTTATAATTTGGGCTGGAAACTGGCAGGCGTAGTAAACGGCCGGCTAAAAGAAGCCATTTTAGATACCTATGCCGTTGAACGTATGCCCGTAGCTAAAGGGTTATTGAATACTACGGATAATATTTTCAAGGTAGTGATGTCGGCCAGTTGGCTGGCCACGTTTTTTAAAAAATGGCTAATGCCGCGAATGCTTAAATTTGCCTGGAGCAGGAAGGGCTTGCGCGAATTCTTTTTCAACAGGGTATCGCAAATATTTATTAATTACCGGCATAGCGCTATAAGCCTGCATTTAAGCGACGCCAAAATGGTCAAAGCAGGCGATCGCCTGCCCTACCTGAAAATATTTGACGAAAAGAAGCAGGAAGAAACCGATCTGCATGAATGGTGCGGCAATCCGGGTTTTACATTGATCATTTTAGGGAAACTGCCGGAGCTTGACCTGTTTGCCCTTGCCAAATGGATAACACAAAACTATGGTGCGGGTCTGAATTTTTTTTACCTGCCGCCATCTGCCAAAAACGAGGAGGTGTTTAAAAAATTTGAAATAAAAGGAGGCAGAAGTAAAGCCTTAATTGTTCGCCCCGATATGCATATAGGGCTCATTAATGATGCCATAGATATGGAGATAATGGATAATTATTTGCAAAATATAGCAGGATTAAATAAGGCGCCGGGGGCCTAAAAAGCATTTAAATGAAGAGTATTCACCAAAGGATAAAAAAAAATATTTTATTTATAATCGATATCATTTATCCCTTATTTAAAAATTTCCTCTCTTTACAAACGTTCAGATACGCCGCTTGCGGTGGTGTAAACACATTGCTTGATATTTGCCTCTTCAGTATTAGTTATAATTTGATAATCAGAAAACACGATGTTACAATTGGCTTTATTACCATGAGCCCCCATATTGCATCATTGTTCTTAGCTTTTTGCATTACCCTGCCTACCGGTTTTTATCTTAACAGGTATGTAGTTTTCCAGCAATCGGGTTTGCGCCGCCGCAGCCAGTTATTTCGTTACGTTTTAGTAACGCTTATTTGTATTGTCCTTAACTACATCCTACTTAAAATATTTGTCGATTACCTTGGCTGGTACCCCACTCCCTCAAAAATACTTACTACTTTTTTTGTGGTCGTTTTCAGTTACACAAGCCAAACCTTTTATTTTTTTAAGGCGAGCGTTACCGATAAAAATTTGAAATATTGATCATTGCCGTTTCTTAAATGCGATCAACCGTGAATAGTTTCGGTTTTACCATAGTTTTTTATCACCTGCGCTTCATAGGCTAAAAATTCTTTCCAGCGTTTTTCTACATTAATATTTTCGGCATATTTTTTGGCCAGGTTAATAAACAGGGTATAATGTGTGGCCTCGCTTATCATCAGTTCATGGTAAAACGAGGCAAGCTGCGCGTCGTTGATATTTTCTGATAATACCTTAAAACGCTCACAACTTCTTGCCTCTATCATTGCCGAAAACAGCAAACGGTCAATTAACTGTGCTTCCCTGCCGCCGCCAATTATGATGAACTTACGCAACTCGTTTACATAATCATCCTTACGTTCGCGGCCCAGTATATAGCCGCGTTGTAAAATAATTTCATGTACGCGCTTAAAATGGTCCATTTCTTCCAACACCAGGTCGGTCATTTGCTGTACCAGGTCGTTAAGGTTTGGGTTTTGAACAATTAATGTGATGGCATTGCTGGCAGCTTTCTGTTCACAATAAGCATGGTCGGTAAGCAGTTCTTCAATATTGCTTTCCACTACATTTTTTACCCATTTAGGATCGGTGGGTAGTTGTAGTTTTAGGATGGTTTTTTCGCTCACGACGTAAAGGTAATGGTTAATCTTCGTCGGTAAAAGCGGGGTTGTTGGTTATTGAACGGGCATGGTGATGTATAGTAAGGATTTCTAACACATATTCAGTTTTATAACGGTATATGATCAGGTAATTTTTAAAAATAAGTTGTCGGGCATCAACCGATCGATAACCAAATGGCTTTCCCAAATTCGGAAAATCAAGTAATTGGCTTATTGCATTGATAATTAATTGTTTTTCTAACCTTGCGTATTTGCGGGAACCCTGGGCTATAAAATCAACAATTTCTTGCAGGTCTTTTTTAGCAGTTGGTAAAATTTCTATTCTTACAGATCTTCTTTTAACCATTCTGTTTTGAACTCATCCCAATCCTGACCTAGACCTTGTTGAGATTCGATAAGTGCCTGTTCAATTTTTGCTGATAGTAAAATTTTATCAAACACTTCTTCGACATCTATTTTATCAGGCATGTTATTTAAAATATATTGAAGCTTATCTTTAGTAATTACCATAACTCTCCTTTTTATAAAGTTAAAAATTATTTCCTGTACAACGCCTTACTTTCAATAAATTCTAAAACCGCATCCGGGACAAAATATTGCACATTCTTTTTTTCGGCGATGGATTTACGGATAAATGTAGCCGATAACTCCATTAAAGGCGTCATAGTTATAGTTACCGATGGATGGGAGGCTAATTCGGCATTTTCGTAACCGGGGCGCGGGTAAACATAAATTTGGTAATCGCGCAATATGAGTTTATAATTTTTCCACTTGGGCAGGCTCACCAGGTTGTCTGACCCCATGATGAGCGCGAATTCATGCTCCGGATATTTTTCTTTTAAGTGGGTTAAGGTATCAATGGTGTATGATGGCTGCGGCAGTTTAAGCTCAACATCGCTAACTTTTATGTTGTTCGAATTATCGGTAGCCAGTTTGGCCATTTCCAGCCTGTCGTAAGTATTAATTAAGTCGCCATATTTTTTTAGCGGGTTTTGCGGCGATACCACCAGCCAAACTTTATCTAAAGTAGTATGATTAGCCAGGTAATTAGCTATAATTAAATGACCAATATGGATGGGGTTAAACGAACCGAATAGTAGCCCTATTTTCATTCTTGTTCATGGTTAATAGTTCATGGATCATAGTAATGAACAGAAAGTAATTACATTGGGGGTTTCACTATCATCTATGAACCATCAACTATGAACTACTTTACGATAGAAAGTCCCGCACCAACACCTCCGCCTCTTTGCACGCCGTTTGAAGATCGTGATTTTTTAGTATAATATCAAATTTCGGCGCATAATTCAATTCTTTTTCAGCTTTAACAAAGCGTTCCTTTAGTTTTTCACCATTATCAGCTCCCCTTGCTATCAAACGTTCTTTCAGAACCTCTAATGACGGCGGCTGAACAAATATGGCTAAAGCCTGTCCGTTATACTTACGTTTTAAGTGCAGGCCGCCCTCCACATCAATATCAAAAATTACCGTTTTGCCTTTTTTCCATATACGTTCAATCTCCGAGCGTAATGTTCCGTAAAAAGTGCCGGAGTATACTTCTTCAAACTCTACAAACTGCTTTTTGGCTATACGGTGTAAAAACTCTTCCTTGCTTATAAAATGGTAGGCTTTATCATTTACTTCATCGGTGCGGGGCTGGCGTGTAGTGGCCGAAACAGAAAACTCCAGCTCGGGAAATTTAGTGAGCAAGTGCTTAACTATGGTAGTTTTACCGGCTCCTGATGGTGCAGAAAATATAACGAGTTTTCCCTTCGGGTTCATAGTTGATGGTTCATGGTTCATGGTGAGTGGTTTATAGTATATAGCCGGTTATGCCATGAACTATGAACCATCAACTATGAACTTTTACAATACATTAAGTAATTGTTCTTTAATTTTTTCGAGTTCTTCTTTCATCCCCACTACCAGTTTTTGTATACCGGCATCATTGGCTTTTGAACCCAGGGTGTTTATTTCGCGCCCAATTTCCTGCGAAATAAAGCCCAGCTTTTTACCATTGGCATCAGCGTTTTTCAATGTCTCCGTAAAATAATCGCAATGAGTTTTTAAACGTATTTTTTCTTCGGTAATATCCAGCTTGTCAATATAATAGATCAGTTCCTGCTCTAAACGGTTCTGGTCTATAGCCTCACGGCCCGCGGCTTCGCTTAAAAACTGGTTCAGGCGCTCTCGTATAACAGGGACGCGTTTAGGTTCTTCTACTTCGATCAGTTTTAAATTTTGCAGGATAATATCAATACGGAATTTGATGTCCTGCTCCAGTGTATTGCCTTCATCACTTCTGAATTGTTGAAAAGCGGCCATAGCCTGGTTAAACGTATCTTCAACAATCTTCCATTCTTCTTCTGATACGGTTTCCTCGTCGTATTTTACTACTTCGGGCAGGTTAAGGGCCAGCCCAAGCAGGTTATTTACAGGTTCACCCAGGTCCCTGCTAACTTCTTTCAGCTGCTTATAGTAGTGTTTTAACAGTTCGGCATCAATACCGGCGGCTTTTACCGAGGAGTTTGCCTGCTCAACATTGATGGATAAATTTACCTTGCCGCGCTCTATCTGCTTACTGCAATCATTACGCAATTGAAATTCTTTTTCGGAAAATATTTTGGGCAGCCGTAACGATAGTTCAAGAAATTTACTGTTCAGGGATTTAATTTCGACGGTGTATTTTATATTACCCGAATCAAAACTGGCAATTCCATATCCTGTCATGGATTTTATCATGCGCAAAGATAGTTTTTTTTGAAGATTGAAGATTAGTTATTGAAGATTGGAGATTAAAGATTAGTAAATCAGGAAATTAAGGTAACAAGCCTGTTCTCTTCACCAGTTCCTACCCAATCTTTAATCTTTAATAACTAATCTTCTACCCAAAAATTAACATTTTTTTACATTTGCACCCAAATACAATGTTTAATTTTACAGATTGAATAAATCACCCATGCATTACCGTTTTATTGCAGCAACTATATTGTGCTTCTGCCTGGCATTAAGTGCTTCGGCACAGCAATTATTTACGGTGAAAGGTATAATATTTAAAAAAAACACGCCTATAACCGTATCGCAGGCTGTAGTGAGCAATGGAAGCCGAAAAAACATCGCGATGACAATGAGTGATGATCTTGGCGATTTTAATATCCAGGCTGAAATGGGCGATACGCTTGTATTTAAAAAAATAGATTATACGGTGCAAACTATGGTTGTTCAAAGCCATGATAATATGTCGGTATACCTGCAGCCCATAATTCATTTAAATGAGGTGAATATAAAAGACGCAAGCAAACGCCAGGAATTGAACGATGTGCTTGATGATTATAAAAAGAAAGGCCAATATTCTACTTTAAACCCAAGTGTATGGTCTGTAATGAATTCGCCCTTAACAGGCTTGTATGAAATGTTTGGAAAAGGGCCTGAACAGGCCAAAAAGTTCAGGCAATTTACCCGGGAAGAACTGGAGCGCGAAGCTGTTAGTAAACGCTATACAAGAAAACTGGTACAGCAGGTAACCAATATGCCTGAGAGCGAGGTTAAAGATTTTATGCTTGCCTTTACCCCATCATACGAGGATATACAGAATTGGAATGATTATGATATTATAAACTATATCAAAAGATCATACGAGTACTTTCAAAGTAACAAAAATTCCTTAAAGATCCAAAAGTTGTATTAATTATATTCCTAAAGATTCGCAGGCTCTTTCGGCAGCCAATTTTTCGGCGTTCTTTTTGCTGAATTCTTTCCCTGTCCCCATCATTTGCCCGTCAACACTGGCTTGTACGGTAAACAGCTTTGCATTTTCACCTTCTTCGTTCTCTACAAGGTCAAATGAAATATCCTTGCTGTGCCGCTGGCACCACTCTATCAGTTTACTTTTAAAATTGGTTTCTGTTTGTTCAAGCGTGTGGATGTCAATATGCGATTTGATAATATGATTCACTAAAAAGTGGCGGGTAAAATCATAGCCCTTGTCCAGGTATACAGCGCCTACTAATGCCTCGAAAGCATCTCCGAGTAATGAGCCCTGCCTTGTGGGCCCTAAGGCGCGGTTATCATACTCTATCAACTGCTCAAACCCCAGTTTGCGGGCCAGCTGGTTAAGGTTTACCCGGCTCACAATTTTTGAGCGCAGTTCTGTTAAAAAACCTTCATCCTCATAAGGGTATAGCTTAAAAAGCACTTCGGCCACCACACTTCCTAATACAGCGTCGCCTAAAAACTCCAGGCGTTCATTACTGTTCTTTACGCCTTTTTTAACATTTTGCGCTACAGACCTATGGCGAAATGCCAGCCGATATAACGACAAATTGCCCGGCACAAACCCGAGCAAATTTTTTAAAATTTTAACATATTTTCTGTGCGGAGATAGGTATAACTTATATAACCGGCTTACTGGCATTGATTTTTATGCTTCGTATTTTTTAAATATCACAGAAGCATTGTGCCCTCCAAAGCCAAAACCATTGCTTTGCACTACCCTTACCGCTCTTTTTTGAGCCGTATTAAATGTAAAGTTTATTTTAGCATCAAAAGTAGGGTCGTCGGTAAAGTGGTTAATGGTTGGCGGAATAATGCCGGTATTTAATGCCAATATAGATGCAATAGCTTCAACCGCGCCCGCAGCCCCTAATAAATGGCCCGTCATTGATTTTGTTGAGCTGATATTTATGCGATAAATATCTTCGCCAAAAACATCCTGTATGGCTTTAACTTCCTGCGGATCACCAATAGGAGTTGATGTTCCGTGAACGTTCACGTAGTCAATATCCGATGGCTTTAAGCCAGCGTCTTCTAAAGCGGCTTTCATTACCAGGGCGGCGCCTAATCCTTCGGGGTGTGGTGCCGTCATGTGATAAGCATCAGCGCTCATACCGCCACCCAGCATTTCGGCGTAAATTTTTGCGCCGCGCGCCTTGGCATGCTCCAATTCTTCTAAAATAATGGTGCCCGCGCCTTCACCTGCAACAAAGCCATCCCGGTCAAGGTCGAACGGGCGTGATGCCGTTGCCGGGTCATCATTGCGTACCGATAGTGCGTGCATGGCATTAAACCCGCCTATACCGGCTTCATTAATGATCGCTTCTGAACCGCCCGATATAAACATATTTGCTTTACCCAGGCGGATATAGTTAAATGAGTCGATAAGGGAGTTGTTTGATGAAGCACAAGCAGAAACAGTGGAGAAGTTTGGACCCCGCAAACCATATTTAATAGAAATATGCCCTGGAGCAATATCAGCTATCATTTTTGGTATAAAGAAGGGATTAAAACGGGGGGTTCCGTCACCTTTGGCAAAGTTTACTACTTCATCTAAAAAAGTTTTCAGGCCGCCGATGCCTGATCCCCAGATAACGCCGATGCGGCTGGTATCCAGTTTTGAAAAGTCTAAACCGGCATCTTTCACGGCTTCTTCGGTTGAATATAACGCGTATTGAACAAAAGGATCGAGCTTTCGCGCGTCCTTTCTGCCTAAAAAAGCATCTGCGTCAAAGTTTTTTACTTCGCAGGCAAACTTAGTTTTGAATAGGGTTGTGTCAAAACTTCTAATTAAAGCTGCGCCACTCACTCCATTGATCAGGGAGTTCCAATATTCAGGAACGCTGTTGCCAATCGGAGTAAGTGCCCCAAGCCCGGTTACTACAACTCGTCTAAACTCCATTTAATTGAATTAGAGAGCTTTATTTAACGTTTTTTTCAAGGTAAGCAACGGCTTGGCCCACTGTGCCAATTGTTTCAGCCTGATCGTCAGGAATAGCCACATTAAATTCTTTTTCAAACTCCATGATTAATTCCACGGTGTCTAAAGAGTCAGCACCAAGATCATTGGTGAAGCTAGCTTCAGGTGTTACTTCACTTTCGTCAACACCCAATTTTTCTACGATTATAGCTTTTACTCTTGAAGCGATATCAGACATAGTATTATAGTTTAATGATTAAATAAATTCAGTGCAAAGAAAAATAAAATCTATCAAATATCAAATCTAAAACTTTTTAGTTTGGATGTAACAAAATTTTAGCTCAAAAGATTTCAATTTGTATTTTTACCGGCGTAAATGTAATGATATTTGAATAGGAAATATTTAAAGTTTGATATAGATCTTGATTTTGTGCTCATTGCAGTAACAACTTCGCTAAAGGACTATCGCGTTTGTTACCTAATTAACAAATGTTTAAATTTTAATTTCGTGAGGACGGAGGACCTGGCTGTTGATATTTACCAGGGCGCCACGCCTGCGCATTTCTCTTTATTCGTTTATAAATGGGAAGCCAGCGATACCGATTTTTATTTTATAGGTAATAAAGGCCCTGACGGCTACCTTATCTCCGAAATGAAAAAAGCAGATTATTTTTTACTGATCAGAAATTATATTGACGAGAATGACCTTGACAACATTGTTTCGGCACTAAACCGCATCCCCGAAATTGTTGCGGCGGTAAAGATTGACCCGAAAAAAATAAAATCACGCGAAAATCTCCTATTTTAGCGCAAAATTTAAGAATGTTATACCCGATGTATAACATATATGGAAACCGATAACTATGAAATTACCTTATAACCGGACTAAAATTGTTGCCACCATGGGGCCAGCATCAGCTAATAAAGATGTACTGTTAGCTATGATAAAGGCAGGTGTAAATGTATGCCGCCTTAACTTCTCGCATGGAAAAACCGAAGATCATAAAAAAGTGATTGATACCATCAGGGAGATCAATCAACAGCATAAAACAAATGTGGCCATATTAGCCGACTTGCAGGGGCCAAAAATACGCATAGGTTTAGTGAAGGATGGCGGCATACACCTGGTTAACGGCACACATATCAATATAACAACGCAAGAATGTATTGGTGACGATAACCGCATATACATTACTTATGATACCTTTCCGCAGGATGTGCAGGCCAATGAAATTATTTTATTGGATGATGGAAAGATACAAATGCGGGTAATTGAAACCAATAAAACTGATACTGTAGTTTGCGAAGTGGTTCATGGGGGCATTTTAACCTCGCGCAAGGGCGTTAACCTGCCAAACACCAAGGTATCCATACCGAGTTTAACCGAGGAAGACCTGGAAAACCTGAAATTTGCTTTGGAGTGGGATGTGGATTGGGTGGGCCTTTCGTTTGTGCGTAATGCCGATGATATTACCGAGCTGAAACAAATTATAAGCCGCAGCGGAAAAGCAGCCAAAGTAATAGCCAAAATTGAAAAACCTGAAGCTATTGAAAATATTGACGCTATAATTGAAGCGACCGATGGTGTAATGGTTGCCCGTGGCGACCTGGGCGTTGAAATGCCGCTGGAAGAAGTGCCGCTGCTGCAAAAAATGATAGCCCGTAAATGTCGCGCGGCATCAAAACCGGTAATTGTTGCCACACAGATGCTGGAGTCAATGATAACCACCCCACGCCCAACCCGCGCAGAAGTAAACGATGTTGCCAACTCGGTGCTGGATGGCGCCGACGCGGTAATGCTAAGCGGCGAAACATCGGTTGGCGAGTTCCCGCTGATCGTAATTGAAACAATGGCCAAAATTGTAAGAAATGTGGAAGAACTTGGCTATCCTTATAATTCTCCCAAAGAAACCAAATTAGATACAACGTCACCGGGATTCCTGAGCAATGCTGTATGCGAATCGGCAGTTTACCTGGCCGGCCATACCAACGCCGTGGGGGTAGTGTCTATGACTATTTCTGGTTATTCGGCTTTTCAAATTTCAAGCTACAGGCCAAAAGCCCGTAGTTTTATTTTCACATCAAACAAACACTTGCTAAACGCGCTGAGCCTGCTTTGGGGGGTACGTACTTTTTATTATGATAAAGAAGAAAGCACCGACCAAACCATAAGCGATGTAAATAATATACTTAAAGCCGAAAACCTGGTACTAGCCGGCGATGTGGTTATTAATACCGCCGCAATACCCATTGTTAAACATGGCAAAACCAATATGCTTAAGGTAACGGTTATTGAGTAGGGTAGTTGTAAAGATGCAACGTTGAAAGGTTATAATGTTTTATGGAAGTTGTTTTAAAGTTGAAAATAACTTTCCAACTTTAAAACATTTCAACCTTACAACATTTAATATATCTCGGCAATACAAACCTTAAAAAACATTATGTCAGGGTTGCCAAAATAATAATCCCAGTATATTCTTAATATTCTCATCTTAATGATTTTTTGGTCCCGGTAAAGCCGGGATATTCTTTTCGACTAAAATAACCTACCTATAGTTTAATTAGTTTTTTCTTTTTTTTACCTGTTGCTTGTGAAATGATGCCTGCTGCGAAAAAAAAACTCGTGTATGTTTTAATTTTTAACATTTACTTTAAAATGTTTATTATTTCCTGAACATTTTTTGTGCCGCAATGTTATTTGAATAAAATGATTTATTGCGGAAAGCCCCTGTTTTAAAACTTTCTCAAATATAAAAATAGTAATTATTTTTTACATGCTGCATGAAAACAACGTCTACCCAGTCTTTAAAATATAATAATTTCGACCTTTTGCGGATCTTAGCCGCCACCCAGGTAGTAATTTTTCATTCGGTTGCCTACCTGCACCTGGCCAAACCGCCGGGGTATGATTTTTTCCTGCTTTTTCCCGGCGTGCCTATGTTTTTTGCCATGAGCGGCTACCTGATCTCGGCCTCTTATGAAAGAAATACCGACCTTAAAAACTATATTAAAAACCGAATCTTTAGGATATATCCGGCACTTTGGTTTTGCATATTGCTAACTATTGTTACTGCCAGCATATTTGGCGGCATAAACTTTTTGAATTGGCAAACCCCAGCCTGGCTTTTTAGCCAATTGACGGGTTGTATATATACACCCGGATTTTTGAAACATTACGGAATAGGCGCGTATAACACCAGCTTATGGACAATACCTGTTGAGTTGCAGTTTTATATTGTTTTGCCTTTTATTTATTACCTGGTCAACCGGTTCTTCATTAAAAGCAAAGGGTCAAATGTGCCATTTTATACCGTATGGGCTCTGTTTTTAATTATTGATATAGGGTTAAAGGCTAAATTCCCCCATTTAATAGAAGATAACAGCTTTGGAACGGCAAAATTATTACGCTATTCATTCATACCACACTTTTACCTGTTTTTAGCCGGTGTATTAATGCAGCGGCTAAATGCGAGCAAATCGGGCCTTATTGCCGGTAAGGCTCTTTATTGGTTTATATTTTATGTGGCTTTTAGTTATTTCGTTCCGCTTACATACGCCATCACAAGTGCAGCCGGTAACTTAATATTAGCGATTTTCACTATTTCGATGGCGTATACAGTTCCGGGATTATCACATAAATTCTTAAGAGGGAATGATATATCCTACGGCGTATACATCTATCACGGGCTGATCATTAATGCCCTGGTGCAATTACACTATACCGGGCAATGGAGATATGTGGCCTTATTGCTGCCCATCGCTTTTAGCATTGCTTTGTTCTCGTGGAAATTTATCGAAGAACCGATGTTAAGGCGCAAAAAGAAAACTATAAATATTCAGCTAAAAGAAAATGAAGAAGCGGATAAACGCGAACCCAGGGCCGATCACGAAAAGCTATCCCCATTGCCGGGCATAACAGGATGACCTGAAAAGCTTTGCTCCAACAATAATAGTAAAAACGGGCATTTCGGCTGAAATGCCCGTTTTTATATAGCTATTTTAATGATAAAGCAGCACAAAATATTAAACTTTATAATTTTCCACAAGGTTAAATCATTGTAAATTAATCATTTACACAACGTATTTTACCCCACAAGCCACTTACCCACAGAGTGTTAAGAACTTTGAATTGAATGCTATCGGCAGTAGCGATAGATTTGAGTAAAAACCCCTTTTAATTAAGACGAAAGTCTTAAGCCGCGAGTCCTGAGTCGAAATTCGGCTTGTTTTTGACCCTTTGACTCCAGGCTTAAGGGAAAATATTCGCATTAAAACATAACAGACATGGGCAACAGCATTACAAAAAAAGCAGGCGCTGCTAAGGGCAGAGGATTGAAAGTTGAGCGGTTCTTCACCAAAGAGGGAACCGATGTATTTGACCTTTTCAAATATGAAAAACGATCGTCGGTTATCCGCAATCCCGCTGGTGATGCCGTATTTGAAATGAACGATGTAGAAGTGCCCGCATCGTGGTCGCAGGTTGCAACCGATATACTCGCCCAAAAGTATTTCCGCAAGGCGGGAGTTCCGCAGGCCGATGGCTCAACGGGCTCAGAAAAAAGTATCAAACAGGTTGTACACCGCATGGCCCATTGCTGGAAGGCCTGGGGCACACGCTATGGCTATTTTGCTTCGCCAAAAGATGCCGACATATTTTACGACGAAATAGTTTATACACTAACCGGACAGTTAGCAGCACCAAATTCGCCGCAATGGTTCAATACCGGCCTGCATAGCTCATACGGCATAACCGGGAAGCCGCAGGGGCATTATTATGTTGACCCTGACACAGAAGTGCTTAACAAATCAACATCGGCTTATGAGCGCCCGCAACCCCATGCCTGCTTCATCCTTTCGGTTGATGATGACCTGGTAAACAAAGGCGGCATTATGGACCTTTGGGTGCGCGAGGCTCGCATATTTAAGTACGGATCGGGCGTGGGCACTAACTATTCAAAAATTCGCGGCGACAATGAGAAACTTTCCGGCGGCGGCCATTCATCGGGCCTCATGTCGTTTTTAAAAATAGGCGACCGCGCTGCCGGGGCCATTAAATCGGGTGGCACTACGCGCCGCGCGGCTAAAATGGTTTGCCTTGACCTTGACCATCCCGAAATTGAAAGCTTTATAAACTGGAAAGTTGAGGAAGAGAAAAAAGTTGCCGCGTTAATAGCGGCCGGTTATTCGTCAGACTACGAGGGCGAAGCCTATCGTACCGTATCGGGGCAAAACTCAAATAACTCGGTGCGCATACCTAACAGCTTTTTCCGTTCATTAAAAAATGGCGCTAACTGGGATTTGACCAGCCGCATGACGGGGAAAGCAATTAAATCTGTCTCGTCACAAAAACTATGGGATGATATTGCTTTTGCCGCATGGGCCTGTGCCGACCCCGGCGTACAGTTTGACAGTACCATTAACGAGTGGCATACCTGCCCCGAAGGGGGGCGCATTAACGCCTCAAACCCTTGTTCAGAATATATGTTCCTTGATAATACCGCTTGTAACCTGGCTTCTATTAACCTGGCGCATTTTTTTGATGCTAAAACCCGAGCATTTGATGTGCAGGGTTTTGAACACACCTGCCGTATATGGACCATTGTATTGGAAATCTCCGTACTAATGGCGCAGTTCCCGTCAAAAGAAGTAGCGCAATTATCTTATGATTACCGCACTTTAGGTTTAGGATATGCCAATTTAGGTTCGGCCTTAATGGTAAACGGCATTCCTTACGATAGTGATAAGGCCCGTTCCATAGGCGGGGCAATAACGGCTATAATGACCGGTACCGCGTATGCTGCCTCGGCAGAAATGGCCCGTGAGTTAGGCACTTTCAGCAGGTACGATGACAATAAACAACATATGCTGCGCGTAATGCGTAACCATAGGTACGCGGCGTATAACTCGGTAGAGAATTATGAAGGGTTGGAAATTATGCCTCCGGGAATTGATCAGAAAAACTGCCCCGACTATTTGCTCAGTGCGGCCTGCAATGCCTGGGATAAAGCGGTTAATATGGGCGAACAATACGGCTACCGCAACGCGCAAACCACGGTTATTGCCCCAACAGGCACCATAGGTTTGGTAATGGATTGCGACACTACCGGCATTGAACCTGATTTTGCGCTGGTGAAGTTTAAAAAATTATCAGGCGGAGGTTACTTTAAAATTATTAACCAGGCGGTACCCGAAGCATTAAGCAACCTGGGCTATAACGAGCAGGAGGTTACAGCTATAGTTAATTATGCCAAAGGCGCGGCAACATTAAAAGGAGCCCCGCATATTAATACAGATACGCTTAAAACCAAAGGATTTACTGATGAGGAACTGGAAAAACTGGATAAAGGTTTAGCTTCTGCTTTCGAGATTGGCTTTGCTTTTAACATTTGGAGCCTGGGCGAAGAGTGTTTAAAACGTTTAGGTATCACCGCCGAGCAGTACAACGCGCCTGATTTTAATGTGCTGCGTGTGTTAGGTTTTAACAGGAAACAGATTGCTGAAGCAAACGAATATATTTGCGGCACCATGACCATTGAGGGCGCCCCTTACTTAAAGGAGGAGCATTACCCCATATTTGATTGCGCCAATAAATGCGGTGCAACCGGCGAACGTTATATTCACGCGCATGGCCATATTAAAATGATGGCTTCGGCGCAGCCTTTTTTATCGGGGGCCATATCAAAAACCATTAACCTGCCCCATGAGGCTATTGTTGAAGAGATCAAAGACTGCTATGAGTTGTCGTGGCAATTAGGCTTAAAGGCAAACGCCCTATACCGCGACGGCTGCAAACTTTCGCAGCCATTATCAACCAAATCAGATACTAAGGAGGAAACGGAAACAAAAATTGAGACCGTGGAAGAAGTGTTGGGCGAAGCGGCTAACGCGAAACTGAGCGACCTGACCTCAGAGCAGGTTATTGAAGCTGCCATAGCTATTATGGACAAATCAAAGGATACCAACTTTATGCGCCAGCTTTCGCGGGTGGTGCAAAAAAAGAGTTTACCTTATAAACGCCGGGGTTATACCCAAAAAGCAAGTATTGACGGGCAAACCGTATTTGTACGCACAGGCGAATATGAAGATGGTACATTAGGCGAGATATTTGTCGACATGCATAAAGAGGGCGCTACTTTTCGCTCGTTAATGAACTGCTTTGCCATAGCGGTTTCGGTTGGTTTGCAATACGGCGTTCCGTTAGAGGAATATGTAGAGAAATTCACTTTTACCCGTTTTGAACCTGCCGGCATGGTGGTTGGCCATGCCAATATTAAAAGCTCGACCTCTATTATTGATTATATTTTCAGGATGCTGGGTTATGAATACCTTGACCGAACCGACCTGGTGCACGTTATTACTCCAAAAGGAATTATTGATAACCCTCAAATGGCAGATGAAGATTTTAATACCGACGAAACTAATGTTTATGTACCCGTTGATAGATCAATAACCCTTGATGACGGCAGTAAAAGACAACTAAGTGTTGACCTGAGCATGGGCGTACAAAGTGACGCGCCCGCCTGTAATGTATGCGGCCATACTACCATACGCTCGGGTACCTGTTATAAATGCTTAAACTGCGGCAATTCCATGGGCTGCAGTTAATAGGCTAAAAAGTAATTTTTTACCTTTTTATTTTAAAAAAAGCCCCTTCATTGTGAGGGGCTTTTTTGGTTTAAAACTGAAAATTTAGTTGATTGTAATTTTATTGTTACATAAATTTTTGTTTTTATGACACATTTATTATATTAGCCCATTGATTAAACCCCAATTGATAAATTGATTAAACAGGTGTGGAGATATGCCCTTGTGGTGTATGCAGCGCTTTTAAGCGCCGGGATGGTATATGGGCAAGATAAACAGGATTCGCCCGGGGAGTTGAGGCGGCAAACTGATGCAAAAGATGTAATAAGTAATTTTTTCAGCAAAAAGCATAGCGCCGATACCTCCGGAAAAAAGCCTTCATATTTTTCCACACTTCCCTCTGCAGGTTTTAACCCAAGTATAGGTTTTGCCCTTGGCGTAACTTCAACAGGCGGAAAAACCTTTGGCAACCCTAAGACCACTACTTTTTCGGTAATTAATGCAAATTTTTACGCGTCAACCTTTGGCCTGCTGTCATTTGAAGCCAAGAATAATATATTTACTAATAATGACCTGTTCAATATACAAGGAGGACTGCAGGTTGGTAAAACAGTAGCGATTGATTATGGGGTAGGTACCGGCCGAAAAGTTCAGGGCGATGGCAGTTTTTCATTGAATGATCTTCCGCTTGACAATAACCCTGATGTTTTTCCTATCAAATTCTCTTATCTTAAATTTACAGAAAGGTTATATCGAAAGCTGTTTGAGCATGTATATGCAGGCGCCGGGGTTATTTTTGATAAATACAGTAATATTGATGATGAAAGGAAAACTGGCGCCAATATTAACACCCATAATTACAGATATAGTACACTTCATGATTACCCAACTTCGGGTTATTCGGATGATGGCATGTTATTTAACATTGAGTTTAACTCACGCGACCAGATCAACCGGCCCTATAAGGGGATGTATGCCGATATTGTTTTAAGAGTGAACCAGGGATGGATGGTAAGCGAACATAACTCGGTGCAAATAAAAACCGAATTAAGAAAATACTTCAGTCTATCAAAAGCTAACCCGGAGCATGTGCTGGCATTTTGGTATTGGGCCAGTTATTTAGTTAGCGGCAGCATACCTTATTTAGAACTGCAGGGAACAGGAAGCGACCCGGCTAACCGTATTGGCCGGGGCTATACTATAGGCCGTTTTAAAGGAACTTCATTTGCATACGGCGAGGGTGAATACCGCTTTCCCATCACCAACAATAAACTATTTAGCGGAGTTGTTTTTGCCAACGAAGAAACAGCCAGTAATAGCAACAATACCATTAAACTGCTTGAATATATGGAGCCCGGTGCAGGCGTTGGTTTACGTATATTATTTAACAAATACACACGCTCAAATCTTTGTATTGATTACGGCGTAGGCAACTACGGCTCCAATGGGCTGTTCCTGGGATTGAACGAGGTTTTTTAAATCTTTATTTTTTTAGGCATTCAACCGGCCTTCATGCGCATCAATAGAAGTTATGCCTCCTTCAGGAAGGCTACGGTGGGGCCTGTTTAAAACCGGTGAGCCTTCAGCAAAAACACCTTTAATTACGAATATTAGGCCAAACAAGAAATGCGGCCACCATATCTGCGAAGAAAAAGCATAGATCCATGGTAAGGCCAATAAAAACGCTCCCATAAAAATATCAACACAGTTTTGCATTTGCATGGGCAAAACTTTCAAAAACCCAAGTGGATTGTCGCTAAAAATTGCCATGATAAACTGCAACCATCCCATATATAGGGGTACTAATAAACCTGCAGCTATTGTTACGTGCAAAAAGCCAAATAACCACGGCGATAAAATTAATAGCAATGCTGCCGCGTAATTTATAAATCCGTAAAATGTTCTTGAAATAAAGGGTTTCATTGTATATTAATTTTGTATTATCCGTCGTCAAAAATAATAATTTATACAGAAAATCCTTTGTTTAAATTTAAAAAAGAGGGGCTGCTTAAAAGCAACCCCTAATAAATTTAAGAGGAATAATATTTTTGTTAAATTTTTAAACCGGTATATGCTGTTGCAGCTTTATAATTATGCTTTTGCTGCAGCCGTATTTTTTACAATTTTTGAAGCAACAAACGCAAAAAGCCCCAGTATAATACCGAACATAGCGCCAGCAACAGGCCCGTAGACCAGCATCATTAAACGAGGATGGCTACCGGTATACATGGCAGCCATTTCAGGATGGTTTGCGGTGTAGGTGGCATAAAAAAAGCCATGCGCGCCGGTTATCCACACGCAATTAACCATGCTCACTAAAAAGCCATGTAAAAAAAATTTGCCAGGAGCCGCTTTAGCAATGGTGTACGCGCAAAAAACAAATATCACCAGCCAAAAAGCCCATTCGATTTTTTCGGGAATCAGGGATATAGTGGCGAAAGCCATTATCAACCCGAAAATAGATAATTGAAAGATAAGTTTCCAGTTCATAATTTGATTATTTTTATATAAATGTAAATAATAATCAATACAATCAAATGGTATTCAATTAAATATAATTAAAAAAAAGATTTACGGATTTTTTAAACGGCGAAGCCCTCAACGAGGCCTTTAAAAACAAACACAACCGAGTTAAACTTCGTAAATCCCGGCACTTGGTGAATGGTGATAAGTAAACGTATTAGGTGGTTTAATTATTTTTAACGGGCTGCGCTTCGGTTCCCGCAGGTTTCTTTAAAGCATCCTGGGCGTTATTATTATCGCCTGGCAAAGTAAAGTTTATCGGCACAGTGTACATAACCCTTACCGGCTTACCTTTTTGGGAGCCGGGTATCCATTTAGGCGATGAGGCTAGTACCCTTACCGCCTCCTGGCCCGAGCCATAACCTGCATCGTGAGTAACCTGTATGCCCGACAAGCTGCCATCTTTTTCAACCACAAACTGAACAATTACCCTCCCTGTTGCATTCGCCTTGCTCATAGCATCGGGGTATCGTATATTCTCCCTTAAAAATTCGAAAAATTTATCCTGGCCTCCCGGAAAAGCTGGCGATACTTCAGCTGATGAGAAGAGTTTATTTGCATCACCTTCGTCTGCCGCTGCGTTTTGCGAATCCGAAAAACTTATGGGTACCGTGAACCCTAGCTTTACCGGTTTCCCATTTTGATAAGCCGGCTTCCATTTGGGCGATAGCGCCATTACACGCTCGGCCTCTTGTTCTGAACCATATCCGGGGCCGTCTATAGCTTTGATATGAGAAATTGAGCCATCTTTTTCTATAATAAATTCAACATGCACCGTGCCATGTACATTTGCCTCACGCATTGCGTCGGGATATTTTGTATTTTCCCTTATAAAATCGGCAAAAGAACCCGGAAATTTGGGTGTGTTTTCAATTGTAGTAAATTTATCGCTGCCAACCGATTTGGTGCTATCTATCCTTAACTCATTTATTTTCTTATTATAGTTTTCAACGTACTGATCTACAGCAAGGGCTTCCTGGTCGGGTATTTCAGCGTGGGACGTAATACCGGTAACGGCATTTTCCGCAGTCGTCGAAAATACCTTTTCAGTTTTTTTGTTAATAGCGTTAACGACCTTGCTATTATTTATGGTAGCTGATGAAAACACCAGCATTAGCATAAACAGCGGCGCCGATAACCCGTATTTAACCAGCGCAATGCGGTGCGACTTGTTTTTTTGAAGCATACGGATACGCTGTTTTAACAACGTATGGTTATAAAAAGGGTTTACCAGCGTATGTGTGGGTACATTAAAAGTCTGGCTTAATAACAGCAACGCATAATCGGCTTTATCGGTGCCCCGTTGAACAACGTGCCTGTCGGCAATAAACTCATGAATGTATTTAATGGCGAAGCGGTACAGGTATACCACAGGGTTAAACCAGTTAATGATCATTACGGTTTCAATGATCATTACATCAACCGAATGCCATTGGCCGGCATGAACCTGTTCATGTTTAGCAATTATGCCCGATTTATCCTGGTTCTCGCCCAGGCTTATTTTTTTAAAAAACGAGTATGCTGCCGATGGCGGAGGCTTTTCTATGGCTTTTTTTAATATGAGCAGCTGCCATAACAGCCTTAATAATAAAAACAGGGTTACACCTATATATATACCATTAAACACTTCGCCTATGGTTAACGAGTTTTGCACCGGTATAAAACTATATATTATTATGGGGTTGTTTATTACCGCGCTATTATTAATGGTATGTTGTACCTGTTGTGTAATAAACAGGTTTTGTACCCAGCTTGATTGTATAAGCGGTATAGCAAACGAAAGCAAGCTGGCGGCTATTAAATAAACGCGGTTAAGCTGGAAAAATGTTTCCCTGCGCAGCAATAAGGCATAAAAGCCGAAAAATAATACCAGGTAAAAATTTACCAGTAATAAATAATGCCACCAGCTCATAGTTGCTTATTTGTTTTGTAACTTTTCAATCAGTTTCATGATCTCATCAGCCTCCTTCAAATCTATCTTTTCTTTTCTCACAAAATAGGAGAACATATGTTGCACCGAATTATCAAAATAGCCGCTCATCAGCTTATCGGTAGCAAAGTTTTGATAATCTTCCTTACTTATCAGCGGGTAATACTCATGGCTTTTGCCATGTGCCGTATAACTCACAAAGCCTTTCGCTTCCAGTATCCGGATAATGGTAGATACCGTGTTGTATGCAGGCAATGGCTCGGGTAATTGGGCCATCACATCTTTTACAAAACCCTTTTTTAACTGCCAGAGTATCTGCATCAATTGTTCCTCGGCACGGGTCAGTTCTTTAATTTCCATTGTTTGGGGGTGGTATTTGGTTTGCAATTATAATTGATAGCTAAATATACTATATTAAATTCATGTTTTTTAATCGGAAGTTTTTTTATCAGCGGCTTTCTTTAAATTCCTGGTGGTGACCAATATAACACCATTGTTCGCCTCGGCCCCGTATATTGTTGCCGAAGCATCCTTTAATACGGAAAAACTTTCGATAGCATTCGGATCCAACTGATCAAAGGAGCCTTTGTCCCTAACAACGCCGTCTATAACAAATAAGGGTGAGGGGTCAGAAATAATGTTAGGGTACCCTCTTATATCAATATTAGTGTTGTGTGGCGTTTTTTCAACTACCGTATTTTTACCGGAGATAGTTAAACTTTTTCCTGGTTGTTTATTTAAACCAACTTTATTTTCCAAAGTAAAACTTATCGGCACGGTATACATAACCCTTACCGGCTTTCCATTCTGCATGCCCGGTTTCCATTTAGGCGATGCGGCCATCACCCTCAGCGCCTCTTTTGCCATTGTTTCGCTTGGGCTTCGTCTCGCTTTTATAGTTGACAGGCTGCCATTTTTTTCAACGACGAACTGAACGATAACCCTCCCCTCAACTTTCTTTTGCCGGTCAATAGTGGGGTAGTGGATGTTTTTGGCGAGAAAATTATAAAACTTCTTTACGCCGCCCGGAAATTCCGGCTGTGCATCAACCTCGGTAAATACCTTATTTTTATCAGGGATAGTTAAAGTTTTTCCTGGTTGTTTATTTAAACCAACTTTAGCATTCAAAGTAAAATTTATCGGCACCGTATACATTACTCTTACCGGTTTGCCATCTTGAATACCCGGTTTCCATTTAGGCGACATACCAATAACCCTTACCGCTTCATTCATTAATGTAGGGCTTGGGCCGCGTACGGCTTTAATGTCGGTTAAACTGCCATCCTTTTCAATAACAAACTGAACTAAAACTTTCCCGGTTATTTTATTTTGCCTGTCAATAGCCGGGTAATGTGTGTTTTTTGCCAAAAAATTAAAAAAATCCATCATCCCTCCGGGAAACTCGGGCTGGGTTTCAGCTTGCGAAAGAACAACGTCTTTTTGTGAGTCGTGTTGCTGGGCTATAGCGGCTGATGAAAATAGCAGCACCCAAAAAATGATCAATAGCCGGTATATTCTAAAATTCATAATTATTTGTTTTTTAAGTTTTCAATTAGTTTCATAATCTCATCGGCCTCTTTCAAATCTATCTTTTCTTTTCTCACAAAATAGGAGAACATGTGTTGCACCGAATTATCAAAATAGCCGCTCATCAGCTTATCGGTAGCAAAGTTCTGATAATCTTCCTTACTTATCAGCGGGTAATACTCATGGCTTTTGCCATGCGCCGTATAGCTCACAAAGCCTTTGGCTTCCAGTATCCTGATAATGGTAGATACCGTGTTGTATGCAGGCAATGGCTCGGGTAATTGGGCCATCACATCTTTTACAAAACCCTTTTTTAACTGCCAGAGTATCTGCATCAATTGTTCCTCGGCACGGGTCAGTTCTTTAATTTCCATTGTTTGG
>JABDBW010000028.1:27157-31176 GCA_013288485.1 Bacteroidota bacterium
CCATCACATCTTTTACAAAACCCTTTTTTAACTGCCAGAGTATCTGCATCAATTGTTCCTCGGCACGGGTCAGTTCTTTAATTTCCATTGTTTGGTGGGTATTTGAAATTGATTTGGTATATAATACTAAACGAATATATTAGTTATAATTTAAATAAACAACTACTTTGTTAGTTTTATTTAAATTAAATTTTTTTACCACCTTCGTTTTCTTTCCTTATAAACCGAATTAAATAATGGATATAACTTTTCACGGCGCCGCCCGCAATGTAACCGGCAGTAAGCACTTGCTACATTTACAAAATGGCACCAGCATTTTATTGGATTGCGGCATGTTCCAGGGTATGGGCGAAAATACAGAGAACCTGAACGAGCATTTCGGCTTTAACCCCAAAAAGGTGGATTATCTTATTTTATCGCACGCGCATATTGATCATTGCGGGCTTATTCCGCGCCTGGTAGCCGAAGGATTTAACGGCCAAATATTTTGTACTTCGGCAACAATGGACCTTACCCGGATATTATTGATGGATTCGGCCCATATACAGATAAGCGACGTGGCTTACAGCAATAAGCACCGGGCAAGAAAGGGGCTGCCGCTGTTAACGCCGCTATATGATGAGGAACAGGCTATGGAAGCGATGCGCTTATTTAAAATTGTAGAATACAATGAGGAATATGCTATAACGCCCGATGTAAAATTTCATTTTAGCGATGTAGGGCATATATTAGGCAGTTGCGCGGTGCATTTGGTTATACAGGAAAATGGTAAAGAAACACATATAACCTTTAGCGGCGACGTGGGGCGCTATGGTGATCTGCTTTTAAAAAGCCCCCAAACGTTCCCGCAGGCTGATTATATTTTGCTGGAATCGACCTACGGCGATTCGCTGCATAAACAACTGGAACCCATCGCCGACGATTTGCTATCGGTGATCAAACAAACCTGCCTGGTTAAAAAAGGTAAAGTAATTATACCGGCCTTTAGCGTTGGACGTACACAGGAATTATTGTACGCACTTAATTCGCTGGAGCTAAAAGGCATTTTGCCTGATGTTCAATATTATGTTGACAGCCCTTTATCAGAAAAAGCTACGCAGGTATTAAAGGATCACCCTGAGGTATATAATAAAACGGTTAGCGAGCTTTTAAAAACCGATGCCGATCCGTTTGCTTTTAAGGGGTTACGGTTTGTGGAATCGACAGAAGAATCTATCGCTTTAAATTCCGACCCGCGGCCCTGCGTTATTATCTCCTCATCGGGCATGGCCGAAGCGGGCCGTGTGAAGCATCATATAAAAAATAACATTGGCAATCCCAATACCACCATCTTAATAGTAGGTTATTGCGAGCCTAATTCGCTGGGCGGGCATTTGTTAAGGGGCGACAAAGAAGTATGGATATTTGGTGAGCAATTTGAAGTAAAAGCCGAGGTACGGTCAATCAAGTCCATGAGCGCCCATGGCGATTACGAGGACCTGCTGCATTTTTTAAAATGCCAGGACTCGAAAAAAGTAAAGAAACTATTCCTGGTTCATGGCGAATACGAAGTGCAGCAGCATTTTGCCAAAACGCTGAATGCAAACGGTTTTTTAAATGTCGAGATACCTTACCAGCATCAGAAGATTGGGTTGGAATAACCACCTTGTCATTCTGAGCGAAGCGAAGAATCTTATACAACAGATAGGTAAGCCGCCGTTATCGCTCGCAGAAGATTCTTCGCTACGCTCAGAATGACAAAAAGTATAAAGATTTATCCCTATAGATTCTCGTCGGGGGGACACTGCGGGGCAGTGCCAAAACTTCAACCCCCACCGTTCATGAGCGTTCACGCTCTAAAACGTGAAAACTTTTATTTGTTGGTTATCAACAAGTTAAAACTACACTTCCGCATTCACCCGGTTAAGCAGCGCCTTCATATACCCAATGCTATAAGCCGTACCCACATTTGGCCCGCCATCCATTTTTGGGATATGGTCGGGGATAATAACGCCTTTAAAATTATTGCGTTTTAATGCCTGCATAATGGTATACATATCGGTATAGCCATCATCAACAAACGATTCAATAAAGTGGGGCAGCGGCGCATAAATATTACGGAAGTGTATTTTGTATATCCTTTCCCTGCTTCCGAAATAATCTATCATCCCTATGGCATCTTTGCCCAGTTTGTCGCCGCCTTCCATCCATGAACCTACGCAAAGGCATAGCCCAACAGCGGGGCTGTTATTGGCCAGGTCGAGCGCGCGTTTATAACCTTCAAAACTGGTGAACAAACGTGGCACGCCTGCCATTTCGGGTATCGGCGGATCGTCAGGGTGGATGCCTATATGTACGTTATTTTCCTCGGCAGTTCTAACAACCGCCTGTATAAAATATTTAAAGTTGGCCCAAACTTCGTCGCGGGTATATCGCCTTCCGTGGCTTAGAGGTTCATGATAAACATTGTCCCCCCATTTACCATAATGCGGCGCGTTCACGTTAAAATCTCTTGCATCGGCCCCGCCGCGGGCCTTTCCGCGCACTTCAGAGTGCCATATACCATTACCCATGTGCGCGTACGTGGTATAACCAATGCCGGCTTTGCCCAAACTACGCAAATGGGCCTTATATTCTTCTATTTTCTCATCGCGGCCGGGCAGGTTAAGCACCAGTTTGTCCTGGTTATGCACATCGTTATTTCCAAAGCCATATACATTTATGCCATTATCGGCAAAAAGTTTTTTACGGCTGCCGTAATATTCGCCGCTTGATTTTGTGGCATCCGTCCATAATACGGCCTGGTTAATGCCCATCTGGTTGTAAAAAGCGAATGTTTCAGGCGTAGGTTCGGGAGTTATTTGCCCTGCAATTTTTATTTGCGACATTTTCCCCTTCACATTTCCCCACTTTTCTGTATCCTCCGCCATCAGCGAAGATGCTTCGGCTATGCCACCGCCGCCTACTGACAGGGCTGCTGCCAGCGCGGCGCCCTTTTTAATAAAGTCCCTGCGATTATCACTCATGGTTTGGTTATTGGTTATTGGTTAATAGTTATTGGGTTATTAAACTACCAAGTTCTTTTCTCTAATATCTTTTCCATTGTAGCTTTGCTCATTTTTACTTTATCGGGATGCGCATCTACCCACTTATAAAAAGCTTGTTTTACTTCAGGTGTCCACTCGCTGTCTATCTGCCCGGTTTTAAACGTGCCCGTTTTTACCATCTCGAACCCAAAGTCATCCTTAAGCGAAACAAACTCGGCTACTGAAACCACCTGCTCGGCCAATTGGGCCGGTATGAAAAGTACACCTTCGCGCTTGGCTAATACCAGGTCGCCGGGCAAAACAATGGCGGCCCCTATGCGTATGGGCGTGTTTAACCCCATCAGCACTTCACTTTCTAAAAACGAAGGGTGAAAATCGCGCACAAAAGCGTTAAACCCTTTTATTTCTGACAGCCCTTCCACATCCCTTGCGCTGGCATCAAAAACAACCCCGTTTCCCGATTTACTAAAAATTGAATTACCCAGCGTACTACCCATCAGGGTTCCCGCGCCAATTTTTCCGAAGCCATCGGCTACATATACGTCACCCTTTACCAGGATATCAATGGGCCATGAATTGGTATTACCCGCACGGCCCTGTTTGGCGCCGCGTTCTTTAATGCTTTTTTCTACATCAGGGCGGCTTGGCATATACATGGCGGTAACGGCACGGCCGGTAAATACAACATCGTTCACTGTTTTCCAGCCGCTTTCAAATTGGTTTACATAACCCAGGTTTTTCAACGCTGTCCAGGCATCGTCAAGCCCAATGTCTTTTGCGCGGGCCAGCAGGTCGTCCGAAACTTTGGGGCGTCCATCAGCGAAGCGTTCCCCTTTCCATTCGGAGGTTAAAAAAATAAGTTCCTCTCTGGGTATGGTTTGCGCTAATACCGCATTGCCAAAGCCCATTAATAGGGCAATAACTACCGGAATTATTTTTTTATTTATAGCCATTTGCTTTAAGGTATTTATCTAAATCAGGTTTTGACATAGG
>JABDBW010000029.1 GCA_013288485.1 Bacteroidota bacterium
AAAACTAATTGTTAATTACAATAATCAAAGGTAATTACGCCCCTTATTAAATAAAGGTTGCCTACCAAACGAAATAAATTAATAGGGCAACCTTTATAAATAGCAGTACGTAAACTCTAATATAACCGCCTCCTAACTATAGGGCATGAATAATGTGATAACCGCCATAAACCCTTTGAATACAGTGATAAGCGCTTTAAAAAAAATTATTCATAAAAGTTATTTCCGTCCCGGGGTAAAAGAAAAGGGATCAGTTGAGGCGTATGACCTGTGGTCGGAAAATTATGACGCGCAGCCGGGCAACCTGATGCTTGATATGGATGAGGCTGTATTTTCAGAATTACTTAACGACGTTAATTTAACCGGCAAACAAGTTGCAGATATTGGTTGTGGTACGGGCAGGCATTGGCCTAAAATTTTAAAAAGTAAGCCCGCAGGCATAACCGGCTTTGATGTTTCTGCAGGTATGCTAAGGCGTTTAGAGCAAAAGTTCCCGAAGGCGCAAACCTATCAAATAACAGATAACTTATTTGCAGACATAGAAACAGGTACTTATGATATCCTGCTATCCACCCTAACTATTGCCCATATAGAAAATATTGAGGAAGCATTACAGGCCTGGTGCCGCATATTAAAGCCCAACGCAGACATTATAATAACCGATTTTCATCCAAATGCACTGGCATTTGGCGGCAAAAGAACCTTTCAGCATAAAAGTAACAATATATCTATTCAAAATTTTGTACATTATGTATATGATATTGAAAGTATACTGATGAAAAATGGTTTCTATGTAGTAAACAAACTGGAAAGAATAGTGGATGAGTCGGTAAAACATTATTATATTGCTAAAGATGCCTTACCGGTATATGAGAAATTTAAAGACTCACGCATCATATACGGCATCCATTTGAGGAGAGGCAATGATATTAAATAATGTAACAACCCTTACCGGCGAAGGCCCCGTTAATATTCAAATAAAAAATGGCAAAATAATACCTGTAAGCGGCCCCGCCACCGATGCTGTACAGTTAACTTTTGATAATGCCCTTATCTTCCCCGGTCTGGTTAACTCGCATGATCATTTAGATTTTAATTTATTTCCGCAATTAGGCGACAGGATATATAATAATTATACCGAATGGGGAGCATATATTCATGAAAATTATAAAGAGGAAATTTCGGCTGTTTTAAAGGTCCCCTTAACTTTGCGCACCAGCTGGGGCATATTTAAAAACTTACTATGCGGAGTTACTACCGTTGTAAACCATGGTGAACGGTTAATCATAAACAACCCGTTAATTAATGTAGAACAATACCATAGCCTGCATTCGGTAAAGTTTGAAAAAAGTTGGAAGATAAAATTAAATAATCCGCTAAAAAGAAAATTGCCGGTGGTGATACATGTGGGCGAAGGCAGTGATAGGCAATCGGAGCAGGAAATTGATGAACTTATAAACTGGAACTTGTTGAATAAAAAACTGATAGGTGTGCATGGTGTGGCCATGACAGAAAAACAAGCCCAAAAGTTTGAAGCATTGATATGGTGCCCGGCATCGAACTATTTTTTATTGAACAAAACAGCCAGTGCAGATCAATTAAAAAATCATACCGATATCCTGTTTGGAACAGACTCTACCCTTACCGGCAACTGGAATATATGGGAACATATCCGTTTGGCCCGGAAAACAAAAATGTTGACCGATAATGAATTGTATAATTCGCTCCAGTTAAACGCCGCTGTTACACAAACAGCTGCCAACAATAAACCGGCATTTGTTGTAGCCAAAAAAAGAAAATGGGAAACACCTTTTGAATCTTTTTTTTCAACTGATCCGGCAGATATATTATTGGTTGTTCATGATGAGCATATCAGGTTGTTTGATGAAGCAATGCTCGGTCAGCTAACCGGGATGGATATAAGAGAATTCAGTAAAATATACATTAATGGGGCCTGTAAATATGTGCAGGGCGATTTGCCGGGGCTGATGAAACAGGTAAAAGAGTATTATCCCGAGGTGATTTTCCCCATAACAAGTAATTAATCGTTTCTGTTTATTCGATCACTACTTATTCAGTTATTCATTTGGATCTAATTTACTTTTGCTGATATTGGCCGATAGCTTAATATAGACCGTCGATGCTCTGATAATTACTTTCCTGGAATTGCAAAAAGCCAACATGATAGAGCGATGTCGAGTCTTTTCTTAGCACTTTCAAATTAACCACCTTGCCAACCAACAGCATATGATAACCCATTTTTCTATGATCTATAATTTCTACTTCTTTATATGATCCGGCAAAGCCCGGTACAGGAAACCCGAATAACTCGCTGCGGTTTACAGCAAAAGGCATTTCTTCCATTTTAGTTGGCGAGGTGCTTGAATGTTTGCCCAGGTTATATATCGTGTTTATGTCAATAGCGTCAGTATCAGAAATAACAACCTTTTTAGCTTCTAAAATCTTATTTAAGGTAATATTAGTTGTTCGTAAACCCAATATATACATGTCCTCTTCAGCGATATATCCTTGTATATCCATCGGAAAAATATTGTAATAATGTTCATCACTGTAGGATACAATAATGATCTTTCGCGGATACGAATATAAGGCGCTTATAACCTTGCGGCTTTCATACGTATTTTTTTTTGAGCGCAGCAGCCAGGCAAACAAAGCCAGCCTGTGCAAAATATTTAACTGGTGATTTATTACGCTTTCAATTTTATACAGTAATAACGCCCCATTATCTGTTGGTATGGCCTCTATAAGGCCAATATTCAGCTCGGCTGTTGTTTGGGTGTTTTTTTTGAATTGGACCCTTGCTTTTTTTTTATCAAACCCATTCATTTTATCTTTCGGTAACCATACAGCGACACAAAAAGGGTCGAGGCAGATCATACTATGTGTGCCGGTTATATCAATAAGGAGATCGTCTTTTTTCAGGAAGACTTTTTCTTCGACCCGGTTTTCTGACAAACGTGTTATAAAAAAGGTTTTTACATCGGTATGCTTAAAAAACAGGTTCTTAATGGACAAATTCATGCGGATAATTTGCAGGGGTAGGTAAACAGCCCTTTTATTCAAATACGAACATACAACTATTTGAGTTGCTTTTTAACCGTTATGCCGGCTTTTATTTGCTGAAAAAATTTAAATTGCAGCTATTATGAATTTTGTTTTTGTAAGTTATAATTACGACCCCGGTTATGATTCACCCCAAAAATGGCTAAACCGGATATCGGGATATATGGGCGTATTAACAAACTTAAGCAAACACCATAAAGTTACCCGTATAAAGCAAATGAATTACCGGGGCGACGAATTGTTTAAGGGCGTTCATTTTAAATTTGTAAATTATAATGATGAAAAATTACGCTTCCCCTGGAAACTGCATCGTCTTATAAAAAGCATGAACCCTGATATTGTGGTGGTACATGGCTTACATAACCCACTGCAAATTATCCAGTTACATTTTAAGATCAATAAAAAAACAAAGATCATTGTTCAAAATCACGCGGAAAAGCCTGCTATCGGATTAAAAAAACAATTGCAAAAAATAGCCGATAAATATATTGATGCCTACCTGTTCGCCTCAAAAGCTATGGGGTTAGACTGGGTAAATAAAGGTAACCTGGCATCTGCCGGAAAGATACACGAAGTAATGGAAGTTTCTTCGGTTTTTTATCCTGTTGAGAAAGAATCGGCTCTTAAAAAAACGGGCGCTTTAGGGCAGCCTGTCTTTTTATGGGTGGGGCGGTTAGATAAAAACAAAGATCCGCTTACGGTAGTTAAAGCATTTATTGAATTTTTAAAAATATCACCATTAGCGCGGTTATATATGATCTACCATACCGAAGAGTTGCTGGATGATATTAAAAATGTATTGAATAAACATCATATATCCACTGATACTATAACCTTGGTTGGCCTGGTGCCTAACGAAGAAATGCTGTACTGGTATAACAGTGCCGATTTTATTATTTCCGGTTCGCACTACGAGGGCAGTGGCACCGCGGTTTGCGAGGCCATGTCATGCGGGTGCGTGCCCATAGTTACTGATATATTTTCTTTCCGGATGATAACCGATGATGGGAATATCGGCTTGTTATATGAAGCCGGAAACGGAGCGGCATTATTGACAGCGTTAATAAAAACACAGCAAATGAACATGCAGGAACAGAGAAACAAGGCTATAGCTTATTTTAAATCAACCCTGTCATTTGAAGCTATTGCAAATAAAATTGAGGCTATAGCGGCTTCGTTATAAGCCAAACAATTGCATCATATTTTTGGCGGTTTGTTCTGCATCATATATTAATACGGGTTGATGTTCCCTGTCAGCATCGGTAAGTAATGATAAAACTTTATGGTTCATTTCGTTATTATCGTTAACAATATGATGATGGTCAAACTCATCCTCCATGGGCCTGAAAAATGAAACCACATGCGCTCCGCTATACAAAGCTTCCAGCAATACCGTACTAAACCCCTCATAATTTGACGGATGCAGAAGCACTTTTGATCGCTGCATATACTGTAAAACTTCGGTATGTGTTAACTCTCCTTTAAATGAAATATTAGCTTCAAGCGCATAAGCGGCCGACCTATTTTTAAGTCGTTCCATTTCGGGGCCCTTTCCGCATATAACCGCTTTAACCCCAGGGATATGCTCCTTTAAAAAGCGTATGGTATCAACAAATAGTTCATATTGCTTTAACGGGATCAGGGAACCTACGCCCAAAACATCAATATCCCTTTCAATTGGGCCGTGGTCGAATAGAGTCGTATCCATCCCTATCGGTATCACGTGCCCGGGCAATAAGCCGTAGTTTTTATAGAGTTCATTCGCCAAATAATCCGATATCGCAATTAGTTCCGAACCGGCGGGCCTTACCCATTTCATGTATTTATTTTCTGCCTTTGCATCCTGCCCTTGTAACCAGCAACGATGTGTTAAATGGTGCGATTTAGCAAAATCGCTTCCAACCAAAGCGCATTCGCCCATCCAAAGGCTTAACAGGCCCATAACCTGCTGCTTTTTTTTAAGTTCCAGTAATTTTTTCCAAACCTTTAACCATGTAAACAAACGAAAACCCTTGCTGCGGCTTCGCCCCGCAAAGGCAACTACATTTACGCCATGCCATTTGTATTTCGCTGCCGAAAAAGGGTATTGAAACGCTAAAACAACAATATTTAGTTCGGGATAAGCGGCCGTTAATGCCTTTACAAATACTTGTATAGGAGGGAGACAGGCGCTGTCATCCTCGTCTTTCGGGAAGCCGGGTGTAAGAATAACCAGGGTTTTACGCATATTCCTCATCCAACGAAATTGTCTTATCGCAAATATACAGGCTCGATTTTTTATGCGTTATCAGGATGATCATTTTACCCTGTTTTGCCAATAGTTTTAATTTTGCAAGGATGCTTTTTTCAGCTACCTCATCCATCTCAGAGAAAGCTTCATCTAATATCAGCAGGTCAAAATCATGATATAGCGCTCTTGCAAGCATTATGCGCTGCCGCTGGCCCCCGCTTATATTTTTACCGTTCTCTTTAATAAATTTATTTATCCCTTCAGGATATTGGGCGGTTATATTATCTATGCTGCAAAAAGCGATCACATCGGCCAATTTATCGGCGTTGGGCGCGTCGTCGGTAAGCGTAATATTTTTAAGCAGGGTATCATTAATAATAAATGGCTGTTGTTTTACGTAGGATATCCGGCTCCAATAACCCTGCCTGTCTATCCAGGTAGTTTTTTTATCGTTTATCAAAATATTCCCTTCATGATGTTTTAAAAACCCCAGCAACAGGTGAATGACGGTTGTTTTCCCTTTACCTGATTTTGCCGAAAGGCCTATAAAATCACCCTGCTGTATTTCAAAATTTATACCGTTTAATATATTCTGGTCTTTATATTTAAACTTAACCTGTTCAAATACAACCGACTTGATGGGTTCAGCCTGCTCTTTCGTTTTAGTAATGGGCACATCATCAGCAGGCTGCAGGTCGGCCAGGGTAAACTGGTAAGTTTTTATCTGGCCCATGCTGTTCAATATCTTTACTACGCCGGGTATGATCTTATAGGAGGCCGCCATAAAAATGCCAATGGTAAGCATACTTACAACGGGAGTATTTACCGACAGTTTATTGATCGCTACCAGGATAAAAAATCCCAATATGGCAAAAACTTCAACTAACCTGGAGGTTAGGCCCTGTAGGGTTTGCTGTGTGCCTATATTATTATTGAGTTGAAGCTGGTGCGTATAATACCGGTTTATAAAAAAATCATCTTTGTGGTAAATATTACTTTCCATATATCCCGACAAGCTTTCCTGCAAATACTGAATGGTTTTCTGGCTTGTTATTTTGGTATTGTCGCGTATTGCTTTTAATTTATTGCGTATAAAATGGCCCAATAATACCACCGGGGGCAGCAGCAATAAAAACAACAGGAAAAATAAACCGGGATGATAAAAAAGAATACCGGTTATGGTGAACAATATCAATATACTTTGTGAAATAACCTGTTGAAAATTGGTGAGGATATAATGGCTGAACTCGATAGGCTGCTGGCTTATCCGGCGTATTAATACCGACGAATCAATATTTACAAACCTCAGGTAATCGTCTTTCAAATAGTTCTGTATATTTCTTTTTGATAACCGGGATGATACATCATAAAAAAACTTGTTTTGCCATTTGGTGTTTAAATACCCCAAAAAGTTTTTCAATCCAAATAACACCACAAAAACACTAATAAGCAGCAACGAGTTTTTGTTGGTAAAAGCAGCGGGAAGAAAGGGAATAGTGGTGGTACTTTCGTTTTTAGTGTAAAAATTAATAACAACCAATACCAGGAATAAAAAGCCCACATCAAGTACGCCCATTACCAGGTCGAATAAAATCAGGTTGGCTAATTTTATTTTTTCCCTATGGTCAAGAATGGTTAAAATACCTGATAAAATGCGCTTCAAAATAAGGGCGATTACGGGTTAAGCTTTTTTAAATATACGTATAAAAAGCAGCCTTCGTTGCTTTACTGTTGATAACGGCTATAAAAAAGCGAACTCCCTCAAATGAAATAGTTATGTTTATTTTCTGTTACTTTAATCAACCTATTCATATAATATATTAAGTTTGTTAAGAAGATATAATAACAGTTATTCTTTTAAGCCAATATAACCTAACAATACAGATCATGAATACTTTTACAAAGCCCGTTACCGGGGCATTTATAGCTATTTGCTTATTTGCCGGAACATTGCACGTACAGGCGCAAAAATCAAAAATTAAAATTAAAGAACCGGTTGATTATGTCGATCCCACCATTGGCGGGCTTGGGCATTTGCTTACCGCAACGCGCCCCAGCGTACAATTGCCTTATGGCATGGTACAATGCGTACCCATGACCACGGGCGGAGCCGACGTTTATATGAACACCAAAATAACCGGCTTCCCAGCGGCGGGCGTAACCTTAATGCCGGTAACGGGGAATATAGAAACCAGTTCGGCACAGTACGCTTCTGACTTCGACCGCGATTTTGAGGTGGTTACCCCCTATTACGGATCGGCTGTATTAGAGAATTATGATATCACAACCGAATATACAGCGGCGCGCCGTGCCGTATATTACCGGTTTACCTATCCGCAAAAAAGCCCCGCGCATTTATTAATGATAGGCGGCGAAATGACCACTGAGGGTAAAACCATAGTAAGCGGCTCAAACAACGCCCAGGGTGTTAAAACTTATTTCTATGCTGTATTTTCCAAACCATTTACCTCATCATCAGCACAAACTTTCACTTCAGGTGGCGCAGCTGGCGGCAGGCGGGGTGCGGGCGGTGGTGCCCGCGGCGGATTTGGCGGCGGTGGCGGTACCGGGCTGGCGCTTGATTTCGCTCCTAAACCCGGTGAGAAAATATCCGTTAAGGTTGGCACATCCAATATCAGCCTTGACGAAGCCAAAGCTAATTTAATGGCTGATGTTAAAGGGGATTTTGATCAAACCAAACTGGCCAACCGCGCCGCCTGGAACCACGAATTAGGTAAAATTGCTATTGAGGGCGGCACCGAAAAAGAACGTACTATTTTTTATACCGCGCTATACCGCTCTATGGGCAGGCCAAATGATATGACCGAGGTTGGCGACCAATATTACAGCGGCATCGATAAACAGGTGCACCCTGCTGCTGGCCATGATTTTTATGTAGGCGATAATTACTGGGATACCCACCGCGCCCTGCACCCGCTGCAATTACTGCTCAACCCTAAAGCGGAAGTGGACATGATCAACTCGCTGTTGCATCAGTATGACGAAAGCGGCTGGCTGCCTACCTGCCCCACATTAACCGGCGACCGCGGTGTAATGATAGGCCATCATGGCACAACTTTTATTACCGATGTTTATATGAAAGGCTATCGTGATTTTGATGTGGAAAAAGCTTATGCCGGTATGCGCAAAAATGCTACCGAAGCAACCGTATTGCCGTGGAAACGTGGTCCGCTAACCGAACTGGATAAATTTTATCAGGAAAAAGGTTACCTGCCCGCCCTGGCAAAAGGCGAGGTAGAAACCAATAAAGATGTTCACCCCAGCGAAAAACGCCAGGCGGTAGCCGTTACTTTAGAAAACGCGGTCGACGACTGGTGCCTGGCACAAATGGCGAAGGCCCTGCATAAAGATGACGATTATGCCCTGTTTATGAAACGCGCGCATAACTACGAGTTGTTGTTTAATAAAACCACCAATTTTATGTCGCCCAAATCAGCAGATGGGAATTGGGTGGCTGATTTTGATCCGAAAAGAGGCGGCGGCTCGGGCGGACGTGATTATTTCGCCGAAATGAACTCGTGGACCTATACTTTCCAGGTGCAGCAGGATATACCCGGCCTTATTAACCTGTTTGGTGGTAAAGAACCGTTCATAGCTCGTTTGGATGCCTTATTTGTTGAGCCTCCGGGTACCTCGAAATGGACATTTTTAGGGCAGTTCCCTGATATGACAGGATTGATAGGCCAATACTCAGCAGGCAATGAGCCAAGCGCCGATGTGGCTTATTTATATAACTATGCGGGCCAGCCCTGGAAAACGCAGTTCCGGGTAAGGCAGATCATGAAGATATGGTATGACGACCGCCTGCTGGGCATCCCCGGCGATGATGATGGCGGCGCGCTATCGGCCTGGTATGTTTTTAGCTCGATGGGCTTTTACCCGGTAACCCCGGGCAGCCCCAACTACAGTATTGGCAGTCCCTTATTTAAGCATATCACCCTATCATTAACCAATGGCAAAAAGTTTAACATCATAGCCACCAACGAATCTGAAAGAAATAAGTATATTCAATCGGCAAAAATGAACGGCAAAGCGCTTAACGGCCCGTGGTTTAGCCATGCCGATTTGGCAAACGGCGGCACTTTGGTTTTAGAGATGGGGCCAAAACCGAATAAGACGTGGGGGACGAATTAATTAATATCGAATGATGAATTTTGAACATCGAATGATGAAGTACTTCGTTGTTCAAAATTCGACATTCGGTGTTCGATATTATTAAAATAATAACCAATCAACCACCATAAACCCTTAAAAATGAAAACTTTTTTTAAACCTGTATTGCTAAGCGCTATCTGCCTGATGCTGATGGGCGCAGGTAAAACATTCGCCCAGGGGCTTACCCCGTTCGAGGGTGAAAAAACCTCGTGGAACGGATTTGACCGCTACGATTATTTTATGGACATGGAAACCCTGGCCATTACTCCATTCAAGGCCCTTCCTGGTGAAAGAACCGGAATGGACGATAAAAATACGCCCAAAGGCAAAGTGCGGTGTATTGTTATTGTACCCACAACCCCCGCCGCGGGCAACCCGGTAACCTGGCGCGGATACTATTGGAACCACGAGCCGCAATCGGAAGTGGAATTGCTTAAAAGAGGTTTCCATGTGGTGTATTGTAATATCGACCCGGGCAAGCAATGGGAAGCCTGGTATGCCTTTTTCACCAAACATGGCCTGTCGAAAAAACCCGCTTTCAGCGGCATGAGCCGCGGCGGTATTAACGAGTATGCCTGGGCGGCTGAGCATCCTGATAAGGTATCGTGCCTGTATGCCGATAACCCGGCTATCCGCCCTGAGAGCTTTGCCAAGCTGGATGGACTGATCAAATATGATATACCTGTATTGAGCATTGTAGGCACGGAAGATTTTATTTTTCCGACCAATACCGTACCCATAGAAGATGCTTTGCTGCGTACAGGCGGGCGTATGACCATGATGATAAAAGAAGGTACCGCGCATCATCCGCATAGTATAAAAGATGCCACATTTATAGCCGATTGGGTGCAACTAAATATAAAGCCAACGCCACGCGATCCGCTTTTTGCCGATACCAGCACCTTTGTAAAAACCTATTATTACGGTTTGGAAAACAAGTACCAGCATCTTGATATCGAGAACACCTGGGCCACCGTGCGCGGGCCGTGGTTTACACCCGTTTACGATGTTTATAATATTAAAAGCAATTCAAGGTTCGGCATAAAAACGTTAACCATAATCGCGCCCAATAAACCCGCCCCCGGTAATCCCTGGGTTTTCAGGGCCGACCGTGTTTTACCCCGCGACGCCAGCGTAGAGCAGGCTTTGCTGGCTAAAGGTTATTATATTGTGTTTCCGCCTATAACTGCGCAATCGGGCCCCGTGCGTAAGGATTGGGACGGCTTTTATAATATGCTGGTTGCCAAAGGATTTTCAAAAAAGCCGGTAATGGAAGGCACCGGCGCCTATGCCGGCGAGGCTTATGAATGGGCCATTTACAACCCTGACAAGGTATCGTGCATCTACGTTGATAATGCCGCCATGCGCAGCCTGATGGAGAAAAAACAACCTATTGATACGCTTGCTCCATTAGCCAAGGCACATATCCCAACGCTGCATGTTAGCGGCGCTAACGATCCGTGGCTGGCTACCGATACCCGTGTTGCCGAAAAAAATTACAAAGCATTGGGCGGCAGCATAACCGTTATAACCATACCAGGCGAAGGGCATTTCCCGCGTGTGCCGAGGGACCCCGCGCCAATAGTGGCTTTCATTGTTAAAAACACGAAATAACAGGATTTGATGTTTAGAAAGGCTGCCTTACTTTTTTTAACGTTGTTGTTTGTTGGGACAGCGTTTTGCCAGAATAAAAGAATTCCCTACGGAAGAAATGATTCCGTAGGGAAATTCTATGATGTGCGCGGCATTAAAATGTATACCGAAGTTTACGGCACCGGCAAACCTTTGCTGATGATACATGGCAATGGCCAAAATATGGGCGCGTTTGGCGGAAACGTACCTTACTTTGCAAAAAAATACCAGGTAATTTTGGCCGATAGCCGGGCGCATGGCCGCACAAAAGACGACCGAGATTCATTAAGTTTTGAGATGATGGCCGATGATTTCGACGCCCTGCTTACCGCTATGCATATAGATTCGTGTTATGTGCTGGGCTGGAGCGATGGGGGTATTAACGCCATTGTACTGGCTATGCGTCACCCGGATAAGGTGATCAAATTCGCCTCAACTGGCGCTAACCTATGGCCCGACTCTACCGGGCTCATCCCGTCCTACTGGAAAGGCGAACAAAAGGACTATGCCAACTGGCAAAAGAAAATGCCGCTAACCACCGCGCGGGATAAAAACGCCTATAAAATTTTTATGCTCGACCTGCTACAGCCCAACATTAAGCTCAGCGCGCTCCATACCATTAAATGCCCCGCCCTCATCATCGGCGGCGACCACGACCTGATACCCGTACCGCATACCGTACAGATAGCGCAAAATATCCCGAAATCGTATTTATGGATAGTGCCCAATTCGGGGCATGGCACCTTGCAGGAGCATAGGGATGAGTTTAATACGATAGTGGATAATTTTTTTGAGAAGGCGTTTAAGAAACGGTAGTAATTACTCCCCTATGTCACACGAACGACAAACGCGGCTTTCGGTAGCTTGATAATTTTAAAGATTAATTTTCAGGATAGTTTTCTTTAATAAAATTTTTATAGTCTTGTTGGTTAGGAGCTCTGCCATTATTTTCTTCAAAATCTTTATCTTCGAACCATTATGTAAGTAGTCTTTAGACTATTGTTAACCCGACAACGGGAATAGAGCGGCTATTCTTGCCCTAATTTTTAAATTTCTTTCGGGGATTACGGCTGGTATGAAATACAGCGTAAATAACAATATCTTCTTTGATGATCTCAAAAATGACAACGTAAGGAAAAGTTTTTAAAATAATGTGCCGATAGTTTTTGTTTATTTTCGCATAAGCGGTCGGCCATGCCTCCAATTTATCGTAGCAACTCATTAATTCAGTCACAAACGATTTTCCTAAACCAAGCTGCTGTTCTTCATACCAGTCATAGGCTTTTTCAGCCATGCTGGTAGCCTGGGGTCTAATAATCAGCCGGTACATTAAAGTGAGCGTTCGCCCAGAATAATTTGTAAGGATTCTTCGCGTGTGTGAGATTTACTTTTACCGCTTAAATGCAACTCGCGTTCCGCATCCAATATTTGCATTTGTTCTTCGGTCAATTTAAAAGTACCCTCTTCCTGAATATCATTTTTCAGCAAGGTGTAAATAGCTTTAACTTTGCTATCATCAGCATCAGCCAGGTAGGCCATCAATTTTTTTCGGATAGTTAATGTTGTCATGTGTGCTATTCTTATAAAACAAATTTAAGTTTTTAATACTGTGACTCATAATCTTCCTAAAAAATTTGTTTCACACCACTCAAATCCTTCAATTCATATTTATTTGATTATCAACATATAAACCAAAAATTGCCCATAAAAATACTGACGAAAACGTCGTTACATCTTGTTTCATCTTGTTTCACTCAATTTTTACAAAGTGCTGTTCTTCAATAGGTTAAGCTGAAATCTTGTTTCACGTGTTTCATCTGTTTCACACTCGCGTGAAACAAGCGCTTATAAAAGTCTCCCCTACCGGGGAGATTTAGAGGGGGCTACAACACCCTAACCTTAATATTCTTAAACATCACCGGCCCATGATGATCCTGCAGCTGGATGCGGCCCTTATCAACCATACCAAACACCGGCTCGGCCTTGTTGAATTTGCTGCCCGCTACCCCATCGAGGTACGCTTTGCTGCCGCGGGTATAGTCTAATACCTTAATACCGTTTACCCAATGTTCCACATGCTGGCCCTTGGCAACTATGCGTATGGTGTTCCACTGACCGGGAGGGTTTACCTTCTTGTTGGCCTCTATGGGCGGCAACACATCATACAGCGAGCCTAACAGGTGGTTAGCTTGCTTATTATCCTCGCCCAACACATCATCAATGATCTGGAACTCGCAGCCCAGGTAGCCGCCCTTGGTATAGTGATAGCAAAAGTACTTGATGCCGGTATTGGTGGCAGGTTCAATGTTGAAGTCGGCGGTAAACTCAAAATCGCCATACTCATCAGCAGTATAAATATCGCCGCCTGTGGCGCCCTTTTTAAGGGTAAGGGCACCGTTAACTATTTCCCACGCGCCGGGCGCGGCGGTTACCGGTTTGTTGTCGGCGCTTACCCAGCCGTTGGCCGTGCTGCCGTCAAACAGCAGTTTCCAGTTATCTCTCTTTTCCTTAGCAGACAGAGAATTGTCGGCAGTTTGGCCATAAGCCAGGGAGATGATCATCCCCATTATTCCTATTAAAAATAGCTTTCTCATAGTCTTCAAAAATAATTAATGTATTACCATATTTACTAACAACACGCCACCCAGCCCGATAACCGATACCAGCGTTTCCATCATAGACCAGGAAAGGAACGTGTTTTTCATACTCAGCCCGAAGTACTCCTTGGTAACCCAAAACGAAGTATCGTTAACATGCGAGCAAAACAAACTGCCCGCGCCTACTGAAAGCACCATCAGGTTAGGGTCGGCGCCGCTTGCATGCATCAGCGGGTAAATAATGCCTGCCGCGGTTAAACCCGCCACAGTTGCCGAGCCTAAACAAAGCCTTAATATGGCCGCTATTATCCAGCCCAGCAATAGGGGCGGCAGGTTTAACCCTTGTAAAGTTGTAGCTATCTGGCCGCTTGCGCCGCTATCTAAAAATACCTGCTTGAGTATGCCTGCACTGCCAATGATAAGCAGGATCATGGATATTTCTTTAACGGCGTCGGCATAAACGCTCATCACTTCGGTCAGTTTCATGCCCATGCGTATGCCCAGGGTATAAGTAGCAATAAGGATGGTTTCCATCATGGCGATGTTGGGATCGCCTAAAAAGCCAGCTATATTTTTTAGCCGGGGATGAACGCCCAGGAACGGCATAATTATTATACTCAAGCCAATAACAATAACCGGCAACAGCGACGACAAAATACTATTTGCAAGTCCGGGAAGCTGTTCATCAGGAATTTCCTGTACAGACATGGCAATAATGGAGTTAGATGGCATATTACGCAGGAACCGCGCAAACAGCGGACCCGCTATAACGATAGCCGGAATAGCTACAATAACACCATAAATAAACACTTTTGATATATCGGCGTGAAACTGTATTTGCAGCGCCATAGGCGACGGGTGCGGCGGCAAAAACCCGTGCATTACTGATAACGATGCCAGCATGGGTATGCCCACATATACTACCGGCAATTTATACCTGCTGGCAACCGAAAAAATAATGGGCACCATCAGGAAAAAACCTACATTATAAAATAATGATATACCTACAATAAAGCCGGTTACGCTCATGGCCCAGGTAATATACTTTTCGCCAAAAACATTGCGCATGGAAGTGGCAATTTTTTGCGCCGCGCCGCTTACGCCTACCAGTTTACCCAGCATAGCGCCCAGCACAATAATAATAACGAGCGAACCCAGCATATCGCCAATGCCCTTATTTACTGTTTGGGGGATATGTGCCAGCGGCATACCCAACAGCAGGGCCGCCATCAGCGAAATAATAAGGAACGTAAGGAACACATTTAACTTTGCCCAGGTTACGAGCAGTATAAGCGTTACAATACAGAGAATAAGGATGAATATTATCATGTTAGCCCCCTCTAAATCTCCCCCGGTAGGGGAGACTTTTGATTATTTTAGTTTAAATACTTTATATAGCACCAATTAAAGCCCTCCCTACCGGGGAGGGTTGGGAGGGGCTTTAATGCGAATCCCTTGTTACCTGCGAGCCGGAGCCGCCTACCAGGAAATCAAGGTCGGCGCCTTTATCGGCTTGTTGTACGTGGTTAACATAAAGATTTACATAGCCGCGGTTTGATGCCGGCGGTGCCGCTTTCCATTTGCTCCTGCGTATGGCCAGTTCCTCATCTGATACTTCTAAATGGATAGATTTACCAGCTACATCCAACGCTATCATATCGCCATTTTCTACCAGCCCTAAATTACCACCAATGGCCGATTCGGGCGAAACATGCAATATTACCGTACCGAATGCGGTACCGCTCATGCGCCCGTCGGATATGCGCACCATATCGGTTACGCCTTTATCCAGTAGTTTTTTAGGCAGCACCATATTGCCTACCTCCGGCATACCGGGATAGCCCACCGGACCAACGCTTTTTAAAACCATCACACAGGTTTCGTCAATATCCAGGTTGGGGTCGTCAACACGGGCATGGTAATCTTCGATATCTTCAAAAACAACAGCACGGCCGCGATGCTGCATCAATTCTGGCGTAGCAGCCGATGGTTTAATAACCGCGCCGTTTAAAGCCAGGTTGCCTTTAAGCACTACAATGCCCGCTTCGGGTATCATGGGTTGTTTAAAGGTATGTATTACTTCTTCGTTATAAATGGTGCCGGTGGTTGCTATGTTTTCTTTATGCGATTTCCCGGTAACAGTTAGCGTATCCAAGTCTAATACAGAACCCATTTGTTTAATTATAGCCGGTAAGCCGCCCGCATAATAAAAATCTTCCATCAGGTATTTACCCGAAGGCATCAGGTTTAATAACAGCGGCATTTTACTGCCAATTTTATCAAAATCTTCTATATTCAAGTCAACGCCTATGCGGCCGGCTATAGCGGTTAAGTGGATCACAAAGTTGGATGAGCCGCCAATGGCCGCGTTAACTTTTATCGCATTCTCAAAAGCCGCGCGGGTTAATATTTTCGACATCTTAAGGTCCTCTTTCACCATCTCCACAATGCGCCTGCCCGAAAGTTGTGCAATGCGTTTTTTCCTCGAATCAACCGCGGGTGTTGCTGCCATCCCGCTTAACGACATCCCCAGCGACTCGACCATACAAGCCATAGTTGAGGCTGTACCCATTGTCATGCAATGGCCCGCGCTGCGCGACATACAGCTTTCCGCCTCGGTAAATTCTTCGTAAGATATTTTGCCTGTTTTAAGATCGTCGGTTTGTGTCCATACACTGGTGCCCGAACCTATATCATGACCCTTATATTTGCCATTCAGCATGGGGCCTCCTTGCACTACTATAGTTGGCAGGTCAACGCTGGCCGCGCCCATCATCGTAGAGGGGGTAGTTTTATCGCAGCCGGTAAGCAGTACTACCCCATCAATAGGGTTGCCCCGTATTGATTCCTCGGCATCCATGCTCGCCAGGTTGCGGAAAAGCATGGCCGTAGGTTTCAGCAACGTTTCGCCTAATGACATAATGGGAAACTCCAGCGGGAAACCGCCTGCCTCCAGTACGCCCCGCCTCACGCTTTCGGCTATATCACGCAAATGCGCGTTGCAGGGGGTAAGTTCCGACCAGGTATTGCAGATGCCTATAACCGGGCGACCGTCAAACATATCTTCGGGCATGCCCTGGTTCTTCATCCAGCTGCGGTAGATGAAACCCATTTTATCTTTTTTGCCAAACCAGTCGGAACTGCGGTATGCACACATAATATTAAGCGGTATATAGGTTTATTATAGTTGGTGTTAACGCTTGCAAAGTAATAAATCTTTAAAACAAAATCGGCTTTAGCTTAAATATTTACGACCGCTACTAATTTGATCGCCTCTATTGCCTCTTTCACGTCATGCACCCTCAAAATGTTAGCGCCTTTCATTAGCGCGATGGTATTTAAAACAGTGGTACCGTTCAAGACATCATCAGCTGTACCGCCTAACAGGCTATAGATCATTTTTTTGCGGGATATGCCTGCCAGGATTGGAAGCCCCAAGGTGTTAAATTCATCCAACCGGTTCAGCAGCGCGTAACCATGCTCCGGTTTTTTGGCAAAGCCGAAGCCGGGGTCGATAATTACATCAATTACACCTAACTGCTTTAGCTGGTGATAACGTTCAACAAAATAATCAAACACTTCGTTAAAAACATCATCGTAAACCGCTAATTGGTTCATGGTTTTGGGGTTGCCTTTCATATGCATGAGGACGTAAGGCACTTTCAAGCGCGCAACCGTGGCAAACATATCCGCGTCCAGTTGTCCGCCAGAAATATCATTAATTATATGCGCCCCTCCTTTTACCGCACCCTCCGCCACTTTTGCACGAAAGGTATCAACCGATAAAACCGCATCCGGAAAACTCGCGGCAATAGCTTCAACAACAGGCAGCAATCTGTCCATTTCTTCCTGTTCAGAAATATCATCCGCGCCGGGGCGCGAGGAGTAAGCGCCCAGGTCTAAAAAAGTAGCGCCCTCCGTTAACATTTTTCCAGCATGCTCCAAGGCATCAGCAATGGAGGGCTTCCGGCTTCCGGCATAAAAAGAATCGGGTGTAAGGTTAATAATGCCCATTACTTTCGGTGTGCTCAAATCAATGAGTTTACCTGATGCATTTAGCGTTGCCTTTTTATGAAAAAATGTATCTTTAGCCACTGTTTGTTTTGTTGTAAAGTTGCAAAGTTGTAATGTTGTAAAGTTACTTTGAATTTGTGATTTTGAATGAAGGTTTAATCGCCGCATATTGCAACATTTCAACTTTACAACTTTTAAACATTCCAACAACTTGAATACATCAACCGAATACGAAGCCGTAATTACTATTTGCAAGGCACTTTTTATTAAAAAAACGCACGACTATGGTACTGCCTGGCGCGTGCTTCGCCCCGAATCAATAACCGACCAGATATTTATTAAGGCGCAGCGCGTACGCACGCTCGAGGAAAAGAAAATAGCAAAGGTTGATGAAGATATTACCGGCGAATATGTTGGTATGGTGAACTATTGCGTTATCGCGATGATGCAGCTGGAATGTAGCGACGATACACCTGTTGAATTATCGCCTGATCATGTAAGCCGCTTGTTTGATGAAAAGGTACAGGAAACCAAAGAATTAATGTTTGCTAAAAATCATGATTATGGCGAGGCCTGGCGCGATATGCGCATAAGCTCATTAACAGATCTGATATTAATGAAACTACTGCGCGTAAAACAAATAGAAGACAACAAGGGCCTCACACTGGCATCGGAAGGGATAAAGGCGAATTACCAGGATATACTCAATTACTCGGTATTCGCACTTATAAAATTGGGGGTAAAATGAAAAACGGGTTTTTATGGTTCTGCAGAATTGGCGTAGGCTTGCTGTTTATTTTCTCGGGCCTCATAAAAGCGAATGACCCGCTGGGTTTTTCTTATAAACTGGAAGAGTATTTCGAGGTTTTCCATATCACTTTTTTAAATAATCTGGCACTTAGTATTGCCATCTTACTATGTGCTTTAGAAATGACATTGGGTTTTGCCTTATTAATAGGTGTTCGTGCCAAACAGGTAGCCTGGGGGTTATTGCTTATCATTATCTTCTTTGCCTTTTTAACCTTTTATTCGGCGTTTTTTAAAGTTGTGCAAACCTGCGGTTGCTTTGGCGATGCCATACCGTTAACACCATGGCAATCGTTCAGCAAGGACCTGGTATTGCTATTGCTTATCATCGTACTGTTTAAAAACAAGGATAAAATAAACCCCCTATTCAGTTTTAAAACCGGGGAGCGGTTATTCATTATTTCTATAGTACTATCCATCGGCTTTGGGTTATATACCTATAATTTTTTACCGGTAATTGATTTTTTGCCCTATAAGATCGGCGCGAATATTCCCGAGGAGATGAAAACTCCGCCGGGTGCCGTGCCCGATGAATTTGAACTAACCTATAACCTTAAAAATAAAAAAACCGGCGAAACTAGAACAATGACTGATAAAGAATACCTTAAAACAGGTATTTGGAAAGATAATAATTGGGCAGTAATTGGCAATCCTGAAAGCCGCCTGGTTAAAAAAGGGTTTACCCCAAAAATCACTGACCTGGCTATACAGGACGCGCAGCGTACCGACTATACGCAGGAACTGTTATCAAACCCGTTTTATAGTTTGGTAATTGTGGCTTATGACCTGAAAAAAACTGATGGTGCCGCCATTAACCGCCTTAACGCGCTCGCGACTAATTTAACGCAGAACTTTAACACGCGCACTATATTACTCACCTCTGCATCGGCTGCTGATGCTACAACTTTTGCCAAACAATATCATTTAATAAGCGAGCTGTTTTATGCCGATGGGGTACCGTTAAAATCAATGGTGCGCTCAAACCCAGGGGTTATTTTACTTAAAAACGGGACTATTATTAATAAATGGCATTACCATACCGTACCTGATTACGACCACTTGGTAAAACAATATTTTCAGCAATGATACGCTACCTCATCCGCAAATTTATTTATGGCTCGGCAGTAATGCTGGGTATTGTGGTGGTGGTGTTTTTTCTGTTCAACATATTACCGGTCGATCCCGCCCGCATGACCCAGGGCCAGCGCGCTGATGTGCAATCATTACAAGCCGTACGCAAAGAGTTTGGTTTAGATAAACCTATTCCCGTACAATTTGCCTATTATATCAATGACCTTTCGGCTATCGGCATCCACTTAAACACCCCGGCCGAACGGTTACGCTATCATTATATACCCTTGTTTGCCATTTCGCAACAAAAAGTGGTCGCCTTAAAATGGCCCTACCTGCGGCGTTCGTATCAAACCAGTAAGGATGTAGCGTCGCTGCTGCTCGAAGTGGTACCCAATACGCTGGTACTCGCCACAACCGCCATGCTCTTCGCTATAATTATCGGTGTATTTTTGGGGATATTAAGCGCGGTGCATAAAGATACATGGGTAGACCGCTCGGCTTTGGCTTTTTCCACCTTAGGCATATCCGCTCCTTCATTTTTCGCGGGGATTATTATCGCCTGGATATTTGGTTTTGTATTAAGCAGGTACACGGGCCTTAATATGTCGGGCAGTTTATATAGTTATGATCCGTTCACGGGCGAAGTGCTCACGCTGAAAAATTTAATATTACCTGTGGTTACTTTGGGGCTTAGGCCCCTGGCTATTATTGTGCAGCTTACCCGCAACGCCATGCTGGATGTGTTGGGGCAGGATTATATCCGCACCGCGAAAGCAAAAGGGTTAAGTTATAACGCTATTATTTACCGCCACGCCTTAAAAAATGCGCTAAACCCGGTTATAACGGCTATCGCCACCTGGTTCGCCTCCTTACTGGCAGGGTCGTTTTTTGTGGAATATGTATTTGGCTATAACGGGCTGGGTAAAACCACCGTTAATGCTTTGGAGTTGTCGGATTTCCCGGTGGTGATGGGTTCCATATTGTTTATCGCTTTTATTTTTGTGGTGATCAATATTCTGGTAGATGTTGTTTATGTTTGGATAGACCCCAGAGTTAAATTACAATGAAGTTATTTTTTATAGGTTTTATGGGATGCGGCAAAACCACATGGAGCCGCAAGCTGGCGGCCCACCTGGGTTATGCCTTTGTTGACCTTGACCAGCTACTGGAAGAAAAGGCCGGCATGACCATAGCCGAATACTTTACCATACACTGGCAGGAAGCGTTCCGCGAACTGGAATCGAAAATACTGAAAGAAACTGTTTATCCCGAAAATGCCGTTGTATCAACCGGTGGCGGACTGCCCTGTTTTTTTGATAATATGGATTGGATGAATGCCAATGGCCAAACTATCTATATCCAATTATCGCCAAAAACCCTGGCCGAAAGGCTGGATAAAGGTAAAACCACCCGTCCTTTATTGCATGGTTATCATGGTGATGAACTGGTTGTGTTTATCGGCGAAAAATTGGCAGAGCGCGCCCCATTTTATGAGCGGGCCACGCATATTGTTAATGGAATAGATATGTCTGTCGAAGGGCTGGCGCAACTGATAGGATAAATGATCGGTGATTATATGAATGTTAAACTTACAGGATGATAAAACATATTTTAATGCGGATTAAAGGCACGCTGGAAATTTATTTTCAGTTCAACCTGTTAAAAAAACGTAAATTAACCATTGGCGCGTCCAAAATTAAATTAGGTAAGGAATGGATGCTTTCTGAATATGATGCCCTCGATGCGAGTAAAGCGTCGGATTGGCAACGTTTATTCGGGAACGGGCGCTTAACCAATATTTTGGCAGAACACGTGTGGGAGCATATCCCCGATGAAGAAACCCGTCTTTCTAACCAAAACTGCTATGATTACCTGCAAAAGGGCGGCAGGCTGCGCATTGCCGTTCCTGACGGGAACAATCCGGACAAAGAATATATTGAATGGGTAAGGGTTGGCGGCAGCGGCGTGGGCGCCCACGATCATAAAATATTGTACACTTATGATGTGATGAAAAGCAGGTTGGAAAAAGCAGGCTTCAGGGTTGAGCTATTGGAATATTGGAACGAGAACGGCCAATTCCATTATACAGACTGGACAACCGATGGCGGCATGGTCCACCGTTCACGCAGGTATGACCCGCGAAATAAGGACGGCAAATTGGGCTATACCTCGCTCATTGTTGATGGGTTAAAGGATTAAATGGAGCCTTAGCTAAAAACATGGATAATTTAAGAATTGCGATAACAGGATGGGGCGGAATTTCAGCATTAGGCTTGAATAGTGAAACTGTTTGGAATAAATACCTGGATAATCAGCATTACTTCACTAAAAGAGAATTCAATTCCAGAAAAGAATGGTGTGCCCCGCTTTCGGCTGAATGTAAAGCAAACATAGTTGCTTTAAGTTCAGAAAAGCCTCAATACCGACAATTGGATCCAAGTGTTTTGTATGCTATAGCTGCATCCAGGATTGCAGTTCAGCAGGCGGGATGGGATAAGCATTCAGCATTTGGAATTAATATCGGCTCCTCAAGGGGAGCCACTACAACTTTTGAAAAATATCATACTCAATTCATAGAAAGTAACGGGCAATTTGTCAGTCCTTCAACTTCGCCAACCACAACCTTAGGAAACATTGCCAGTTGGGTAGCTGTTGATGCAGGTGCAAATGGCCCTGCTATTTCACATTCAATTACCTGTTCAACAGCTTTACATGCGGTAGCTAATGCAGCGGCCTGGCTTAAATCGGGTTTATGTTCGCGCTTCCTGGTGGGCGGAAGTGAAGCCCCTTTAACAGCTTTTACTATCGCTCAAATGAAGGCTCTTAGAGTTTATTCATCTCTTAATGATCTATACCCTTGCCGTTCAATGGATCTCAGTAAGAAACAAAATTCAATGATCTTGGGCGAAGGGGCCGCTAGTTTTTGTTTGGAATTAAAGCCTGATGATGGACTGGCCTATATTACCGGAATTGGGTATGGCACGGAAAGCATTGATCATGGAGCTGCTATTTCTGCCAATGCGTTATGTTTGCAGCAGTCTATGCTAATGGCAATTAAAGGCGTTAACGTGGAAACCGTAGACGCGATAATTCTGCATTCGCCGGGCACAATAAAGGGAGACGATTCTGAAATGAATGCAATTAAAGCAGTTTTCGGGCAATATAAGCCTCTTCTAACTTCTAACAAATGGAAGATCGGTCATACTTTCGGGGCTTCAGGAGCATTTAGCATGGAAATGGCTTTGCTCATGTTAAAAAATAATCGGTTTATTCAACCGCCTTATCTTGTACAACAAGATTCAAATCGTACTTTAAAAAGAATTTTGGTAAACGCTGTAGGCTTTGGGGGTAACGCCGTAAGTGTTTTAATTGAAAAATAATTTGGTTTATTAACCCCCGATATTGTAGCTCACCACGTAACGATTGGTTTTAATTACCGTTAAAATGAAACATTTTAGCTAAAAAAGCATTTATAATTAATAGTTATGATAAAATTTTTACTATTAATTTTTACTGCCGCAATTGTTTTTAATACTAATGCCCGGGCCCAGCAATATGTTTTATACGGTAATATAACCGACCAACAAAACAAGCCTGTTCCATTTGCCTCGGTTTATATCAAAAACTCATCTTACGGAAGCACTGCCAATGAAAATGGCGACTATCTTTTTAAATTAAGTCCGGGCAGCTATGTGGCTATTTATCGTTTTGTGGGTTATAAAGAGAGGGTCGTAAAAATTACAATAACCAATCATGATGAGCACATGAATGTGCAGTTGAGCGATGATCTGTTTGTGCTGGCCGATGTTAAAGCTAAAAAAAACGATTTATCTGATCCGGCAACTGCTATTATGCGCCGGGTAATTAGTAAGCGCGAATATTATTTAAACGAGGTAAAGTCTTACTCGTCTGTTGAATATATTAAGGGCGTAAAACTAATAGTAAGCTCGCCAAAAACCCTTTTAGCCAGGGAGATGGCAAAATTGCTTAATTTGGATACCGCCGGAAGAGGTATATCCTACCAGTCAGAGTCACTTTCAACCTTTAGTTTTGAACAGCCTGATAAAGTAAAAGAAGTATTTATCGCTTCAAAATCGGCCGGTTCAAACCCGCCTTTTGGGTATAATAAAGCTTCGGACCTACAGGTAAATTTTTACAACAATTTATTTATTGTCGATGGCCTCAGCAGTCATGGGTTTGTTTCGCCTGTAGCTGCCAGGGCGTTTACTTATTATACTTATAAGTTATTGGGTACAATTGTTCAGGATGGAAAAAAAATTGACAAAATACAGGTAATACCCAAGCTTAATGCTCTGGCATTTACCGGCTGTATATATATTATGGAAGATGACTGGCGTATTTACAGCGTTGACCTTATGCTTACAAAAGCCAAAAACAACCTGAATTTTGTTGATACATTAAAAGTTAGTCAACAATATATTCCGATAAAAAATAATGTTTGGGAGCCCTTGTCTTTCCAGTATAAATATACAGGCAGCGTACAGGGTTTTAAATATAGCGGGTATTATTTAGGTATAACCAATAATTATAAAATTGACACCACTTTTAGAAAGGATTATTTTTCCGGCGAAATTTTACATGTGGATACCGAGGCCAACAAAAGGGACGCCGCGTTTTGGGCATATTCAAGGCCCGTGCCTTTAACAACAGCTGAGGCCAGGAACTATAAAACAAAGGACAGCATTTCAGGATTGAAGGAGTACACGGTTTATTTGGATTCGATGCATCATGCAGACAACAAATTAAAGATACTTCCCTACCTGATCAAAGGCTACTTAACGACCTCGATAACCGGAAAAGATTCATTATACCTGTACCCCCTGCTGCAAACCGTTTATTATAATACCGTTGAGGGCTACGGTATATACCTGAGGGCCAGGTATTCAAGAACATTTGACGACAACCGGTCATACAGCATAACGCCCACTTTACGATATGGTTTTGCAGATAAATTGTTCAGCGCCAATTTACATACAACATATACCTACGACCAGGCACATGCCGGAAAGTTTTTTTTAAATTTTGGCAGTGATATGCCCGACCTGAACAGCTTAGGTACCCGTTCGCTTTACTTTAATACGTTAAGTAGTTTAATAAGCGAACAGAATTTTGTTAAATATTATCGTTCGGAATTTGGGGATATTGGATACCAGCGCGAATTAGTTAATGGGGTGTTATGGTATGCAAACATTTCGTATGCCAACCGCACGCAATTATATAATACTTCGTTTAACCATATTTTCAGCTATTCCGACAGGCATTACACTTCCAATAACCCGTTGGCGCCAAACGCGCCCGAAGATGACCGGTCAATATTGTTTCCGCAAAACAAGGCTTTAACTTTTAATACTTTCATAAAGTTTACTTTCGATCAGCAATATATTACCAGGCCCACAGGTAAAATTTATTTACCATCCAAGTACCCGGTTATTACTGTTAATTACCGTAAAGGGATAAATGGCGTGCTGGGTTCGGATGTTGATTATGATTTTGCATCTCTGCAGGTAGAGCAAGACTACGTACCTATGGGTTTACTGGGCCATTCGGCATTCAGGATTACAGCCGGCGATTTTTTTAACCGGAAAACCTTGTATTTTATGGATTATAACCACTTTTTGGGCAACCAGGGTACAACAGCCGATCCAACGTATGTTGGGAGTTTCCACTTTTTACCTTTTTATACATTTAGTACAGCCGACCCATTTTTTGAGGCGCACTACCAGCATAATTTTGCGGGGGCCCTGTTTGATAATATCCCATTGCTGAAAAAGCTGAAACTCGAAGAAATAGTTGGAGCGAATTATTTGAGTGAAAAAATAAATCCAAATTACTCCGAATTTTATTTTGGCATAAAACGGCTGATATATGGGGCAGATTACGGCGTATCGTACCAGGGAAACAAAAAATACCTGCAGGGTTTCAGGATATTTTATGGCTTGAGATAGCAATTTGCCGGGAGGTTTTATAGTTGTACCTGCCGGTTGCTATTTTTTCCAAACGTAAAAAGTCTCAAGACTTTCGATTTGAGGCTTGTGACTTGAACCGGTAGAAGGAAGTGTCGAACTTGTTGAATAATCTGCAAACAATTATTAATGCAAAAGGCATGGTTGCATAGGTTGTTGGTTATCCCGGAAATAAATTTTCAAACAAGCCACGAGCATGAACAGGTTTTTTGAAAACAGATCGTCTTTCGGTTTAACCGTTTCAGGTGAGTGCGCAGGCTATGGTTTTTACATTCTATCCGATTTGTGCCGTAACGCAACCATCTTTAAATCTTTGCCGTAAAAGTAGTTGCCTGTTAATTAACTGGTTTATGTGCGTTTGTGGAAATTTTTTTAGGGTTATAGTGGCGAAATCTATAAAGTGGTGTTGCTTCGTTCTGATATTGTCCGGGGCGGTCTCTTCCTATGCAAATGTTTACAAAGCCGCCATTTCTGTCATAGTAAAGCCAAAGCCGGCCCCACACCACTACAACCGCCTATCCGTTAACTCATTTAAGTACAAACCGCTTCCATTTTTTAGTTTTGGCCCTCCAGATATCACGATGAATGTTTGCGGCACCAATGCAATATTAAACTCATCTACGGTTCCCGGCTATTCAAGCTCAACTTTAATATGGGATAATGGTACAACAGCCACTTCCCGTACAGTTACGAGTTCAGGGACCTATTGGTGGCAGGTAACCGGAACCAATGTAGTTGCAAATGGTGATTTTTCGTCGGGTGATACCGGGTTTACCAGCTCTTATGCCGATAAGACCCCTGGCCCCAACGGTACCAATCTTTTTCCCGAGGCCACCTATGCGGTAGGTACAAATCCCCATGCTTACCATAGTTCGTTTTCCACATTTGGCGACCATACAACCGGGAGCGGAAATATGTTAATTGTTAACGGCGCCTCTACACCAAATGTTACCGTATGGCACCAAAATATTACCATTGCAGCCAATACGGATTATGTTTTTTCGGGTTGGGTAACCTCTGCAACTGCAAGCAATCCGGCTATATTGCAATTTTCTATTAATGGCACTCCATTGGGAAGTGCAATAACCCCCTCTGCCTCATTAGCAGACGGGGTTTGGCAGTTTTTTACCGCTACCTGGAATTCGGGCGCTACCAGCGGTAGTGTGCCTATTGCTTTGGTCAATCAAAATACAGCTGCCAGCGGTAATGATTTTGCTATTGATGATATCGTATTTGCCCCGGTTTACCGTCAAAATATTATTGTAAATCTTAACCCCGTACCGGTTTTGGCAGTAACCAGCCCGGGGGCACAATGCGGTGGTACGTATGATCTTAAAAATGCCATTACCGGCTATAATGCGACTACTTATACTTACGCTTATCAAAACGGAGCAACTACACTTGGCTCGTCGGTTGTTTCGGCCTCGGGCACATATACCATTACCGAAACCAATAATACAACCAATTGCGTATCGGCACCGCAAAACGTTACCGTTACCATTAACCCCGTACCGGTTTTGGCAGTAACCAGCCCGGCGGCACAATGCGGTGGTACGTATGATCTTAAAAATGCCATTACCGGCTATAATGCGACTACTTATACTTACACTTATCAAAACGGAGCAACTACACTTGGCTCGTCGGTTGTTTCGGCCTCGGGCACGTATACCATTACCGAAACCAATAATACAACCAATTGCGTATCGGCACCGCAAAACGTTACCATTATCATTAACCCCGTACCGGTTTTGGCAGTAACCAGCCCACATACCGTATGTGCAACCTACGACCTTACTACTGGAATAACAGGCTATGACCCTACAACATATACTTACACATTTAAAGATCCATCTAATAACGTACTAACACTGGCAACCGCACAAGCCATAACACAAAGCGGCACCTATACTATAACTGAAACCAATAATACAACCGGTTGTCAGTCGTTACCGCAAACAACAACAGTAACCATTATACCAAATCCAGTAAAACCGGGAATAGCATCCCCTTAACAGATATTCAAAGATTGAATTACAAGTTAGTCCGGATTTGCAACCCCAGATTTAGATATACGCAGATTTGTTAGCTGCGAAACCATAAATTAAATTAAACACAAAAAGCCTCAAATCTTTCGACTTGAGGCTTTTGATTTAACTAAAGGTATCGGGAAGCTGCGTAGTGGCAGCGAAACGGATAAGTTGAAAGCCCATACAGCGAGTGTTTGGGCTTTTCTATTTTACTTCGGATCAAATGAAAAGAATTCCAAAATTCAAACAGCTTAAATCATTTTCCCGAATTAACAATAAAATTTATAGCTTTAATCAATGTTAAAATAGTACAGGTATTAGTCAACCTGTTGGAATGATTTTTACTGATGCACTTTTATATTTGTTATTAACCAACAATAAACATAGACCGACTCTCTAAAGATCGTTGTTTTCGGAGGTGGTAATACTTCCACCATAACATTAAAGAAGTAACTATAATCATGAAAATGCTAATTATGAAAAAATTCAATGTGGTATTTTTTTACCTTTTGGCCGGTACTGTTTTCTTTTCGGGATATTCACAAACGCCCTCTTTAGGGACTCGCGGTAAATATTACATTGTGGATTATTCCCCGTCAGGTCAATCGGGCGAATTACAGATCCCGGTTACCTATACCTTATGGGTCCCTGCAGGCGTGAAGACTATTCGCGGTGTGATCGTCCATCAGCACGGTGCCGGCACCTCCGCCTCCAAGGCGGGCGCCGCCGCCGCTTATGACCTGCACTGGCAGGCGCTGGCCAGGAAATGGGATTGCGCGCTGCTTGGTCCCAGCTATCACGTTTTGAACGAGGGCACTGAAATAGGGCCGGGCGAAGCGGAACTCTGGTATGATCCGCGCCGCGGCTCAGACAAGGTCTTTTGCAATGCCCTCGTCGCGCTTGGAGAGAAAGCGGGACATCCGGAAATCGGCTCCGCGCCGTGGTGTCTCTGGGGCCATTCCGGAGGTGCGCAATGGATCAGTCAAATGACAGTGATGCATCCCGACCGGGTTGTGGGCGCCTGGATTCGCTCCGGCGGAACCACAAAATTTCACTCCCGCCATCCTGAGTGGCCCGATCCTGAACTCACCGAGGCCGTGTATTCGGTGCCGATTATTGCCAACGCGGGCGTGCGGGAGAAGGGTAGTGCCCAGTTTAACGGTTCGTGGATAGGCATGATGGCCACGTTCGAGGAATATCGCCCGCACGGAGCGCCCGTCGGTATGGCGCCCGATCCTGTGACATCGCACAACTGCGGCGATTCCCGCTACCTGGCCATTCCCTTCTTCGACGCCTGCCTGGCCATGCGCCTGCCGGCAAAGGGAGCGAAGACCCAGGCCCTTAAACCCGTTGACATGAGCACGGCCTGGCTGGCGGATGAATTCGGTGACGCCGCCGTGCCTGCGGCGGAGTATAAGGGAGACATAAAAAAATCTGTCTGGTTGCCGAATGCAACTGTGGCCAGGGCGTGGATGGAATACGTTAAAACCGGCACGGTGGGCGATCTCACGCCGCCGCCTGCTCCCTTCGATGTGAAAGTGGAAGAGATACCGAATAAAGGAAATGAGATTTCCTGGTCTGCAGACGCTGACCTTGAGAGCGGTATCGGTGGGCTCATCATTATGCGCGACGGTAAAGACTTGACGCGATTGCCGACGGTGGTACAGAATGGGTCGGCGCGGCAGGCCTTCCAGGGAATCTCATTTCACGATACACCGGAGATTCCGGTACCTGCAATGCGCTATTTGGACACTTCAAGCCACGCCGGAGAGAAGCACACTTACACAGTTGTCACGCTGAACGGAGCAGAGGTGCACTCAAAGCCATCCGACCCGGCGACGGTGCAAAAAGGCCACGCATATTAAACGGTTTAAAAGAATAATACTATTTATGAAAAGATCAGTTGGGAAATTCGTTTTGCTTGTTGTTGTTTTCTTCGTTTGCAGTAATTACAATGCAAGTTTAGCCCAAACTGGGGAAATATCGCCAGGGTCATTGAAATGAAAGCAGGTCAACCGGTAACAATAAGTTTACAAGTAGAATGACCCCGAAATAAAATTAAAAGTTGTAGATTTATTTAATGTTAAGATAGTACCAGTATTAGTCGATCTGTTGGAATGATTTTTACTGGTCCCGTTTTATATTTGTTATTAACCAATAATAAACAACCAATTTCAGGCTTTTTGATTCAGATTTCGAGGGATAATAGCGCCTAAACGTATTAGATAACGTAGTATGAAAAAAGGATTACTCGCCGCATTAATTTTTGC
>JABDBW010000030.1:0-19885 GCA_013288485.1 Bacteroidota bacterium
ATGAGGATAAAGCCCGCAAGCTGCAAGCCCTGATAAAACCCTTTGTTTTGCGCCGCACCAAAGAACAGGTGGCAACCGAGTTGCCGCCAAAAACAGAGAATTTATTTTATTGCCAGATGAGCGACGACCAGGCCTCGGTATATGAAAAGGTAAAATCAGAATACCGTAACGAGCTGTTAAAAAGTTTAGAAGATGGCACCTTTGCCAAAACGCAGATACAGGTTTTACAGGGTTTGACCAAGCTGCGCCAAATAGCCAACCACCCTTATATGATAGACCAGGATTATGAAGGCGATTCGGGCAAATTTGAAAACGTAACCCATACCTTAAACACTGTGCTTGACGGTGGGCATAAGGTATTGGTATTTTCGCAGTTTGTAAAACAACTGAATATTTACCGCGAACATTTTGACGAACATCATATCCCCTACGTTTATCTAGACGGAAGTACGCAAAACCGCGGCGATGTGGTAAAGCAATTCCAGGAAGATGAGAAAACAAGGGTGTTTTTGATCTCGATAAAAGCCGGCGGCGTGGGCCTTAACTTAACCGAGGCCGACTACGTGTTTATTCTCGACCCGTGGTGGAACCCCGCCATTGAGCAACAGGCTATTGACCGCACACACCGCATAGGGCAAACCAAAAATGTATTTATTTATAAATTTATCACCAAGGATACGGTTGAAGAAAAAATACTGGCCCTGCAGCAGCGTAAACTAAGCGTGGCGCGGGCATTGATCACTACAGAAGAAAGTTTCATCAAATCGCTTTCGGCTGATGATATTAAGGAAATTTTGAAATAGGCCTTGAATAACGTTTGCATCTTAAATAATACTATGAACAGCAAACACATTTTATTAACCGGCGGCACAGGTTTGGTAGGCAGTAAGCTAACCCGGCTTTTATTGGACAAAGGCTATACCGTAAGTCATCTAAGCCGTAACCCCGGCAATGATGCAAGGGTAAAAACTTACTTGTGGGATATTAGCAAAGGGCAAATAGATGAGCATTGTATTGATGATGTAGCTATCATAGTGCATTTGGCCGGGGCTGATATTGCTGGGAAACGCTGGACAGAGAAACGAAAAAAGGAAATAATTGCGAGCCGAACCAAATCTATCACGCTAATTTATGAGCTGTTAAAAAAGAAAAAGCATAATGTTAATTCAGTAATTTCTGCGTCTGCCACGGGTTATTATGGCGATTGCGGCGATGAATTTGTTACAGAAAACAGCGCTCAGGGCAATGATTTTTTAGGTAATTGCTGTGAGCAATGGGAGCAGATGGTAGACGAAGGCCGATCATTGGGTTTGCGGGTATTAAAATTTCGCATGGGCGTTATACTTGCTGCCAATGGAGGGGCATTAAAAAAAATAGCTTTGCCTATTAAATATTGCATGGGTTCGCCATTGGGCAATGGCAAGCAATGGATACCCTGGATACATGAACAGGACGCTATTAACATGTACCTGTGGGGGATAGAAAATGAAAATTTAAACGGCGTTTATAATATGGTGGCCCCTAACGCTGTAACTAACAAGGAGCTGACGCACGCCATTGCCAAACAATTGCAAAAGCCGTTATGGTTGCCCAATGTACCTGTATTTATTTTAAAATTGCTATTTGGCGAAATGAGCGACATTCTATTGACCAGCACAAAAGCATCGGCAAAAAAAATTCAGGAGGTGGGGTTTACCTTTGAATATCCTGAAATTGATGGTGCACTTAAAGAAATTTATAGTCCCGAGCTATGACTTTGAACATTGGGTTAATATAAAAACCCAAAAATAATGGTTCAAACAAGTAGCTAATTAAAAATTACGGCGAAACGGAAACAATTTGTATATCATACCTAATACAGCTATTGGCAGTAATTCCCGTTTGGGTTTTTTTTCCATAGGCCAGCGATGATGGTATTAAAACGGTCATTAACGTTCCCGCGGTGGCATATTTCTTTAAAGCGATTTGCATACCGGGTATAATATCAGGCATATCTATTGCAGCGCCCCCACCATCATTGAATTGATTGGCAAGGGTAAGGTTAAGCAATGCAACCGTAAACGTAGCAGTAACCGTAGTGCTATCGGTTATTGCTACGGTACCTGTTCCGGGTGTACTTATTGAATACCATATACCCGAAGGGTCTGGTTTCATACTGCTTGATAAACCGTTCGCCGCGATATAGTTTTTTATCACACTCTGATCATAAACATCTTGATTACCAATTATATGAATATAATAGTCAAGGCATTCGTTACCAGCTATCCTGCTATTATTAACATAACTGCTGCCCGAACCAAAGCCACTAACCCCATAAGCCAGGTGTGAAGGGATAAGCAAACGCGCAATCCCCCCCCTGTGATTTAATATATTATGAACAGCTAATTGTAAGCCGTAAGGATAGCCTTTTGACTCAATATGCCCGGTAAAATCTTCATAATGATTTATTATAGTATCAGCCGATACGTATTTTCCGTCAAAACTGCTAAGGGTATATACCATTGATATGCTATCTGAATATTGTACAACGCTGCCTGTTCCGGGTGTAGCAATTTTATAATAAATGCCCGAGGTGTCACGTACCATGCCGGTTAATCCGTTGGCTTTTATATACGCTGTAATTTGATCATCGTCATATTGGATAATATTTGGATCGTACTTGTCTTTTCTGCAGGAAACTAAAACTATAGCAGTAAAAAATAATAAAGTAAAAAAAATTGTTTGTTTCATTTGTAATTATTGTTTCGTATCTCTCAGTGTTTTAAATATGAACTTCTGAGAGCGCTTCGCCTTTTCAGTAGTTGTATAGTTTGTTAATTGGTTATATCATATAGTTGTATATCAAAATCAAGCACCGCGTTGGGCGGTAACCCATTTGTTAACCCAAATGATACACCTAACTGTGTTTGTGCATTTGGCCCGTAAGCATAACGCGAAGGTATTAGCAAGCGTACGATCCCGCCTTTTTTAATTTCAGGAATACCTAACTGCCATCCTTTTATTACCTGCGATAGTACAAATGAGGGATGAAAATCATTTGTTTCTGTAAATAGCTGCCCCGTTTTTAAAATCCTCCCCGTATCGCCAACTGTTACCAATGTTGAATTTGTAAATAAAGCATTACCGCTTCCGGGCTGTTTTATTATGTAATAAACACCTGCTGTATCTATTACTTTTTTTGCATTTAATCCCGGGTTCGCATTTAAATAATCGGTAATTTCCTTATCGTCAATAGCTGCCTGCGCCCTATATGCCGTTAAACTTGTATCGGGTGATTTTATACAAGCACTTAAACAAACGTATAAAAGCAATATAATTAATGCCGCCTTATTCATTACATTTCCAAAAGGCAAATTTATTCTTTTATAATTCAAAAACGGCAGCTTAACATTTTTTAACATTTAATAATGTTTTGCGATATCCCGGTTTTACTATTTATTGGTCTTTATCAATGGGTTTGGGATTATAATTAAGCGTTAACTGGTTTATTTTTTTAAGCATATCTGTTAAATACAGTTTATCGGCTTCGCTGATATGTGCGTTTAAATAACTATTAAACTGCTTTACCACTGCCCGCGCCTGCTGGCGCTTTTCTTTCCCCAATGGCGTTAAATATATTTTAACCGAACGCTTATCGCCCTGGTTTAATTCGCGATAGATCAGGCCCGACTTTTCCAGCTGGCTCAGCATACGTGAAAGGCTGGTTGATTTAAGCCCCAGCAAAGCAGCCGCCTGCGAAACGGTTGTGCCTTCCTCTTCGTCAATATTGATGAGCAAATAACCTATTGATTGGGTAATGCCAAAATCAGTAACCAGGGCATTATACCGGTTAGCAACGGTTTGCCAAACTACTTTTAAAAAATAATCAATGGTTTCCTGGTGTTTTATGCTACCGGGCATGTGTAATTAAACTTAACAGTTTGCATTACGCAATTGTAAGTAATTTTTTATGAAACTACCAACCCGGCTTGGTAACATCCCTTCATTTTTTGATGTTCGTTACCATAAAATTGCAAATATGCCGTTATAACCTCATGAAAAAAGCAACTTATACTTTATTGATCATAGCCTCTTTTTTATTTATGGCGAAGCGCTCAAGTGCGCAGGACTATAAACTTGCGGTGGGGTTAAAGTTTGGCGGTTATGAAAATGGCATCTCAGCCAAATACTTTACCGATAAAGAAACTTCCCTGGAGGGCATATTGGGTTTTCGCCAAAACGGGCTGGTAATTACCGGGTTATATGAAACCAGTATGGTGGCGTTCAATGTACCGGCGCTAAAGTTTTATTATGGCTTTGGCGGGCATATCGGTTCCATCGGGCAGGGCACTTACCGCACGTTCGACGGCAGCGATAAAACCTATACCCGTCCGCAGCTCTTATTGGGCGGCGATGGCGCAATCGGGCTGGAGTACATGATACCGCAATCGCCCATTGCTATAAGCCTTGACCTTAACCCGCGGGTTGAACTGGCCAGCGGGCCGTTTTTTGATATAGCGCCGGGCTTGGGTTTAAAGTATGTATTTCAGTAATGTTTAACTATTGTATCTGTTTCACGCGCGTGTGAAACAAATGAAACACGCGAAACAAGATTTCGACCTAACCTATTGAAAAATAGCATCTTGTAACAACCGAGTGAAACAGAATGAAACAAGATGTAACGACGTATTCGTCAGTATTTTTATGGGTAATATTTATTTAACTTTTTGATAAACAAATAATTGCAAAATTGGTAATTTTAGCGGGATGAAACACTTAATTGAAACAAGCTATGAATAAATATAACCCATTGATCAAGGCTTTGTCAATTACCCTGGTTTCATTTGTTCCTGTTGCCGCGCTTGCACAGCAGCTTCCGAACATACAGCAAACCAGCCAGCGTGCTCCGGCTGGTATAAAGATCGACGGCAAACCTTCTGAATGGCATAACAAGTTTGGGGCCTATAATAAAAACACCGGTATTTTTTACACCATAGCGAATGATGACGATAATTTATATTTAATCATAAAGGCAGCCAACAAAGCTATTATTTATAACGGCGGCTTTACTTTTACGGTAAACCAACCGGGTAAAAAAGAGGATAAGCAAGGCATAGGCATTACTTACCCGGTTTTTAACAGCGACAACGAATTCCGGGTGAATATCAATAATAAGCCGGCCATTATTCCCGGTTCGGCGAGTTCAATAATGAAAGCCGATTCATTTATGAACGCAAATAATGAGCAGCTTGCCGCTAAAACGAAAGGGATCAAGGTTACGGGCATAAAGGGAGTGAAATTGCTTATTCCGGCTGAAAATGAATACGGCATTAAAGCGGCTGCCCTGTTTGATAACCAAATGGCTTATATTATGGAAATAGCCATCCCGTTAAGGTATATGTACTCTTCTGCAATTGACCCTGCAAATTTTGTTTATCATGTTCAGTTGAACCAAATAAAGGAAGCCGGGCCGGGCATCCAGGGTTTGATGCCTATAGCAGATTTTTGGGGAGAATATGCCTGGGCCAAAAAATAGTGACTTCCGTTCTCGTAGGGTCTCCTTCCGTCCCCGCAGGGTCTTCCAGCGGGGACGGAAAACTCAAAACTGCCAACTCAAAACTCAAAACTTCTACCTAACAAGCAACACCTTATCCCCATATATCTGCGAGCCTAATACCATCCGCAGCACATACGCGCCCGAAGGTAAATTGGCTACATTAATTACCGTGCTAAAGTTACCCGCCGCCGCGGTTTGCGTTCGGGTGTAAACCTTATTGCCCGCGCCGTCTATTAACCAAAGCGTAAGCGGCGCGGTGGTTTTGGCAACGAAAACTACATTGAGCTGTTTGTCGGCCGGTTCGGGAAAAACAACCAGGCCAATATCGGTATTGGTACCGGGGTTCAGGGCTATTACCGCGTATTTATAAGGGTCTGATTGTATTATGCAGCCCGTGCTTAATGTAACGCTTACCTGGTAATTGCCGCTTTGCAGGGCGGCATAGGTTTGCCCGGTAGCGCCGCTGATGGGCTGGCCATCCAAATACCACTGGTTGCCCGACGAATAACTGGAGCTTAACACTGTACCGGCTTGTGTGATAACCGGTTTTGATAAAGTTACCGGTACGCGCGCCAACGAGGCGCAACCCGCGCTTTTTATTTGAATATTATATAAATAGTAATAAAAGTTTCTATAATAAGTAGTATCGGTACCTGTAGCCGGTGTGGCATTATTGCCGGTGATGGCAAATAGGTTGCCTGCCTTAAAAGGGTAACCTGTTATGCCATTGTTGTTACGGTAAATAGTTACGGTACTATCATAAACCGCGGTAATGGTATAATTGCCGGCAGCAGGCAGTAGTAAATTGAGGTTATAAACCTTGCCTTGGTCGTTGGGGTCATCGGCTTGGGCGCCGGGCTGCGGGTTGGTGCGTGTGGCGGCGGCGTGAATGGTGGTGGTAGCCACAATTTGCCCGTTATTGTTAGCTACGTTGAAAGTTATTGTGCCCGGGTTGCCAATATAGAGGCGCGCGCTTTGGATGATCATAGGCACAGCTGTATAAACATATATCGATGGCGTAAACTGGTTATACCCTCCTCCCGGATAAACATTTTTGGTAGCCGCGCCAACCGTTCCGCTAAAATCGTTCAAACCCGCGTAATACGTACTATTTACGGGTGTTACGGCTGTAGTTACCGATGGCCCGTAAGCGAACGGAACAGCATCGGTAATGTTTTGATACCAGAATAATTCGCCGTCGCCTGCCCCGGTTAATAAATACTTGTTGCTGTTGGTACAATAAAGCGCTGCAAGGTTGAAAGGCGCGCCCGGCGTATAGATCAATACGCTTTGGCTCACCTGGTTATTTGAACTAACAGCGTCATTAGCCAGCGCGGTGTAGGCGGTAAGCGTATAGGTACCGCCTGCTATGGCGTTAAAGGTTCCGCTAAAGGTAAAGTTATCCTGTTGTAGCGGGGCCAGCGTACCGGTATAGGTTTCGTTAATGGTAGTAACCGTATTATCGGGCGCTTTTATAGCAACCGTAACCGGGATATTGCTGATAGGCAGCCTGCCGAAATTTTTAAGCGTTATGGTAATTAACGTAGTGCCGTTACAACTGCCCGTTACCTGCGGGTTAACAATAGCGGTAACCCCCGCGTCGGTAGCGGTTTGGATAAATTGCACACGGTAATCCTGCGTTTCGCCTTTGGCATAAGTACCGCAGGGCTGTATAGTCGATGTATCCGTGGTTTCAGTTAAAACCACGCGCATTAAACTGTAATTATTTGCGGTTACGGTTGCCGGCACGGTAATATTGGTGGTATAAGTGCCTGTGCCATTTATAACAGGGGTAGTGGCAACCAGTTCGTTCGCGTCAAAAACACCATTGCCGTTCCAGTCGATATACACTTTCGCGGCTTTATTAAAGTTGCTTCCGCAGGTGCCCAACGTGAGGCTTAATGGATAGGTTTTTCCCTGTTCTAACTGCGCGGTCAGGTTGGTATAATCAGAATAAGAGGTACAGCCTGCAGCCGGCGTATTATTGATGTTTGAAAGTGTAAAGTTATTAACCCGCGAATCGGCATTTGACGATGGTGCCGAAGCGCAATAAGCCGCCCCGCCTGTTCCGGTTACAATAAGCGAATAAGCCTGCGGGCCGGATTGCAGGGTACCCTTATGCGAAACAGTAATAGTATAGGTACGGCCCGGAACGTCATTAGCTATATAAACCTGTTCTACATTATCAACCACGTTATTGCCCGTAGTTGCCGGGGCCGAAGGATTATTGGGGTCTAATACCCAGGGCATAAAAGTAGTTGTGCCATCTGTTATCCTGATGTCCAGGTCGTTAACCAGTTTTGGGGTACGGCTGTTTATAGTTCCGTCGACAGTTGGTGTTCCCTGTACGTCTGTCCATGATATGGTTGCCATTAACGGCCCGTTACCTGACGCGACGACGGTAAAAGTTTGGGTTTGTCCCTGGCTTAAACTGTTTTCTTTGATCAGGCTTTTTGTGCCGTTATCGGTAATAGCCTGTGCCGCTTTAGGCATATTAAGCAGCCCCCATCCATAAATATAATCGGGGCCGGGGTTACCGGCATCAAAAGCGGTATGGCAGGCCAGGCCTTTTAGCGTGGCGGCACGCATAAAATTGCCCGAATTTTTTTGCGCGTAATATTCCTGCAGCAAATACAACGAGCCGGTAACATTTGGCGCCGAAAAGGAGGTGCCGTCCTCGGCGCTGTAGGCTACGACACCGTTGCTGCTTGATGATAAAACATTAACGCCATCGGCCACCAGGTCGGGCTTAACACGGCCATCATCCGTGGGCCCCCAACTGCTGAACGACGCGCTGCTGATAGACTGGCTGTTTGCCGGCCCGTACGGAAGCGGGTTTATCGCGCCCACAGTTAGTATATTTTTAGCCGTACCTGTTGTACTTATCACATCATAGCCGGTATTGCTGCTTATCCCGGCCGGCCGCGGGCCCTTATTTACTAAAGTTTGATTGGTGCGGCTGGCATAGCCATAATAAGTTGCCCCTACCGCCGGGCCGGGATAACCCCGGCTATTGCCCGATGATTCGACAATTAAATAATAGGGGGCGTTATAAGCTATCTTATCCCACGACTGGGTGCGCGCATCATAAAAACCAAAATTATAATCAACGCTATCGCCGGGCAGGCCATACCATTCCCAATGGTTATTTGATTCGTTAAGGTTCCATCCGGCTATATCGCCATACGAATGATTTGACAGCAATAAACCCGGGGCGGCCCTGCTCATTTCGGTAACGTCGTTATTAAAATCATAGGATAGCAACGTGGCCGCGTTAAAGGCCATCCCTTTAGCCGGGGCGTAAACCCCTTTGGCCAGCATGGTGCCCGCTACGTGTGTGGCATGGTCAGACACTGTTGACATGGTATCTTTAAACGATATGGTTTTACCGGCAAATTCCTGGTGGGCGCCGTATACCCAGCCGCCATCCCACATAGCCAGTTTATTATTTAAAAAAACGCTCGACCCCGACAGGTTAAGGCCCAGCGAGCCGCCGGGCTGTACCTGGTTAGTGCCTGTAGTGGCCGCAGCGGTGGTATTATTATGGGTGGTGACGTATACCGGGAAGCCCAAACTATTTACGCCCAGCAAGGAAACCATGCCCCCGTTTTTAGTGGGGCGGTTAATGGTCCATCCATGGGTAGCTGCCAGCGAAAGCGCCCGCTGGTACCCGGTTTGGTATAAGGCGTTTGATTGGGCCGATATATTATCAAGCTCTGCTTTTTTAGCATCGCTAACTAAAATTTGCTGTCCCGCCGCCTGGCCGGCACACAATAATAAAAGGCAACCGAAAACTATGGTGTAAAATTTGTTCATATAACCTGAAGGTCAAGTTTAACACAATAAAATTAGCTAAACAACTTTACAATTTAAATTGCTGTAAAAAGATCAGCAAGCTATAGCAGGTAATAGCTAAAAAGTCGCCACATAAGTCGGCTATGATTGCTGTTGACAGCTATTATCAGGTAAAAAAAACCGCATTATATGCAAATAATTCCCCGCTTGGTGAATGAGCATTTTATACTTATGGTTTGGTTAAAACAAATTTAAAAAAAACAACAGCCTATTACCACCTATTTAAGTATAGCACCGCGTAATTGGTGTTATTATTTTTCTAAAAAGGTTAGATGCGCATAATTTTTGCAGTTAGCAGTTGCCATACACCCTGTGTTAACCTGAAATAAATATAAGGGGTAAAAGAAAGTTACCGGCATTTTTGGCAACTTTTTTAACAGTTATGTGAGTTTAATACATGAAAAAAAATTTACTTATTCTTATAACCTTTTTCGTCCTGATGTTTACCGCTAAACTTAGTTGGGCGGTAGTAACTTATACATGGACAGGAACAACCAGTACTGACTGGGCTACTAATTCAAATTGGAGTAGTAGTGGTGGTACACATCCGGGAGCCGCTTCCACTGACATTGTAATAATTAATACCACCGGGGCTAACCAGCCAATCGTGGCCGCCGGCTCCGGCACTATTAGTATTGCATCCATCACAATAGGTAAATCAGGCAGTACTGTACCCTCTCTTACTGTGCTCACCGGGTCTACTTTATCTTTATCAGGAAGTATTACTTTTGCCTCCGTAACCGCTAGTTCTACCGCTACACTTGCGGGTGCCGGTACAATAAACGCAGCCAGCATTGCTATTACGGCTACCAGCACCTCTGCCGCTAATACATTAACCTTAGTCTCATCCATTACAGCCCTCAACGTAACCGGAAACATTGCTTTTACCACCGTCCATGCAAATCCTTCAAAGAATGGTGATGCCACGTTTAATATAACCGGGGGCACCGTAGCTGTTACCGGCACCATAACAACTACAAATGCTAATAGCGGGAACTTCTCTACCCTTTCAGTCGCCAGCGGGGCAACTTTAAAGCTTGCCAATACTACAGCCTTCTCGGGCTTATCAGCAACTACTACAAATACACTAACGTTCAGTTCGGGTTCCACTATAAATTATTCGGGCACTACTGCCCAAACTGTTTATGCCGCTATAGCCAACTCCTCATTATCGGGCGGCGTCACTTATTCTAATTTAACCCTTTCGGGTTCGGCCATAAAAACTGTGCCGTCAGGCACACTGACCGTTGACGGTAATTTTACCAACTCGCTGGCCAATGACGCGAGCGACAAGCTGGACGTGACCACCAACTCAATTCCGGTAATATTTGGCGGGACGGCACAAACTATAAATTGCGGATCGGGCCTGGGCACCACATTTAAGAATATTACCTTTAGCGGTACGGGTATAAAAACTGTATCAAGTGGCATTATGAATATTACGGGTAATTTTACCAACTCGATCACCCTCAATGATGGGAGCGACTATATTGATTTTACCACCAACAACACCCCGGTAAACTTTACCGGCACTACGCAAACATTAGCCGGGGGTAACGGTACCGGCACAACATTTAAGACGCTTACCTTTAGCGGCGGCGGCACAAAAACCATGTCGGGTAAGTTTTCAATCGCGAGTTTGGGCTCAGTAACCCTGAGTGCCAGTTCGACACTGGCCACGGGCGGCGTATTAACCTTAAACTCCGATGCAACCGGTTCGGCAACAGTAGCAAATATACCAAGCGGGTCGAGCATTACGGGCAATGTAATTTGGCAGCGTTTTATGACCGGGGGCACTTTAACTGAGCGTGGTTACCGCCTTATCTCATCGGCTGTTAACGCGGCCGCGGGCGTTTATAACCTTGATTTCCTGAAGTCCAGCGGCAGTTACCTCACCGGCGGGGGCGGCACAGGAAACGGATGGGATGCTGCAGGCAACCCCACGCTGTACCTTTACCGTGATGATGAGACACCCGCTAACTATACATTTACCGTGGGTAATTACCGGGAGATCAATAAAATAAATAATACTAATACGTATAGTTTAGGTACTCTTGACGGTACTTTTAGCTTACCCGTGGGTACCGGGATTTTATACTTTTTCAGGGGCAATAACGGTGTGAATCCCGCCACTGTGCCGAACAATATTACCTTCAGCGCCACGGGCGCTTTAAACCAGGGGCAAATAACTTATAAATCATGGGTTACCGGTACCAGCGGTGTGGATTACATCGCGGCTACCGGCAATGGGGCTGTGATAGGTTTTAACCTGGTGGGCAACCCCTATGCAAGCTCGATCGACTGGCATACCAATTTTGGAAATACCACAGCAGGAAACAATACGGGTATTTGCTGCTCAACCAATTTAGATAATACGATATACATTTATAACCCGGTTAGTAAAGTTTACGCGACTTATTTAAATACCAGCTCCAGTACAGGTACGGCGGCTAACGGCGGTTCGAATATTATACCGGCGGGCCAGGGCTTTTTTGTACATGCCACCACTACGGGCGCTTCCATTATATTTAACGAATCGGCAAAGGTTACTTCGCAGCCCGGTACTTTACTGTTAAACGCGGCTACCCCCGCTGTTGACCAGCATCTGCGCCTTGAACTGGCAAAAGACACGGTGAACAAAGAAGAAACTGTGCTGGTTTTTAACAGCAATGCCAATACAGACTATGTTCCCGGCGAAGATGCTTTATATTTACAATCAACCGGAGAAGTAAGCCTTTCGAATATAGCCGGCAGTAAAGCTTTGGCTATTAGCCAGCTTCCTTTTTCGGCTCAAAGGCAAACTATCCCTTTAAATGTAAGCGTTGCCTCAACCGGCCCTTACCAGTTTAATTTGACTGATATTACCAATATACCGCCCATTTTTAACATTTGGCTAAAAGACGCCCTCCTGAAAGATTCGGTGGATATAAAGAATAACCCTACCTACAGCTTTACAGTTCCCGCCGATACTACCGGTACCGGCAGCCGCTTTAGCCTTGTTATTAGCCCGGACCCTACGCTTGCCGTACAACTGCTCAGCTTTACAGGAGCCAAAGAAACGGGAGACGTAAAACTGGTTTGGACAGCGAAAAACGAAGCCAACTATACCCAATATACGCTTCAGCGAAGCACCGACGGGGGTAAAACTTTTATTACGCTGGATAGTTTAACCTCGGCCAGTTTAGGATCATATATCGACCTGGACACCAAACCTGCTACAGGGCAGAACCAATACCGGTTAAAGCAGGTGGATATTAACGGCGTTATTTCTTATTCATCGGTGGTAACTATTATGTATTCGGCGGTAAGTAATAACATTGGCGCCAATATTGTAAGCGTTTATCCTAACCCGGCAAGCGGCATTATAAATTTAGCTATTAAGACGGGTGCAACTGCAAACGCTTCTGCTTCGTATAAAATAACCATAACCAGCAGCGCGGGCATTATTGTAAAAACCATTACCGCTGCCCAGCCTAACTGGCAGGGTGACGTGAGCGGGTTAATACCGGGAACTTATTTTGTACAGGTAACCAATGCAAAAGACAATACCATAACAGGCAGCAGCACGTTTATAAAACTATAATTGAACAAATAACAGATCAGGATGACCGGCGGAATGAAAAAAAGAATTGTTTTAACCTCCTTATTTTTAATAGCGAATGTGGCCGTGCTTTTTGCCCAGGGCGCCCTGCCCTGCAACGATGGCGATATTGACGCGGCCTGCCCTATTGACTCATGGGTAATCGTTATGGCTGCCGGGGCGTTGTTATTTACTGTACTGCATTTATACCGCGGGCGAAAGACGGTTAGCCCAGTTCGCGTTACAGGTAAATAGCTCTACGTCCGGTTTATAAATTTTTCATTTGTATTTACTCCAAATAAATCGTTAAAAACGTTATAGTTCCATCACCCGTTTTTATGTACTTAATGATATTATTTTTCATCCAAAGAGCAATATAAGCATTATTGGGTTGTTAGCTATTGGTATTCTTTCTGATAACTTGAAACATAAACTGCAAACTAACGTATCAGAACGTTTAACGTATCAGTATGATTAATATACTTTTTTAACTTTCCCGTAATAAATTATACGAAAAAACCGTTACTTTTGCTTATCTTTTTTTATCTTTAAGCTGAATACGTAACTTTTAGCGTCAACCTATAAAAAATTAGTTTTATTTTGAGAAAAACAATACGTTATATTCTTCTCGCAGCCGGATCAATGCTGTTTGGCAATAAACTATTTGCCCAGGCGCCTATTCTTAGTTATGCTACACCACAGGTTTATATTACCGGTAACGCCATAACCTCATTATCGCCAACAAATACAGGCGGTGCGGTACCTGCTACTACTTATGGCCAGGTTTCTACATTCGTTGCAGCAGCTTCGGGCTTAAATAACCCCAGGGGAATTGCTTCTGATGGAGCAGGAGGAAATATATATGTAACAGACTTTACCGCGAACATTGTTTATAAGATCAACTCATCAGGAACAAAAACTGTTTTAGCAGGTTCGGGCGCGGCGGGCGAAAATAACGCCACCGGCGCTTTAGCAACATTTAACGGCCCCTCGGGCATTGTTTATGATGGATCAGCCAATTTATATGTAGCCGATTATACCGGCAATAAGATCAGGAAGATCGTAATATCTACAGGCGTGGTAACAACCATTGCGGGCAGCGGTTCAGCTGCTGAAACACAAGGCACCGGAACCGCTGCCGCATTTAATAACCCTTATGCAATTGCTACAGACGGTACCAATTTATATGTAACTGATTATACCGGCAATACCGTAAGAAAAATAATTATAAGCACGACTGTCGTAAGCAGTTTAGCTGGAAGCGGAACTAATGCGGAAACAAATGGTACCGGCGCTACTGCTGCATTTAAAAGCCCGGCAGGCATTGTTTACTCCGCCTCTGAATTGTATGTTAACGATGCAGGTGGCAATACAGTAAGGAAGATAGCTACAAGCAACGGTGCGGTAACTACTATTGTTAGCAGCGGCCTTACCACGCCCCAGGGTATTACTATTGATGCCGTTTCCGGTAACCTGGTTATTGCCGATGAAGGCGATAACCTGATCAAGACATGTACCATAGCTGGCGCCTCATTAACCACCCTGGCAGGAAGCGGGACCCAGGCAGATGTTGACGGCGTAACTACCGCGGCGCAGTTTTACAGCCCGTACGCGGTACAGGCCGATGGCCAGGGCCATGTTTTTACCGGTGATGATAATGGTACCAATTCTACCATCCGCAAAATAATTTTAACCGGCTATACCATTAGCCCGGCATTACCCGCCGGCTTAAGTTTTGATGTCACTACAGGCATTATCAGCGGTACGCCCACTGCTGTAACCTCGGCTACTACTTATACTATTACCGGCTATAACAGCAGCGGCAGCAACGCAACTACGGTTAGCATAACCACGGCTACCCCTCCCTCACTTAGTTACACCACATCAACTTATACTTACGACATTAACCATGCTATTACCGCATTAACGCCAACAAACAGCGGCGGCGCTGTACCGGCCACGGTTTATGCTACTGTATCGCTCTTTGCAGGGAGTTCGACCGGTGGCGGCGGTTCAACAAACGGCGTTAATACATCTTCAAAATTTACCGGCCCTACAGGGATTACGGTAAATAGTTCGGGTACTATGTTTGTGGCCGATAAAGGCAATAACATGATCAGGAAAATATCCGGGGGTTCAACAAGCACACTTGGAGGCACTACAACCGCGGGTCATGCCAATGGCACCGGTGTAGCCGCGACTTTTAACGCCCCAAGAGAAATAACAACAGATCCATCAGGTAATTTGTACGTCGCTGATCTTTCTAATAACGAGATCAGGAAAATTGTTGCCTCCACAGCCGTAACAACCTTTTTGGCGGGCAGCGTGAGTATTGGCAGCGGCTTAACCAACGGCACCGGTAGTGCCGCGCTTTTTCATTCGCCATCCGGGGCGGTATACGATCCGGTTTCGGGTACAGTTTACATAGCCGACCGGGCCAATAACGAGATAAGGCAGGTAACAACAGGCGGAGTAGTAACCCTTTTCGCGGGCAGCGCTACAGGTGCTTCGGGCAATACAAACGGTACGGGGTCGGGGGCAAGTTTCAGCGGCCCTACAAGCGTTGGCGTTGATGCTTCGGGCAATGTTTATGTAGCTGATAAAACTAATAACCTGGTAAGGAAGATCACGCCTGCCGGGGTGGTAACCACCCTTGCAGGAAGCGGCGCCGCCAGTTCGTTAGATGGTACCGGCACGGCCGCTACCTTTAACGCGCCGGGTGGTATAACGGTTGATCCATCGGGCAATATTTATGTTAGTGAGGTTACCGGCAATAAAATAAGGATGATAACACCTGCCGGTGTGGTAACTACCGTGGCAGGCAGCGGCACTGCCGGCCGTGCAGCCGGTGTTGGCACTGCTGCTACCTTCAGCGCCCCGGCCGGTATGGCTATTGACCCTACAACAGGTTATATCATGGTTGCCGATTCGACCAATAACGAAATCAGGCAAATTATTGGAACAGGTTATACCATCAGCCCCACTTTACCCACTGGTTTAACTTTCGACAGCACCACAGGCACCATCAGCGGTACACCTACTGTTGCTACAGCAGCAACGGTTTATACCATAACCGGGTTTAATGTTGCAGGCAGTTCATCAGCACAGGTTACTATCACCACCAAACTTTTCGCGCCTGCTATTAGCTATGCCGGTCCGCAATCTTATAAAGTTAGCACCGCTATTACTACATTAAACCCAACAAATACCGGCGGCGCGGTACCGGCTAACGCTTATGGTACGGTATCGCTCTTTGCAGGAAGCACTACGGCCGTATCCGGCACAGGAACCGGTACGGGCACAACGGCAAGATTTACTACGCCAACGGGAATCACCATTGATGCTTCGGGTAATATGTATGTGGCTGATAAGGGTAATAATGCTATCAGGAAACTTACATCAGGTGCTGTAGAAACTACATTCGCCGGCGTAAGCAGTACCGGAAGCCACGGAAATGCCAATGGCACGGGTGCAGCAGCAAATACTTTTTTTAACCCCAGTGATGTAACATTGGATGCATCGGGCAATTTATACGTTGCTGATCTTGGTAATAATGAGGCCAGGCAAATTATTATATCGTCTGTTACGGGAAGTCTTTTAGCAGGAAGTGCATCCGGAACTGCCGGTCATGCAAATGGCACCGGTTCAGCTGCAACTTTTAGTTCACCGTCAGGGTCGGTATATGATCCTGTTTCGGGTACAATTTATATTGCCGACCAGGGTAGTAACCAGATCAGGCAGGTAACAACAGGCGGTGTAGTAACCCTTTTCGCCGGCGATGCCGGAGGCGCTACCGGCAATACAAACGGTACGGGGTCGGGTGCAAGTTTCAGCGCTCCTACGGGTATTGATGTTGATGCTTCGGGCAATGTTTATGTAGCTGATAAAACTAATAACCTGGTAAGGAAGATAACACCCGCCGGGGTGGTAACCACCCTTGCAGGAAGCGGGACGGCGAGTTCGGTAGATGGTACCGGCACTGCCGCTACTTTTAACGCGCCGGACGGTCTAGCGGTTGACCCATCGGGCAATGTTTATGTTAGTGAGGCTACCGGTAATAAAATAAGGATGATAACGCCTGCGGGTGTGGTTACTACAGTGGCTGGCAGCGGCACTGCTGGTCTGGCAAATGGTGTTGGCACGGCAGCTACCTTTAGCGCCCCTGCCGGCCTGGGTATTGACCCTACAACCGGTAACATAATGGTAGCTGATGCCACCAATAATGAAATAAGGCAAATTATTGGAACAGGTTATACCATAAGCCCTGCCTTACCCACGGGTTTATCTTTTTCAAGCACTACAGGAGCTATTAGCGGCACGCCTTCAGTCTCATCGCCTGCTACTACTTATACCATTACCGCTTTTAATACCGCGGGCAGCAGCACCGCTACTGTTACTATAACCTGCTATGTACAGCATATATGGACAGGTGGAACCAGCAATGTCTGGTCCTTAGCGACAAACTGGTCGGGGAGTTCACCACCTACCTTAAGTTCGGACCAGGTAGTGATTGGCGCGACAACAACTTTCACTAACGCCCCGCTTATATCCGGTAATACCAGCATAGGATCTATACTAATGGGGACGTTAGGTGGCCGGGCGCCCGGCATTACTGTAAACAGCCCGGATGTTTTAACGATATCGGGAGATATCACCTACGAAAGTAACAACGTTACCACTGGTACCACTGCCTATACGGCTACACTTGCAGGCACGGGCACTATAAATGCAAACAACCTTAATGTTACGCTTGCTACAGGTACCAGTACGGCATCCTATAATGAAACTTTTGGTTCGGGGGTTACCAACCTTAATTTAAGCGGTAACCTTTCCCTTACATCCAGCCATACAACCGGCACACAAAATGCCTTATTTAATTTAACGGGCGGCACAATGTCGGTTGATAGTATAATGACCACTAATGCCAATGCTGCCAACACGTCTACCATTGCAATTGGTAATAGCACTACGCTGCAGCTTACGGGTATGTCAGCATTTACGGGATTATCAGCAACCGGAACAAATACGATAACTTTTGGTACTGGGACCACCATTGGCTATACAGGAAATAACGCTCAAACTGTTTATACAGATGCCGCTATAGCTCACTCATCATTATCAAGCGGTATCAGTTATACCAATTTAGCCTTTTCGGGTACAGGCATAAAAACGGCATTGACAGGCAATTTAAACGTCACCGGTAATTTCACTAACACGCTTGCCAACGACGCGGGTGACTATGTTGATTTGAGCACGCCTACTGTAAATTTCACCGGCACTACGCAAACTTTAGCGGGCGGCACGGGTAACGGCACAACATTTAACAATGTTACCTTTAGCGGCGGCGGTACAAAAACCATGAGCTCGGGCGGCTTTTCAGTCGCGAGCGCGGGCTTATTAACCATGAGCGGCAGCTCAACGCTGGCCGCTGGCGGCTTTTTAACCTTAAACTCCGATACCACCGGTTCGGCAACGGTAGCGGCCATACCAGGCGGATCGAGCATTACGGGCAGTGTAAATGTACAGCGTTTTGTAACCGGTGGCAATTTAAATGAACGCGGTTTCCGCCTGATGTCATCACCGGTTTCCGACCCGGCATCATCACCGGCAAAAGCTTATTACAACCTATCGTACCTGGCGGGCACCGGCAGTTTGCTTACCGGCTCGGGTGGCGCTACAAACGGCTTTGATGCTGCAACCGGCCCCACCACAGCCGCCGCCCTGTACCTTTACCGCGATGACATTACACCCGACAACAGTTCATTTACTGTGGGTAATTTCAGGGCGGTCACCAAAATTAATAATACAAACCTTTATAGTATAGGCACCATTGACGGCAGCAATTATAATTTGCCGGTAGGCGCCGGGTATGCCTACTTTTTCAGGGGCAATACCGGTACCCTTACTACTACCGTTCCGAGCAATATTACCTTCAGCGCCACCGGTGTTTTAAACCAGGGGCAAATAACTTATAAATTCTGGCCCACCGGTACAGGCGGCCTTGATTATACCGCCGCCACCGGCAATTCGACTGTAGAGGGTTTTAACCTGGTAGGCAACCCTTATGCAAGCTCGATAGACTGGCATACTATTTTTGGCAATAGCAGTACTACAACCGGCATTTGCTGCACAACCAATACAGATCAGACCGTATATATATTTAACCCGGTTTTAAAAGTTTATGCAACTTATTTAAATACCAGTGCCACTACGGGTACGCCGAATAACGGCGGTTCAAATATTATACCCGCCGGACAGGGCTTTTTTGTACATACTACTGTTAACGGCACCCCATTTTATTTTAACGAATCGGCAAAGGTTAGTACGCAGCCCGGTACTTTACTGTTAAACGCGGGAAACTCGGCCCCCGACCAGCACATACACCTGGAACTGGTAAAAGACTCTGTAAATAGAGAAGAAACTACTTTTATTTTTAACGGCGCAGCCAATACAGACTATGTTCCGGGCGAAGATGCTTTGTATTTAAGGGGAACAGGAGGAGTAAGCCTTGCGAATATAGCCAGCAACAATAAGGCTTTAGCTATTAGCCAGCTTCCTTTTTCGGCTCAAAATCAAACTATCCCTTTATACGTAAGTGTTACCTCAACCGGCCTTTACCAGTTTAATTTGACTGATATTACCCTAGCTCCTGTGTTTGACGTTTGGTTAAAAGACGCCCTCCTGAAAGATTCGGTGGATATAAAGAATAACCCTACCTACAGCTTTACAGTTCCCGCCGATACTACCGGTACCGGTAGCCGCTTTAGCCTGGTTATTAGCCCGGACCCTACGCTTGCCGTACAACTGCTCAGCTTTACAGGAGCCAAAGAAACGGGAGACGTAAAACTGGTTTGGACAGCGAAAAACGAAGCCAACTATACCCAATATACGCTTCAGCGAAGCACCGACGGGGG
>JABDBW010000030.1:19985-29324 GCA_013288485.1 Bacteroidota bacterium
GGAGCCAAAGAAACGGGAGACGTAAAACTGGTTTGGACAGCGAAAAACGAAGCCAACTATACCCAATATACGCTTCAGCGAAGCACCGACGGGGGCAAAACTTTTATTACGCTGGATAGTTTAACATCGGCCAGTTTAGGAACATATACCGACCTGGACACCAAGCCTGCTACAGGGCAGAACCAATACCGGTTAAAACAAGTGGATATTAACGGCGTTATTTCTTATTCATCGGTGGTAACTATTATGTATTCGCCGTTAAGTAATAACATTGGCGCAAATATTATAACCGTTTATCCTAACCCGGCAAGCACTACTTTAAATTTAGTTATTAAGACGGATGCAACTACAAACGCTTCCGCTTCGTATAAAATAACCATAACCAGCAGCGCGGGTATTATTGTAAAAACCGTTACCGCTGCCCAGCCTAACTGGCAGGATGATGTGAGCGGTTTATACCCGGGAACTTATTTTGTGCAGGTAACCAATGCAAAAGACAATACCATAATAGGCAGCAGTACGTTTATAAAACTATAATTGAACAAATAACAGACCAGGATGACCGGCGGAATGAAAAAAAGAATTGTTTTAACCTCCTTATTTTTAATAGTGAACGTGGCCGTGCTTTTTGCCCAGGGCGCCCTGCCCTGCAATGATGGCGATATTGACGCGGCCTGCCCTATTGACTCGTGGGTGGTGGTTCTGGCGGCCGGGGCCTTGTTATTGACTATACTGCATTTATACCGCGCGCGAAAAGCAGAGAGCCCTGCATAAAAAAAGCCCCGCAAAAATCGTAAATATCTGCAAGGCTAAATTTCATTAAAAATAATGTCATTTCGAACGTAGAGAGAAATCTTATACCCCATTTACTTTAAATGACGTATAAGATTTCTTATAGGTTATATTGATTTGCTTGAAGCAGGGGCAACAACCGGCCTTCGGCCACCTCTAACCCTCCCACCTCCTGCAGGAGGAGCAATAGATGGGGCCAAGCTTAGCTGATCTAACACACCGCTTACTTCTTTTGGCAGTTCTTCAATATCCTTTTCATGGTTACGATGAACTTCTCCAACGCCATACCCGCGCCAAACAACCTGCCTGCTATTGCGGTCTATGAGGTCGATAATTAGTGTTCCTTCTTTATAATGCTCCTGGTCAACAACCATACCGCCGTATGCGAACGGCGCGCCATAAGCATAATAATACGGACGATAAAAACCACCCCACCCGAAGCCAAAACCATAGCCGGGATAAATACCACCGTAATTAGGATAATAATAGGTACGTACTCCCGTGCCCACTATGGTTGAGTAACTCACCAGCAGATCGGGCTGGCGCTGGTTCAGCATTAATCCTTTATTTGTCAGTGCCGCCGTTGCGGCATCTTTAATTTTAGCATCAGCAACAATATTGGTATTTGTTTTATCGCTATTACGTGGCATTGGCATCCATGCAAAAGTGCGGTATCTGCTTAAATTGGTCCGGTTTAAGCCTGCAACATAATAATCGTAACTGGTACATGCTGATAAACCCGATACCATTAAAATTATTACCGCGGCATAAATTGATTTTTTCATAGCTGCTTTCTCATTTAATAGATATATTGTTAGACAAGTTACTAATAAAAGGTTTAAGCCTTAAAAAAAGTTTTTTCACTTATATTATTATTAAACTTAATTTGACAATCAAAAAATCGCACATTTGCTATCCCGATCATCCTGATGGCCGACGGCTGCCGGGATGGGGCGTGACCATATATTAAGCATAATGAGCCAATACTTTATCATAGATTTCGACAGCACATTTACACAGGTTGAGGCATTAGACGAGCTTGCCCGCATATCCCTCAAAAACCATCCCGACAGAGAAAAAATATACAAACAGATAGAGGACCTTACCAATGCATCTATGGAAGGCAAGTTGTCATTCAGTCAAAGCCTGGAGGCGCGTGTTAAACTTTTGCAGGCCAACCGCGAGCATTTAAAGCAACTGATAACACATTTAAAGAAAAAGGTTTCTACTTCATTTTCGCGCAATACCATATTTTTTAAAAATCACCAGGATGAGGTATTGATCGTATCGGGCGGGTTTAAGGAGTTTATTATACCCGTAGTTACCGAGTATCAAATTAAAAAAGAAAACATTTATGCCAATACCTTTGAATTTGACGATGAGGGTAATATTATTGGCTATGACCGCACGAACCCCCTGTCGCAGGAGGGCGGTAAAGTAAAGCTGTTAAAGGAACTTAAACTGGAAGGTGATATTTATGGTATTGGCGATGGTTATTCTGATTTTCAGTTAAAAGAATCGGGGATGATCAAAAAGTTTTTCGCGTTTACAGAGAATATTGAGCGGAAATCTGTAGCCGAAAGGGCCGACCATATTACGCCAAGTTTTGACGAGTTTTTATATATCAATAAGCTGCCGCGTGCTATATCATACCCCAAAAATCGTATTAAATGTTTGGTTGTAGGTAATATTGAAGAAGAAGCTTTAGCACAAATACGTAAAGAAGGTTATAATGTACGCCAGCGCGACAGTGTAGAAGAAAAATACCTGGAAGAAGCGGGCATATTGTTTTGTGACGAAGAAAACCAGCCAACGCCGGAACAGGTACAAAATGCAGGCCGGCTAAAAGTTATAGGGTGTTTTGGAAAAATTGGCCGTAAGCTGGCTGAAACGGCCTGCGATAGCGGCATTATTATTTTTGATGACCCCAAGCATAACCCCCGTAATGATGATTTTTTACCAAAGCGCGTAATTTCTTTTATGAATGAGGGAAAAACGCATACCAGCGCCAATTTCCCCGATTTACAGCCGCCGCGTATTAATAACGCTCACCGGTTAATACATATTCATAAAAACGTACCGGGTATATTAGCGAAGATAAATGATGTATTTGCCCGCCACAATATTAATATAGTTGCCGAGTTTTTGGTTACCAACGAGCAAATAGGCTATGTAATTACCGACGTACATACCGGCTATGGTACCGAGGTATTAAATGAGCTAAAGGCTATTGAACATACGATAAAGTTTAGGTTGCTCTATTAAGTTGATGGTTCATGGTTAATAGTTCATGGCGTGATTCAGCTATGAACCATCAACTATGAACTATGATCCATCCACGGCACCACCAGTACCGGCACTTCAGAGTGGCGCACTACGTGTTCGGCAACGCTGCCCATTATCAGGCGGTCAAGCCCGGTGCGGCTATGCGTACCAATAACTATCATATCAGCTTTAAATTCTTTGCTGCAATTAATTATGCCGTCGGCAGTATTACCAAACTCGCTGAAATGGGTAATTTTTAAGCCGTCGCCAAATTTTTTAATCGTATTAGCTATTAGATTTTGCGAAACTTCATTTTGAATAGTTATCATTTCCATATCAGCCGTGCCCATATCCTGTGGGGTTGAGCCTAAAATAACATCGTTATTGCTATAGGGCATTATGGCCGGTTCAACAATATTTACAAGGCCAACGACTGCATTAAATTTATGGGCGATATCAAAGCCGTATTTCGCAGCGTGTTCGGCAAACTTACTATTGTCTATCCCGATTAGTATTTTTTTGATCAACATGATTATAAAGTTTATATGTATGTTATAACAAATTAACGGCAATATGTTTTGAATTTCGAAATCGTTGTCTGTGAGGACACAGACAACGGAATCTGACAACGGTATCAGAATCCATTGGCATTCATCCAGTTTATGCACCAATCCATCCAGTGCTCCTTGCTTTTTTTATTGATGAGGCCAAAGCCATGGCCGCCTGCCTGGTAAATGTGCATTTCGGCTTTTACATTAGCTTTTACCAAAGCGCTATAAAAGTTTAATGTGTTTTGTATGGCTACCAACGGGTCATCTTCGGCCTGGACAATAAACGCCGGTGGTGTATTTGAGGTGATGTGTTTTTCACTACTATACAGTTCAATATCGGCCGCTGTAGGGTTGAGGCCAATTAAATGGTCTTTAGAGTCGTGATGGTTGGTATCGCTAAAAGTTGTAGCGGGGTAAAGCAGTATCATAAAATCGGGCCGTAAGTTAATATTAGCCGTATTGGCAACAACCGGCGTAGTATACCTGTTCGCGGCTGTTGTAGCCAAATGCCCTCCCGCCGAAAAACCCGCCATACCTACTTTAGACGGGTCAATGCCCCACTCGGCGGCGCGTGTGCGTACTATTATTAATGCCCGTTGTGCATCCTGCAAGGGGCCTATGGTTTTATCAACCATTATCAAATCGCTGGGCAGGCGGTATTTTAGCACAAACGCGGTTATGCCCAATTTAGCAAAGGCCGCCGCTATATTATTTCCTTCGTTATCCATTGATAACTGGTAGTAGCCCCCGCCGGGGCAAACAATTACCGCGGTGCCGGTAGCCTTACCTTTTTCAGGAAGATATGGCGTAAGCGTAGGTACACTTACGTTTTTGGCCCAATTGCCGGTTCGGGTTTCTATATAATTAGCGGGGGTTGGTTTTGAATTGGGTATGCCGTTGGGATATAAAGGTATAGGTGCTTCCTGCGCATGGGTTAGGGATAGCGCGATGGCAAATAGTAAGGTCGTTATAAATAACTTTTTCATGATATATAAATTAAAAGATGTGTCATTTCGATCCGCCTTTAGGCGGATCGAAATCTATACATATATGACGGTTACTTGTCCGTGTATAGATTTCTCTCTTCGTTCGAAATGACAGATTAGAATATTTATTAAAATCCATTCGCGTTCATCCAGCTTGCGCACCATTCAAACCAATGCTCATTGCTTTTAGGGTTAGTGAGCCCGAACCCATGCCCTCCGGCCTGGAACAGGTGCATCTCGGTTTTTACATTTGCTTTTATTAGGGCCTCGTAAAACATTAAGCTGTTTTGCACAGGTACAACTTTATCATCGCCGGCCTGTACAATAAAGGTTGGCGGTGTATTTACTGTAACCTGTTTTTCGTTCGAGTAAAGCTCTACCAGATCGGGTGTTGGGGTTAAACCCACCAGTTTATCACGCGAACCTTTATTAGCATACTCCCCAAAAGTAATAACCGGGTACAGCAGCAGCATAAAATCGGGCCGTATGCCAATGTTACCCACATTGTCAACCACTGGTTTAAAATGTGTACCTGCCGTTGAAGCCAAATGCCCTCCTGCCGAGCATCCCATAATACCAACTTTTGCCGGGTCAATGCCCCAGGCCACCGCGTTTTTTCGCACCATAATGATCGCCGTCTGCGCGTCCTGCATGGGGCCTATGGTTTTATCAACCATTATCAGGTCGCTGGGCAGGCGGTATTTGAGTACAAACGCCGCGACACCGATCTTATTAAACTCTTTGGCAATGGCGTAACCCTCTTTGTCCATAGCCAAACCGCTGTAACCACCGCCGGGGCATATAATTACCGCCGTGCCGGTTCCCTTCCCTTTTTCAGGAAAAAACGGAATTAGGGTTGGTATAGAAACTTTTGATGAATGGGTAGGGTTTATCTCTTCCACATAATCAGCAGGCGTTGTTTTTGAATTAGGCACACCGATAGGATATAAAGGAATAACAGGCGCGGTGCCCTGACCGCGCGAAATAAGAGCCATAGCCATTAATAGCAGGAACGTAAAAAAGGGTTTCATAATAAAAGGTTTATACAATTATAAGCTTTTATTTAATTCCTGTTTCACTTTATCCCTTTTTTGGCGGGAAATAGGGATTTTAGTTTGGTCGTTTAAAAGCAGTGTCCCTCCGTCTTCTTTTAAATAGCTTTTTACAAAGTGCAGATTGACAAGATGCGATTGATGGGTACGAATAAATTGATGCGGCTGTAACAGGTCGGCAAATTCTTTCAGTGTTTTGCAAACTAAAATACGCTCGCCATTTTGCAGGTAAAAGGTGGTGTAATTATTTTCGGCCTCACATCTAATAATGTCTGTAACCTTTACATACATTGTTTCATTAAGAGTGGGCAGGGCTATTTTTGGTATTTCTCTTTGGCCCGACTTGATATATGCCAGCAGGTTTTCAATACTATGGTTTTGTTTGCGGGCGCTTATCTTTTCTGTTGCCTTATATATAGCCAGTTTAAATTCGGTGATGTCTATCGGCTTTAGCAGGTAATCTAACGCGGAAAATTTGATGGCCTGTATACCATACTGATCATAGGCGGTAATAAATATCACCTCAAAGTTTACGGGTGTAAATGCTTTTAAAACATCAAAGCCGGATGCACCGGGCATTTGAATATCAAGGAAAATAAGATCGGGCTGATGAGTCCTTATAACATTAATACCGTCGGCGGCATTAAGCGCGGTTGCAATTATTTCAACTTCGGGGCTATAGGTATTGATAATGGAACGAAGGTTCTCAATATTGTTAGGTTCGTCATCAATTATTATACTGCGGATATTCATCGCCTGCAATTTACGATATCCAGTTTATAAGTATGATGACTACCGTTGTGCCCGACGCGTTTGACGTGATATTTAAGGAGGCGAACTGATCCGTATAAACTTCATTTAACAGTTTAATACGTTCTTCGCTCAATTTTAAACCGAATGCACCTTCGGCGTAATTTGCATTATTTTGCTGAAAGCCGGGGCCGTTATCGCTAATTGAAAATTCAAGGTTGTTACCGTTCTGATTGATGAGTATCTGTATAAGCCCCTTTTCGCGCAAATTTGCTACGCCATGCTTTACGGCATTTTCAACGAACGGCTGTAATAACATAGGCGGCACTTCGGTATTGGCCGCGTTAATGTTATCATCAATTTTTATTTCGTATTGAAAATTAAAGCGCAATTGCTCCATCAGCAGGTAATCGTCTAAAATTTTAACCTCATCTTCCAGGCTTATCAGTTCCTGGTCGCTGGTGTTTAATACTTTCCGGGTCAATTCGGCAAACTTGGCTAAATAATGATTGGCGCCCTTAGTATCATTTTTATTCATCAGGTTTTGAATAGACGTAAGGGCGTTAAACATAAAGTGCGGGTTTAATTGGGCGCGTATAGACCGTAACTTTAAATTGATAGTTTGACGCGCCTGTATAGAGCGGGCCAGCTTTTTTTTGCTTCTGCGCCTATAAATCCAAAACAACAAAACTGCTGCAACGCATGCCGCCTCAAGGAAAGGCAGGCTTAGTAATAACAATACTTTTAATTTCAATGGGCGCGGCGGAAGTAAGGTGAGCGGGATATGCAACTCGTTTGTCGTATCCCTATATCCCCCCGATAATTGCCGCCCTATCACGATTTGATATTTGCCGGGTTGGTATGCCGACATATCAATAAGGCATTTATTGTCAAGTATCCCATTTTCAACATCATAATCACTGTTTTTTCCATCGGTACTAATTAGGTATACACCATAAGGGATTTGTTGATGTTCTAAAAAAAGTTCTATCGTATTAATATTATATACCGAAAATTTTCTTGGAGCCCGTACATATTTATCAAACCGGATATCAAAATTTTTATCTTCATTTGGGGGTTGACGATCAAAAAAATTGCGGGCGATGAAATTTCGGACAAGGCCAGATAGGTTGCTGTTTAAAATGTTTGCCTGCTCATGTACAAGAGCATGGTTAACAACCGGTTTGAAATTAATGCGATCATAGTTCCCAAAAGGACCACGCTGCAGGTCTTGTGAAAAGGAGAGCCTTACGCCGCAACTTATAAACAATACGAACAGTAATAATATCCTTTTTTTCATGATGATGGTTTTTCTTTCTAAAAATGATTATTTTTTTGCCAAAGTGTATTCTCCCCAAAAATCTGTAGGATTAAACAAGTAATCCTGATCATCCTCGGCAGGACCTCTTCCGCCGTCAACTCTCATTGGTGCAAGAGGAGCTCTTGGGTTAATTACAGGCGCATTTAATTTAATATTATAACTAAATGGTGTACCCTCATTTATTGAACCATTCAAATATTTTAACGGGATGGCCAATTCATAGGTATAGGTAATTTTATCATCAAATAAAGCCGCCGCTTTTATGCCATTACTATTATAAACAGAGATATTTCCATTATCAATGCCTTTTACACCGCTAATTTGTATTAGTTTAAATGCATTAACTATTTTCTCATTCAGCGCTTTCTGTAAAGAATCTTTATTGACCACCAGGCTTTTATTTCTAAGGTAGCCAAGTGCTACTCCTCTGATAATGCCCACACCTTTCTCGTACTCTATTGGAAAACTTATAGATATATTATTTATATCCTTAGCATTTTTTTTAAGAGAGCTGTTTATGGTAAATGTGATGCCCCATCGGGTGATTTTTTGAACAGCAAGGTCGCTATATGACTGAACAATTAAATAAAGATTTTTATTGTCATTTGCTATAGTATAAAACAAATGATTAGCCGAATTATAAGCCTGAAATTTGCCACCCCATTCGGTTGCCTTTCCATCAATTATTATATGATCTGGGGCCCATAAACTAATTTTCTGGGTGGATGGAAGTTTTTGAGCATTGGCATTAAAGCAAATAAGGCTTAGAAGTATTATAGGCAATAGTTGTACAACTTTTGTGTGCCCTGATTTTTTCATAGCAGGAAAAGGAATTTTGTGAAATTTAAGTATCACAAAAATGCCTTTAACAATAAGTTGTATCAATCTGTAATGAGTATACAGCAGGTATGGGAGAGAATTTGGTAATTGCAGGAGAAAACTTACGAAGTTTTAGAAACTTCGTAAGTTTAATTGGAAGTGGCTAACTTTTCGGGCCGCCAAACTCCATGAGGTAGGCTTTTAAAAAATCGTTCAGGTCGCCATCCAAAACCGCGGCAGCGTTTGATGTTTCGTAGTCGGTGCGCAGGTCCTTAACCAATTTATAAGGATGCAGTACATAATTACGTATTTGCGACCCCCACTCTATTTTCTTTTTGTTGCCTTCAATTTTGTTCGACGCCTCGGCGCGTTTGCGCATTTCAATTTCATACAACTGCGATTTTAGCAGGCGTATGGCATTATCCTTATTTTGCAGTTGTGAGCGCGATTCCTGGTTCTTGATAATGATGCCCGATGGCTTATGGTATAAGCGCACGGCAGTTTCCACTTTATTCACATTTTGACCGCCCGCGCCGCCCGAGCGGAAAGTTTCAAACTCAATATCGGCCGGGTTAATATCTATCTCGATGGTATCATCAACCAGCGGGTAAACATAAACCGATGCAAACGATGTATGGCGCTTGGCATTCGAGTCAAACGGTGATATTCGTACTAAACGGTGCACCCCGTTTTCGCCTTTCAAATAACCGTAGGCAAAATCACCCTCCAATTGCAGTGTAACAGTTTTAACCCCGGCAGATTCGCCTTCCTGGAAATCCTGTTCCGTTACCTTATACCCATTT
>JABDBW010000031.1 GCA_013288485.1 Bacteroidota bacterium
GGCAGCCGTTGGCTGTTACCAATGTTATTGTTGAAACAGGTATGTCCGATGTTCATATCAGTATACCCGAAAGCGCTGCCTGCCATATAACAAGCAGCACCGGCCTTGCATCTACCAAATTTGAGGGCTTTAACGAAACCAGGGACAACGATTACGAAACCCCGGGGTTCAGCTCCGCTAAAAACAAAATGTATATAAAAATAAGCGGTGGTATGGCTTCTTTTAAAGTGAGCAAGTATTAATCGGCTTAAAAATTCAGGGTTTTGTTATTACATAAGTTTTAGCCAGGCTATCATACCAGGCTTGGCGGTGGTCGTTGAACAGAACAGTTAAAAAAGGCGCCCAGATAGTCATTGATAACATTACCCCTAAATTACGCCCCAATGCCCTGGGAAATGATAATCCGCGGCCGTTAACATCAACCACTATCAGCTTAAGTATCATTTTACCAATGCTGCCTTTTAGTGGTGTGGTTTCGAAAATAGTATTGTACAATAAAAACGCTATCAAAACACTTATAGAAAGTACCAGCATAGAATCGGGTACGGGCATACCAAATTTATAATTAGTTGGCAGCGTTATAAAACCTATATACACCTCTGTATTCTCCACTAACAGGTATATGGGGAAATAATCAATAATAAAGGCCAGCCCGCGTTTGCCAAAAGTAGCCAGGTTATCTTCGGTAGGGAAATAGATACCTTTCGTTTCAAAATACCCGTTAAGCTCCGGTAGCTCCGACGCGTATTGCGGTTTATCGCTAACAGGTGTTATTATTTCTGTATAAATGCCGATATCCATTTTTACCAGTTCATCAAAGGTAAACGGCCCCTTTTTATCATCGCCTTCCAATAAGTAATATTCTTCGTTCATGTTTTACAAATTGGTGTAAATATAGCAATAGGTAAATTAGTAACTTTGTACATTAATAAAATGTTAGCTCCTACATGAATATTCCTGCCATAAAATTACTGCCCGGCCGTTATTGTAACTCCTTAACGGAATACTCGCGTTTTGCAACCCGCGAGGTATTTATTGGCGATGTACCCATGGGCGGCAATAACCCCATCCGCATACAGAGCATGACCACTACCGATACCATGGACACCATAGGTACAGTTGAGCAGTCTATCCGGATGATCAACGCGGGCTGCGAGTATGTGCGCATTACCGCGCCCAGCATTAAAGAGGCGCATAATTTAGCCGAAATCAAAAAACAACTGCGCCAAAGAGGGTATAACACCCCGCTGGTAGCGGATATTCACTTCACCCCCAACGCTGCAGAAGTTGCCGCACGTATTGTAGAGAAAGTTCGGATTAACCCCGGCAACTATGCCGATAAAAAGAAATTCGACCAGATAGATTATACCGACCTGCAATACCAGGGCGAACTGGAGCGCATTTATCAGAAATTTGCCCCGCTGGTAAAAATATGTAAAGAATATGGCACCGCCATGCGCATAGGTACCAATCACGGCTCGTTGAGCGACAGGATAATGAGCCGTTACGGCGATACCCCGCGGGGTATGGTTGAATCGGCTATGGAGTTTATGCGGATGTGCGAAACGCTGAATTATTATAACCTGGTTGTCTCCATGAAATCGAGCAACCCGCAGGTAATGGTGCAAGCCTACCGCCTGCTGGTGGAAACCATGGTTGCCGAAGGCATGAGCTACCCGCTACACTTAGGCGTAACCGAAGCCGGCGACGGCGAAGACGGGCGCATTAAATCGGCCCTTGGTATAGGCACTTTATTAGAGGATGGCCTGGGGGATACTGTACGTGTATCATTAACCGAAGAACCCGAAGCCGAAGCCCCGGTGGCTATAGCGTTGGTGGAGCGCTATGTTGAAAGGTCAAAGGCTGAAAGGTTAAAGGTAAAAGGTAACAATACCAACCTTTTACCTTTCACCTTTTACCTTTCAGCTTCAAAACGCCATACCTACGAAGCCAATGCCTTTATAGGCGGGCACATGGTACCGCGGGTTGTAGTTGATCTGTCGAAAGCTAATTTAAAAGATGCTTCGGTATTGAACGACGCGGGCTATATCTACGCACCCTTATTGGACAAATACAATATGGCCGAGCAATCGGTTGATTTTGTTTATTTAGGCGATGAATTGCCATCATTTACTTTACCGGCTAACTTAAAGCAATTATATAATTACCCAGCCTGGCTAAAGCTGGCCGATAAAAATAATTGTCACCCTGTGTTTACTTTGCAGGAGTATGTGGGCGATGCAGACCATTCATCAACCCTGAACCTGGTGAGGTTAAAACCCGCCGATTTAGATTCGGACGCGTTTGGCGCGCTGCCGTTCAGTAATTCACTGGTTTTTATCCTGGAAACAGATGCCCTGCACGGCATGGCCGATCAGCGTTCCTTCTTCTTTAAAATGGAAGAGTTGGAACTTGATGTGCCGGTTATTATCAAAAGGTCCTTCACTTTCAAAACTCGGGACTTAGAACTCAATACCCAGGACTTACAACTACAAGCAGCTACCGACCTCGGCGCCTTATTGATAGACGGTTTTGGCGATGGTATATGGATAGATGCCCCAACAGTTGATACCAAAACTATCACTTCAACCGCTTTTGGTATTTTACAGGCCACGCGTTCGCGTATATCAAAAACAGAATATATATCGTGCCCAAGTTGCGGGCGTACATTGTTCGACCTGATGGTCACCACGCAGATGATCCGCAGCCGCACCAGTCATTTAAAAGGGTTAAAAATTGGCATAATGGGCTGCATAGTAAATGGCCCCGGCGAAATGGCCGATGCCGATTATGGCTATGTAGGTTCGGGTACCGATAAGGTTACGCTGTATCGTGGTAAGGAGGCGGTAAAGAAAAACATCACCTCGGTTAACGCGCTGGATGAATTGATCGGCATTATTAAAGACGATGGGAATTGGATAGAGCCAGCAGAGTAGTTGGCAGTTTTAAGTTTGCAGCTGGCAATAATCCATTTAAATAAACTGCAAATAGCCTATTACAAAGACTTCCTCCACCACCCCGAATTATACTCACCTGTAACTTCAGTCGGTTTGCCCGGTTCGGGTACAAAAAGTTGTATATTTTTTTCTTTGGCAAACTCCTGCAATTTTTCAATGGGTTCGTACCAGGCATGCAGGGCGAGGTTAAAAGTGCCCCAATGGATAGGCATCATCAATTTACCATTGAGGGCCAGGTGCGCGTTTGCAGCATGTTCGGGGCCCATGTGTATATCGGGCCAGTATTTGCCATAAGCGCCAATTTCCAATATGGTAAGATCAAAAGGGCCGAATGTATCGCCAATCTCCTTAAACCCGGGAAACCAGCCAGAATCCGCGCCGAAAAATATATTATGTTGGGTGCCTTTTATTACAAATGATGACCATAAAGTTTCATTGCGGCCAATTAATCCCCGTCCCGAAAAATGCCTTGCCGGCGTAGCGGTAATCACGCAGTCATGTTTCAGCATTACGCTATCGCTCCAATCCATTTCTATGATATAGTCGTTAGCGATGCCACAACTTTTAAGATGCGCGCCAACGCCCAGAGAACAATAGAACGGAATTTCTGTTCCAGCGAAAAATTTAATGGTAGCTTTATCTAAATGGTCGTAATGATCGTGCGATAGGATAATGGCATCCAGCGGGGGCAGTTCGCTCAAAGCCAATGGCGGCTCAAAAAAACGCTTGGGCCCCATCGACTGCATAAATGATGCCCGCTGGCTCCAAACCGGATCGGTTAATATCGTCTTTCCGTCAATTTCTATAAGCAAGCTCGAATGGCCCACCCAGGTTATGCGCAGCCCGCTTTCGGGTAGTGTTTGGTAAATTGTGGTATCGGTTTTAAAAGGGCCCAATGGTTTTTTTGGGTAGTACCTCGGCTTTGTTGGCCCGGTATTCCCGAATAATAGGCACGATCTTGCTAAACCCGCCCAGATCTGTTGGTATGGGGTTTAAAAATTTCTTCCCTTTTTTTCGCGATCCGCTTATACTCATTGTGCTAATGTAAAGTATTTTGAATAAACTAAATAAAAACAGACGTTAAAGTCAGTTTTAGTGTTCTATACTACCTGTTTAAGAAAAGAACCGACTGCAGGCAAAATTCCTGAATGCCGGCCGGGAGCGTATTCGCTGCATAGGGGTGTGAGCCGCCAAAAGTATGGTCGCCGCCTTTAATTATGAGCAGTTCGGCCTTGGGTTGTGCCTTTTTTAATTGTTTTGCCTGTTTTAATGGTACGGTTTTATCCTCATCGCCATGTACAATTAACCAGGGTTGTGTTATTTCGGCAGCCTTTGCTAAAATATTTAACCGACTGGGGTGTTTATCCAGGTCATATAAAATGGTTGTTTTTAAAGGCATTTGCTGGTTGGTGCGACTATTGGTCACATACATAATGCCTTGCAGCTTCCATTGTTCTTCGGCTGCTTTGGGCCATAGGTTATAAAAGCTTGAAACAGCTGCCATAGTGATCAGCTTCTTTATCCGCCTGTCTTCGGCGGCTTTAATAATGCTTATGCCGCCGCCCATGCTATGACCAATTAAATATACGCCGTTGGCGCGTGGTATGGCCGAACCGTTGCAGGCAAAATCAACAACTGTGTTAAGGTCGTCCAGCTCCATCGTGAATGTATTGTCAGCAAACGCTATCAGGTCGGTAAAATCAAGCGGCTTATCGGGCGTAGTGCCGTTATGGCTAAAATTGAATTTTAAAAAGCGGTAACCGTTTTCGGCAAAGTAGTTGGCAACGAGGTTATGTGTACCCCAGTCTTTAAAACCTTTAAAACCATGCGCGAAAATTACCAGCGGGGCATCTTTAAATGCCTCGTCATAGGTAAGATCCGCGAGCATCGCACGGCCTTTGCTGCCCGATAGGGTGAAATATTCTTTTTTGATCATTATAGGTAATATTACCACAATGGCATCAACTAACCAAATATATAATTTTGCGCCTTGTAAATTAAAATGACCAGCATCACCTTTTTTAATGATCTCTTAATTTAAAAGCCGTTTTTTGAATGTTCATATTTGTTTTGGCAATAAAAAGCCATTTATTTATAAACATTCTAAATACAACTGTATGACAAAGGCTTGACACTGCTTCTGTTTTAGGATGTTATTTTTGTTGGGTCAAATTTAAAAACGCTTTGAAGTATTTAAAGGTAATAGCTTTTACACATAAACAGATCGAGCTGAAGGAATTGGGTAAGTTGGTGATCTGCCAGGAAAACCTTACGGATAAGCTGCAACAGGCAAAAACCGAATTTGGTATATCCGAAATTTTCTATCTCGCTACTTGTAACCGCGTGGAGTTTGTAATGATAACCCCCCAGGTGGTTGATAAGGCATTTGCAAAAAAATTCATCGAAAAATTAGACATTGGCTTATGTGCCAATTATATGGGCGTTTTTGTGGATGCTGCTTCTATATATACCGACCAGGACGCGCTTAATCATTTGCTGCGTACCTCCTGCTCACTGGAAAGTTTGATAGTTGGCGAAAAAGAGATACTGGCCCAGTTGCGAAAGGCGTATGAGGATTGCCGTGAGGCCGGCCTCACCGGCGATTGCCTGCGAATGTTCATGAACGCTGTGGTTAAAACCGCCAAGGAGGTTTACACCAATACCAACATCTCGCGCAACCCCATATCGGTAGTATCGCTGGCCTACCGTAAGCTAAAGGACCTTAAGCTTTGTACCAATGCCCGCATCCTCATTATAGGCGCCGGCGAAACCAACCAGAATATCTCCAAATACCTTCAAAAACATAAATTTTCCAACTTCGCGGTGTTTAACCGCACCTTGTCTAAAGCTCAGAAGCTGGCTGCCGACCTCGGCGGCGAAGCGTTTACCATAGATGCTCTAAAAAATTATAATAAAGGTTTTGATGTGATCATTACCTGTACTTCATCAACCGATCCCATTATTACCCCCGAAATTTATACCTCTTTACTCAACGGCGAGACGACCAGGAAAACCATTGTGGACCTGGCTATCCCTAATGATACCGCTCCCGAAGTTTTGGAGCAATTCCCCGTTAATTTTATCGAGGTATGTTCATTGAACGAGGTTGCAAAACGCAACCTGCAGGAACGCTACCAGGAACTTACCCATGCCGAAGCTATCATTGAGCAAAACATAGCCGAGTTTTTAACCATGCTGAAACAGCGCCGCATTGAGCTGGCTATGCGCGAAGTGCCCGAAAAAATAAAAGAAATTCGCAATACCGCCATCAACAGCGTTTTTGCGGAAGAACTGCAGGGCATGGATCAGCAATCGCGCGAGGTGCTGGAACGCGTTATTAACTATATGGAGAAAAAATACATTAGCGTACCTATGGTAATGGCTAAAGATATTTTGATCAATAATAATTAACAACCCACGCCCATACTCACCCCATCATTGCTTTTCTAACCGGCGTTTGGGCCAGTCGCATATTTTGTTAAACAATGTTAATATACCAATAAAGCTAAATTTCCGTCGTATATTCACGGCACCTATTTTTATTTAAACTTTAATAATTTAATTGTGATGAAACCTCTGCAGGCAATCAGCAAACACCTATTAGCAGCTCTTTTATTAACGGGCATAAATTTCTCCGTGCAGGCGCAAAAATTAAACGGCATTCAGGAAAACGGTGTTTGGGCTCCGGCCAAAGTTAAAATTGACGGTAAATTAAGCGAGTGGAATGATACCTTCCAGGCCTATAATAGAACTACCGGTTTATATTATACTATGGCGAATGATGATAAGAACCTGTATTTTATAATGAAATCATCCGACCAGGTGGTGAACAACAAATTTATAGGGGGCGGCATAGATATTACCATTAATACTACCGGTAAGAAAAAAGAGAAAGATGCTTATGTTATAGAATATCCGCTTGTTGATTTTGCAAGTTTAAGAAAGCAGGTAGTATCTATGCGGTCGCAAGGGCCGCGCCAGAATGAGGCAATGACCGGAATGGATTCGTCAATGATCGCTATGCGCCGCAGGGCATTGAGCAGTATTAAAGAACTTAAACTCACCGGATTTGCTGCCGATGTTCCGGATACGGTTATTTCTGTTTATAATTCGTATGGCATAAAAACGGGTGTTGATTATGATGCTATGGGCAACCTTACTGCTGAAATAGCTATCCCGCTAAAATATCTTCATTTAAATGGTAACGATTTTGCCTATAATATCAGGCTTAACGGGGTGAACCTTGTCGCGCTTATGCATCCGGGTATGAATAGCAACCCCGTGGGCGGCGATGGCGTGCCCGCCGGCATAACCAATATTAGCACTGCCGATATGCCGCCCGCAATGGCCCGTGCTATGAGCGATATGCAAAACCTGGTAAGCCCCACCGATTTTTGGGGTAAATACACGCTGGTTAAAAAGTAATATTTTAATAATTCTGCAAGGAGGTGGTCCACCAATGGTGGGACAGGGCTGCGCGACAAAATAATTTTGTGCCAAACATCTGCACATCCGCACATCTGCATATCCGCACATTCCACTCCCCCGAATAGTCAACCAATCCTCACATTGTCATAAAATTTGCCAAAGGTTAGCGATAAAAGTTAAATTTGCCCTGCAAATAAAATATCCCTATTGGAACGAACATTAATTATAGGTACGCGCGGCAGTGACCTGGCGCTATGGCAGGCTAATTTTGTGATGAACAGCCTGGCAAAAGCGGGTATTACCGCCGAGCTCAGGATCATTAAAACCCAGGGCGACCGCATACTGAATTTAAGTTTTGATAAACTGGAAGGCAAAGGCTTTTTTACCAAAGAGCTGGAAGAGGAGCTGCTGGCAGGCACTATTGACCTGGCGGTACACAGCCACAAGGACCTGCCTACCGAAAACCCTCCGGGACTCATCATAGCGGCAGTTTCAGAGCGGGAAGACCCGTCGGAACTATTGCTTATATTGAAGGATTGCGTGGATGTAAGGCAAAAGCTATCGGTAAAGTTTGGTGCTATTGTGGGCACTTCGTCCAACCGCCGCAAGGCGCAGCTACTGGCCTACCGCCCCGACCTTGAAATTACGGATCTGCGCGGCAACGTACCCACCCGCATAGAAAAGCTGCGCGATGAGAAATACGACGCTATTATGATAGCCAAAGCAGGCGTTAGCCGGCTGGGTATTGATTTGAGCGAGTTTCATGTAGAAGAATTAACCCCCAACGAAATTATTCCCGCACCCGCGCAGGGTGTTTTGGCTATACAGATACGCGAAAGCGATACTGAACTATTAACAGCCTTAAAGGTGTTGAATCATCCCAAAGTTGCCAAAGAGCTGGCGGTTGAGCGCACGGTTTTAAAACTTTTTGGCGGCGGCTGCCATTTGCCCCTGGGCTGTTATTGCCGCAAGGTGGACGGTATGTACCAGGTATTTACCTCGAAAGCGGAAACCGGTGATGATTTCCCCGACCGGTTATTTTTAGAGTCGGCCGAAACAAAAGGTTTGGCAGAGAAGGTGGTGAGCTATTTTGCTGCCGACCGCAAGCTGTCCGCGAGTGTATTTATATCGCGCGAGGTAACTGAACAAAGTTATTTCAAAAAAGCGTTGGAAAGACATGATATAGTGATAGACGGGCGCTCGCTCATCCGTACTGTTCCGGTTATTACCAAGCTGGATTCTTTTATATTAAAGGATGTTGACTGGATATTTTTCTCCAGCAAAAACGCGGTGGAATATTTTTTCCGTTTAGAGCCCTTATTACCCGAAGCTGTAAAGTTTGGCGTAATGGGAGCGGGCTCGGAAGAAATGCTGCGCAAAAAAAGGATATTTTTCTGCTTATACCGGCGTGGGTATTGATTCGGCCGAAGTAGCCGAAGAATTTGCCAAATTAGCTAACGGCACTACCGTATTATTCCCCGGCGCGGAAGATTCGCTGAAGAGTATACAAAAACACCTGTCGGCCAATACCAAAGTTATTGACCTGCCGGTATATGAAACGGTGATGGAAGAAGATGTAGAACAATCAAGCGCCGAAGTAATGGTATTTACCAGCCCTTCAAACGTAGAAGCTTATTTTGCCTGTAATTTGTTAGACCCCGATCAAAAAGTGATAGCCATAGGCAAATCAACCGGGAAAAAACTGGAAGAAATGGGGGTAAACTATACGTTGCCTTTCTCGCCCGATGAAGTGGGACTGGCAGAGGCAGTGTTTGGAATTTGAAGGAAGTTCATAGCTCATGGTTGATAGTTCATAGTATTGAACGCCACCATGAACCATGAACCATTAACTATGAACTATGTTGCAACGACCAAGAAGAAACCGAAAAACTGAAGTTATTCGCCAAATGGTGCAGGAAACGCACGTTAGCGCGGCTAACCTGATATTCCCGTTGTTTATTGTGGATGGCAATAATCAAAAAACCGAGGTGACGTCTATGCCGGGTATTTACCGGTATTCGATAGACAATTTGCTGCGTGAAATAGAAAGTTGTCTGAAACTGGGGCTAAACTCGTTCGACCTGTTTCCTAACATCAGCGAAGAACTTAAAGATAAATACGCCACCGAAAGTTACCGGGAAGAAAGCCTGTACCTGCGCGCCATACACGAAGTAAAAAACAACTTCCCCGAAGCAATTGTTGTTACTGACGTAGCGATGGACCCCTACAGCAGTGACGGCCATGATGGCATTGTGGAGAACGGCGAAATTTTAAACGACGAAACTTTAGCCATCCTGGGTAAAATGGCGCTGGCCCACGCGCGGTGCGGGGCAGACATTATTGCACCGAGCGATATGATGGATGGCCGCGTAGGGTACATCAGGAAGGTGTTGGACGACAACGGGTTTATAAATGTTTCTATCATGTCGTACTCGGCTAAATATGCAAGTGCTTTTTATGGCCCGTTCAGGGATGCGTTAAATTCAGCCCCAAAGTTTGGTGATAAAAAAACTTACCAGATGAACCCGGCCAACCAGCGGGAAGCATTAATTGAGGCCCGCCTGGACGAAGCCGAAGGCGCGGATTTTTTAATGGTGAAACCCGCCCTGGCTTACCTGGATGTGATTAAATTAATAAAAGATAATACAGAATTGCCTGTTGCGGCATACAATGTAAGCGGTGAATATGCCATGCTCAAAGCCGCTGTACAAAAAGGCTGGCTAAACGAACAGCGCTCAGTTACCGAAGTGCTTACCGGCATACGCCGTGCAGGGGCCAGCGCGATATTAACGTATCATGCTAAAGAGGTGCTGGAGAATAAATGGTTAACCCCCTAACCCCCTGAAGGGGGAATAATAGTGGTGGTTTACATAGTAGAGAATAAGTTTTAAAAAAATATTTCAAAAGCCCCCCCTTTAGGGGGCTGGGGGGTTAAATGTTAGATAGTATTAAAAAAATGTTTACGGGTGAGGATGATCTACCACTGAATACTACCGGTAAACCGGATATCAGCAGGGAGCGATCGGCTGCGTTGTATGAAAAGGCTAAAACCTATTTCCCTGGCGGGGTAAACTCGCCGGTAAGGGCGTTTAAATCGGTACATGGTACGCCGCTATTCATCAAAAAGGGCGATGGCTGCCGTATATGGGACGCTGATGATAACGAGTTTATTGATTTTTGCTGCTCATGGGGCCCGCTAATTTTGGGCCATAATCACCCGAAAGTTCGTGAAAAGGTGATGGAGGTGATGCAAAACGGCATGTCGTTCGGTGCGCCAACCGCGTTGGAAAATGAACTGGCCGAACTGATACTTAAAAACAATAAGTTTATTGAAAAACTGCGTTTTGTGAGCTCGGGTACCGAGGCGGTAATGTCGGCCATCAGGCTGGCGCGCGGCTATACCGGGCGCGATAAAATAATAAAGTTTGAAGGTTGCTATCACGGCCATTCCGATTCGTTATTGGTAAAGGCGGGTTCAGGATTAGTAACCTTCGGCGAAACCTCATCGGCAGGTGTGCCCAAAGCGTTCGCGGACGAGACCATTGTTATTTCGCTCAATGATACCCAGGCGCTGCAAAAAGCATTTAATGAATTTAAAGACCAGGTAGCCGCCGTAATTATAGAGCCTATACCTGCAAATAATGGCTTGCTGCTGCAAACCAAAGAATTTTTACAAGCTCTCCGCGACATCTGCACAAGTAATGGTACGCTGTTAATATTTGACGAAGTAATATCAGGTTTCCGTGTAGGGTTTGAAGGAGCTGCCGGGCATTACCAAATTAAGCCCGACATTATTACTTATGGTAAAATAATTGGCGGCGGTTTGCCCGTTGGCATGTATGGCGCCTCTGCCGAAATTATGGGACATATATCGCCCGACGGCCCGGTTTACCAAGCGGGTACCCTATCAGGTAACCCGGTAGCTATGGCCGCGGGCATAGCGCAGTTAAGCGAATTATTGCGCATGGGTTTTTACCGCGACCTGAATAACAAAACAGAAGAATTTACCGAAGCTATACAACGTTTCGCCACAGCGCGCAGTTATAAGTTTAAAGTATTCAGTATTGGCTCTATATTCTGGTTCGCGTTTACCGACCAGGAAGCCATTACAAAAGCCGAAGAAATAGACCCGGAAAGTATGGAGAAATTTAAAATAATGCACCGCGAACTGATAAACCGCGGCGTGTATTTGGGCCCGTCGGGTTATGAGGTTGGGTTCATATCATCGGCACATACTAAAGTTGATCTGGAAAAAGCAAAAAGAGCTATATTTGATAGTCTTGATCTGGTATTTAAAAAATAAGCTATGAAACGCCCGTTAGTAATTTTCTATGCGCTCATCATTTATGCCATTTCATTATTGACATGGTGGGGGTACAGGTTGTATATATTACAGCCGGCACGCCTCGGGATGGTTTTAAGCGAAGGCTTGACCTTTGCTATTGTATTTGCTTTTGGAGCTATAAGCTTACATAAATCGGTAAACCGTGAACATAGGTTGCAGGATCAAAAAAGGAATTTCCTGTTATCGGTTACGCATGAGTTGAAATCGCCCCTGGCATCTATCAAATTATTGCTGCAAACTATTCAGAAAAGAGACCTTACCAAAGCCCAGATATTAGATTTTATTGATAAATCATTACTTGATATTGAACGTTTGGACGATATGGTAGAAAATATGTTGCTGGCATCAAAAATTGATAATAGCTCGTACACTTTCCCCAAGGCTAATTTTAATTTATCGGTATTGGTTGATAGCATTGTGAACCGCCTGCAGCTAACCAAATGCGATGGCAACCAGCAGATCATCAATGCCGAAATTGAGCCCAAAATAGAAATAACCGGCGATAAATTCGCCCTAACATCAGTGGTAACCAACCTCATCGAGAACGCGGTAAAATATTCTAAACCCTGCGAGGCGGTTAATGTTAAACTGTTCTCAAAAACCGGTAAAGTATATTTACAGGTTGCTGATCATGGGATTGGCATAGCCGATGAAGAAAAAAGCCGTATTTTCGACAAGTTTTATCGGGTTGGCAGTGAAGATACGCGTAATACAAAAGGTACCGGCCTGGGCCTATACATTGTAAAACAAGTATTGGATAAGCATGAGGCAAGCATCAGGGTTAAAGACAACCGCCCTGCAGGAAGTATATTTGAGGTTGTATTTTAGAAACACGAATTAGAGCCTAAATTAAATGGATATGCCAAGCAGAAAAAGAATTTTACTAGCCGAAGATGAAGAACATCTTTTAGAAGCGATCAAGCTTAACCTCGAGATGGAAGGTTACAAGGTATCAACCGCCAATAACGGTAAAAAGGCCCTGCAAATATTTAAGGAAGAGCGTTTTAATCTAGTTATATTGGATGTGATGATGCCCGAAATTGACGGTTTTGTAGTGGCTGAAACCATCCGGTTAGAGAACTCGGAAGTGCCCATCATGTTCCTTACCGCTAAAAATACCAACGAAGATAAAATAGCGGGCCTGAAAAAAGGCGCTGACGATTACCTGACCAAACCTTTTAACCTGGAAGAGTTGATATTACGGGTTAACAACCTGGTAAAACGCAGCCTTAAAGGCGATGAACTGAAAGAGTTTAACAGCTATAAAATTGGTGATAAAACTATTCACTTCAATTCGTTCGAACTGGTTAATGGCGATGGCTCGGTAACCCCGCTTACCAAAAAGGAAACGATGCTGTTGAAGCTGCTGATCGAACGCCGGAATGATGCCGTATCTCGTGAGCAAATACTGGAAACCGTATGGAACTATGATGTGTACCCGTCAACCCGTACCATTGATAATTTTATCCTCACCTTCCGTAAGTATTTTGAACCCGACCCTAAAAACCCGGTTTATTTTCATTCCATACGTGGTGTTGGCTATAAATTTACCGATCAGCATTAATTAATGTTTACTAACAGGGCACGTATATTAGTTGCCGGCGCTTTTGTTATTATGCTGGCGGTGGCTGTTCATCTGCGTGTTTTCGAGATAGCGGGTGTAATTGTAATGTTTATTGGCTTGTTGATATGGGGCTATTTTAAAGAGGGCACTATAATACTGGCCGCGAAGGCTTTTCATCATAAAGATTATGATAAAGCCGAAAGGTTGTTGCGCGAGGTAAGTAACCCCAACTGGTTAAGTAAAAAGCGGCGCGGGTTTTACGAGTTTATATTTGGCGGTATATGCCTGCAAAAGCAGGATTTTGATGAAGCCGGAAAGCATTATGAAATTGCGGCACAATACCCCTTACGCTCGGCAAACGACCATGTTGCGGCGCTGGTGCATGTGGCCAACATCAGCATAAGGCATGGCAATTATGATAAGGCCAAAGCATACCTGGCCCTGGCCGATAAGCACGACGAAAAAATAACAGCCAAAATGAAGGAAGTAATAAAACGCCTTCACCAGGAGCTGGATAAAAAATAGGAGAATCAAGAATTAAGAGTCAAGAATTAAGATAATAAACTATCCATCTTGACTCTTGATTCTTGTCTCTTGCTTCTAAAAAAACATATGAGAGATTCACTATTAATAAAAGCCGCATTTTCCGAAAAAACTGAACGTCCGCCCGTTTGGATGATGCGCCAGGCCGGCCGGTTCATGCCCGAATATTGGGAGATAAAAAACAAATATTCTTTCCTGGAGATGTGCAAAACTCCCGAATTGGCTGCCGATGTTACCATGCTGCCGGTTGACCTGCTGGGTATTGACGCCGCTATTTTATTTTCGGATATACTGGTTACCGGCGAAGCTATGGGCGGCGACCTTAGCTTTACGCAAAATATTGGCCCTAAGTTTGCCAACCCGGTGCGTACACAGGTGGCTATTGATAATTTAGACATTAACGTTGTACATAAACTGCAATATGTGGCTGACGCCATAAAGGTTATTCAGCAAAGGTTAAGGGGCAGCATCCCGCTCATTGGTTTTGCAGGTGCGCCTTTTACGGTAATGAGCTATTTGGTGGAGGGCGGCTCGTCGAAAGATTTTAAGCTCACTAAATTGATGCTGCATAATGAGCCCGAAATGGCACACCGGCTATTATCAAAAATAGCATCGGTTACCACTGATTACCTAAACCTGCAAATCGCCGCCGGCGTTAACGCCGTGCAGATATTTGATAGTTGGGCGCAGGCTTTAGCATGGGATGATTATAAGGAATTTTCGCACCGTTATATTGCTGAGATCATCGGCAAGCTGAACAGGAAAGATATCCCTGTAATATCTTTCTGCAAAGGAAGCTCGGTTTTCGCGCCGTTAATGGCAGAGGCTAAACCCGATGTAATATCCATCGACTGGAACGTGGATCTGCTGGATATTAAAAAACGTTTACCGCAAGGTATTGCCGTGCAAGGGAATTTGGACCCGCATATTTTGTATGCTGATAAAAAAGTAATTAAGGACCGTATTTACCGCCTGTTTGACCGTATGAAGGACGAAAACGGATTTATATTTAACTTAGGCCACGGCATTATGCCCGATATACCGTTTGAGAATGTGAAGTACGCGGTGGATGTGATAAAAGACTTTAAGTACTAAAGAAAAAGGGTGTCACCCTGAGCCCGTCGAAGGGTGAGCGTAAAGGCCTTGCCCACATGCTTCGAGAGCCTCAGCATGACACCCACCGTTAAACCGGGAAATATGCTTTATCAATACATATTAGCCATACACATCATATTTGTAGTCTGCTGGATGGCGGGGCTGTTTTATATGGTGCGCCTGTTTATTTACCATACCGAAGCGCAGGACAAGCCCGAGCCCGAGCGCACCATACTTTCAAAACAATTTGAAATTATGGAAAGCAAATTATGGTGGATCATCGCTACGCCATCCATGTACCTGGTGGTAGCCGCCGGAATAACCATGCTATGTATTGCCCCGGCCTGGCTGCAAATGGGATGGATGCATATTAAGCTGACCTTTGTAATTGGTTTAATAGTTTACCATTTTATTTGCCAGAACAAAATGAACCAGATGCGCAAAGGCATTTACAAATGGACCTCAACCCAATTGCGCCTTTGGAACGAACTGGCCACCCTGCTTTTGTTCGCTATTGTATTTTTAGCCGTACTAAAAAACTCGCTGAGCTGGATATTCGGCGTAGTGGGTATTATAGCTTTTTCGCTGGCGCTGATGTCGGCGGTGAAGGTGTATAAATATTTTAGGGAGAAGAAGTAGTTATTTAATCTTTCCTTCATACAGATCATGAATTGGAAATATCAGGTCATAATCGTTCCAGTTTAAATTGCCGTTGTTGATCGTAAATTAGCTAAACAGAACTTCATTTAAATATTTTGAGATAGAAGGATGTAATGATTTAACCAGGAATGGTTTGAAATCCACTGATTTTTCAACACCATCATTGAAAGTAATTTTAATGGTATATCCCCCGATATAATTAGCAGCCACAACTTCTATTTTAACAGCAACCGATCCATTTTCATTATAATCCCGGATAATTTTGCTTGAAATCATATTTGCACAGTTTTCAAGTCGCTAAATGCAGCAATGTTGGTAAAATCTTTATCGTCATGTAGTAGGCTAATATCATTTTTTATAGCGTAAATAGCTATCAAGCAATCGTTCGGTTTACTTATAGTTATACCCTTTTTTCTGAGTTCTCTATATAATTGTGCTGCTTCATGTGCATAATCATATTCATTAGCTACAAGTTTTAAAATCTTGTTTAAATAGCGGCTAATATTATTGTATTCTTTGTCTGATACTACTCCCTGCAAAACTTCTTGTACTATTGTAGGGCATGTAGCAGTTAAAATGGCGTCGTTATTATCTCTTAAAAAAACACTTGCTCTGGTTTCAATACCTTTAAAAGCATTGATCCATACAGAAGTATCAACCAAAAAAATTTCCATTACAGGTATGCCTTGTCATCAATCTCAACCTTCCCCCATAGATTTATTAGATTTTTTTGATTTTCAAGACTTACCAATAGTTGCAAAGCTTTCTCGACCAAAGCTTTTTTGGTTTTAATGTTACTTAACTTTTGAGCTTTGGCAAGCAAATCGTCGTCAATATCAATATTTGTTCTCATACACATAAATTTTAATAAAGATACACAAATATACTTACATAACAATTTATTTCTTAGACACAACCCACCCTTCATTACAATTTAAACTGTACCGCCAATATATCCTTTACTTTTTGCCTGTTTATTTTTGATACAGGTATTTTGGTATTGTCTTTTAACTGCAGGCTGCCGCCATCTTCACGCAGCCAGCTTTTAACATAATCCACATTTACAAGGTGCGATTGATGGGTGCGTAAAAAACTGTAACCGGCCAGCATATCGGCATATTCCTTTAATGTTTTTGATACCAGCACCTGTTCGCCATTAGTGAGGAAAAATCGGGTATAGGTATTATCCGCCTCGCAGCGCACAATATCATTAATGCTTACATAACGGGTTTCGCCAAACAGGGGCAGCGCTATGCGCGGACTGGTTTGGTTCTCCTCCTTTAAATATTCCAGCAGGTGACCCAGCCGTTCGTTCTTTTTCTTTTGCTGAACGGCTTTTCGCGCCTTGTTAACCGCTGCAGCCAGTTCATCAATATCAATGGGTTTTAATAAATAATCCAATGCGGCAAATTTTACGGCCTGTATGCCATATTGATCATAGGCTGTGACAAAAATGATCTCGAAATTTATTTCATCCAGTTGCTTCAGCAAATCAAACCCCGACCGGTCATGCAACTGGATATCCAGGAACAGCAATTCGGGCCGGTGCAGTTTAATGGCGGTGGCGGCTTCTTCAATGGTGCCTGCTACAGCGCATACCTGCACATCATCCGCATAGCTTTTCAGCAATTGCTGCAGGTTTTCCTGGTTCGATAGTTCGTCATCAACTATAAGCGCCTTCATATTACAGCCAGTTTTTCAGTTCTATGGTTATCAATGTGCCTTTGCTATCCGAATTTATATGTAGCAAGATACTTGTATTTTTATAGATGCTGTTCAACAGTTTTATTCTTTCTTCGCAAAGCTTAATACCCATGCCACCCGGTTGCTTTGTACTAAAACTTTTGCCGTTATCTTTTACAGAAAGTATTATATCGGTATCTTTTTCTTTAATGCTAACTATTACCATCCCTTCATTTTTTAAGGAGGAAACACCGTGTTTAATAGCATTTTCAACAAATGGTTGTAACAGCATAGCAGGTATTTCAATCTGCTGATCAATTTTTCCTTCATCAATATCAATACTGAACTGAAAACCAAAACGCATTTGCTCCATTTGCAGGTAATCGGTCAGCATGGCTGCTTCATGCTCAATGGTGGTCAGTTCTTTTTGGCCATCATCCAGAATGTTGCGGGTAAGCCGGGCAAACCGGGCAAGGTATTTATTGGCATTTTCAACTTCGTTCTTATTCATCAGATTTTGAACCCCTGCCAGCGCGTTAAAAATAAAATGGGGGTTTAGTTGTGCGCGTACCCCTTGTAATTGCAGGGTGGCTATTTGCTTATTTTGGGCCTCTTTAGCCAGTTTTTGCTTTTGGCGGTCACGATACATTACAAATATAAAACCGCCTGTGGTAAGGATGATAAGGATAATAAGTTCGACTGTTTTGAGGGAGAGGACGATAGGCCCCGGTAAAACGGTGAATGGTATTCGTTGGACAATACCTTTATCTTTCAATTCAAAATTCTCAGGCATTTCGGGCTTAACTATTATCTCATAGTCTCCCGGCCTATTAAAGTACGATGAGTTAATTTGAGATTCGGGATCGGGGGAATAATAGCTTTGGTGCCAATTATTTCCTACCATTACAGTATCGGTTTTATGATCAACCGTGCGTTTTAAATAAACATGATAAATATCACTCTGGATAACATTATTCATCTGAATGGCAATGTGATTGATCTGGTCAGACCAGACGAAACTGATAGGTTTACTGTGCCAGTCATTATAGTCAAAAAACTTCTGCTTGCTATCAGGGATATATTCTTGCTTATCAGGTTGAAAAAGGTATTTATTATTATAGTTTAACACAACGAAATGTATTTTAGGCACAGGCATATATCCGCCGTTAAAAATAACAACGGCTTTGTCTTTATAGTTGTCAATGGCATATATTTCCAGTTTGATGATCTTTTTGTCACTGTCAAACGCGTCCAGGTAGGCGTATTTTGTAAATTTGTTGGACCGGAACACGGTTGGCTTTGTCCAATGTACAATCTCAACGCTATCGTTAACCACCACATGGTAAAGATATTTGTTGGCGTTTTGCGGAGTGATATCGGTTACGGCTAACTCTATTTGTTTCTGTGAATTTAATTGAACTAAAGTCCCTTTACCATAATAACTGATATTGGCTATATGTTTTCGGTCTTTGTTCCCAATAGCAGAGTGGCTTTTCATCCAAAGATGAAATCCATTCAAAAATAAGGGGATCCATCTATCATTTTTATCGGCCATCATGCTATGCCGCAAATCATTATTGCTTAGTATACTGCTTACTGTATCTATCCGGGCTTGTGCCTTAAGCAAATGCAAGCCAGATATGATCAATATAAGGGTTAAAAAAAATTGTTTTTTCATGTGTTTTTAAATTTAATCAAATCTGCGTTCAAAACTATAGGCCCGCAAGCATCAAACAGTAAATGGCCAGTGGCGATTAGTATTTAGACCGCACGTACTGTCCGCCACAAACCTTTTACCTTTTACCTTTCACCTTTTCCCTCAAAAGCATAACTTTGCACCAAATTAAAACCATGAGTTTCAGAACCGAACACGATACCATGGGCGAGGTACAGGTACCTGCCGATAAATACTGGGGCGCGCAAACCGAGCGCTCGCGCAATAATTTTAAAATTGGGCCCGAGGCATCTATGCCCAAAGAGATCATTGCCGCGTTTGCTTACCTTAAAAAAGCTGCCGCCTATACCAATACCGACCTGGGTGTTTTATCTGCCGAAAAACGCGACCAGATAGCCGCCGTTTGCGACGAGATATTAGCCGGTAAATTAGTCGGCGAATTTCCGCTGGTGATATGGCAAACCGGCTCGGGCACGCAATCAAACATGAACGTAAACGAGGTAATAGCCAACCGGGCGCATGTTATGGCCGGCCATAAACTGGGCGAAGGAAAAACCATTATACATGCTAATGATGATGTGAACAAATCGCAATCGTCAAACGATACTTACCCTACCGCCATGCATATTGCCGCCTATAAAATGGTGATGGAGGTTACCATACCCGGCATTGAAAAACTGCGCGATACACTGCAGGCCAAAACCGAAGCGTTTAAAAGCATTGTAAAAATTGGCCGCACCCACCTGATGGATGCCACCCCGCTTACCCTGGGGCAGGAGTTTTCGGGCTATGTATCGCAGCTAAATCATGGCTTAAAAGCATTGCGCAACACTTTAGACCACTTATCAGAACTGGCTTTGGGCGGCACCGCGGTTGGTACCGGCATTAATACACCCAAAGGTTATGACGTTAAGGTTGCCGGTTACATTGCCCAATTTACCGGCCTGCCTTTCCGCACGGCCGATAATAAATTTGAGGCTTTGGCCGCTCATGATGCACTGGTGGAAAGCCACGGCGCGCTGAAGCAAATTGCCGTATCGCTGATGAAGATCGCTAATGATATCCGTATGATGGCTTCGGGCCCGCGCTCGGGTATCGGCGAGATACATATACCCGATAATGAACCCGGATCGTCTATTATGCCGGGTAAGGTTAACCCCACCCAAAACGAAGCGGTAACTATGGTAGCTGCGCAGGTAATGGGCAATGATGTAACCATATCCATCGGTGGTTCCAACGGCCATTATGAATTGAACGTATTTAAACCCGTAATGGCAGCCAACTTTTTGCAGTCGGCAAGGTTAATTGGCGATGCCTGCGTATCATTTAACGACCATTGCGCCATAGGCATTGAACCCAACTATGAAGGTATTAAAAAGCACCTCGAAAACTCCCTGATGCTGGTTACCGCGCTTAACCCGCATATTGGTTATGAAAACGCTGCTAAAATTGCAAAAAAAGCCCTAAAAGATAACCTGTCGCTTCGCGAAGCCGCGCTGGCGCTGGGCCTGTTAACCAACGAGCAGTTTGATCAATGGGTGAGGCCAGAGGATATGATTGGGGGGTTGCCCCCCGGCCTCCGCCAAAAGGCGGAGGAGTGATAATGAACATTTGCACATCCGCATATTTGCATATCCGCACATTACAACACATCTGCACATTTTCATTAACTTTGCTCCGTCAATTTTAAACCTGGCGCGACAGTTTTAATGCAAGATAAAAATAACAGGATATTAGTTGTTGGCGGCGGCAGTTGGGCTACGGCCAATATAAAAATGCTTACCGATAATACCGCCGAAAAGGAAATTTTTTGGTGGATGCGTAACCCGCAAGTGGTTGACTATGTGCATAAATTTGGCCATAACCCCAATTACCTGAGTTCGGTTGAAATAAAGGTGCCCGCGCCAAATATCTCCTCAAACCTTAAAGCCTTAATAGAATCGGCAGATATTGTATTGTTGAATGTACCCGCCGCGTTTTTAAAAGAAGCCCTGGTTAATATTACTGCCGAAGATCTTGCCGGGAAAAAGATCGTATCGGCCATAAAAGGGATCGTGCCTGATGAGAACCTCATCATCGGCGAGTTTTTGCATAAGCGGTATAATATGCCGTTTGCTGATTTCGCAGTTATAAGCGGCCCTTGCCACGCTGAGGAAGTGGCGCTGGAAAAACTATCCTACCTCACCATCGCGTCGGCTGATCCTGCCCTTGCCACCGAGTTCGCGGGGATGATAAGCACCCGGTATATAAAAACTATTGTATCTGATGATATATACGGCACCGAATATGCCGCTGTATTAAAAAACATATATGCCATTGCCAGCGGCATTTGCCACGCGGTAGGGTATGGCGATAATTTTCAATCAGTGCTTATATCAAATGCCATACGCGAGCTGATGCGTTTTGTTGACGCGGTACACCCTATAACCCGCGATATTAAAGAATCGGCCTACCTGGGCGACTTATTGGTTACCGCCTATTCGCAGTTTAGCCGTAACCGCACCTTTGGCAATATGATAGGCAAGGGCTATACCGTTACCTCGGCCCAGCTGGAAATGAACATGATAGCCGAGGGCTATTACGCTGTAAATTGCCTGCACGAAGTGAATAAGCAATACCAGGTGAATATGCCCATCTGTGAGGCGGTTTACGCTATTTTATACCAAAAAAGCTCGCCTGCTATTGAGATGAAACAATTGGCAGAGAAATTGTGTTAGTATCCTTAAACTAAATAACTTAAGGAATTATGAAAAATTTATTAAAAGTGGGTTTGCTGTCGGCGGGGCTATTTGCCGCTGTTCAATGCAGCGCCCAGGAAACACATGAACCGGTGACCCATAAAGTGGGCAGCGCCGCTAAAGATGTGGGCCATGCAACAGCTACAGCTGCCACCTCCGTTGGCCATAAAACAGCAGAACTGGCTGCCAAAGGCGCTGCCGGTGTAAGTGACAAACGCTATGACAATAAATGGGGCCCGCATGGCGAAAATGTTTACATTGATAAACACAATCGTAATTTTTATGTGGATAAACGCGGTCACCGCAATTATTTAAAAAAATATCAATTACGGGATAAACCTTCCAGATAAAATGCAGTCATAATGTTAAAAGCGCGTATCACGGCGCTTTTAACATTACCTATGAAAACTTACGCCTTAGTAGCCGTACATTTAGTTATTGCATTCCTGTTATTGGAGATGTCATGCACCAATGCCCAAAAAAACAAGCTGCAGGGATATTGGATATCAAAAGACGGCAATACCAAACTCAAGATCACCGATAAAGGGTTTGCAATGGATATTGATGCCCGGATTCCTGAGCATTATTTCATAAAAAACGATACTATTTATATCTCCTATCAAGGCGATCGGCCCTTTACCAAGTTTGTAATTCAAAAACTTGAACCAGGTAAACTTACCTTGCTTGACCCTAATTCGAACCCGATTGAGTTTACGAGGTAGTTATTGGTTATTGGGTTATTAAGTTATTGGTTCTGTAAAAAAACAAAAACCCCTCCGATAAATCGGAGAGGCTTTGTTAACTAAAACTAACTCAACATTTATTTTTTAAGATTAAAGGATGAAGATTGAAGATTAGTGAATCTTGCAATCCCTAATCTTCAATCTTTAATCTCCAATCTTTTAACTAAAACCTCCTGCGGCGTTCAGGACGATCTTCCCGGCGTTTGCCCGAAAAATCACGGAAACCACCGGCGCTGTTAGGGTTAGGGCTGCCCCTATGTCCGCCTTCACGCCTTTCGCCGCCACCGCTGCGGTTATAACCACCTTCGCGTCTTTCACCACCGCCACTACGATTGTATCCGCCTTCACGTCTTTCGCCACCATCGCTACGGCTATGGCTCGTGCCTTCGCCGGATACTTCTATCCTCACTTCACGGCCTTTAAATTCAATGCCTTTAAAGCTTTCCATTACTTTTTCGGTATCTGCATGTGGAACTTCGAAGAACGAATAAACTCCTTTAACATCAATTTTACCAACGGTACGGCCACTTATTTTAGCATTGTTGCAGATGTAACCCAGCAAGTCGCCGCGGTTAAATTCGTCAACAGAACCTAAGTTTATAAATAAACGGGTGTATTCTGATTTTCCACCAAAATCACCGCTACGGCCTGGGCGTTCGCCACGCTCACCACGTTCCCCGCGATCACGATCAAAGCGGCCTTCTTCAACCGGCGCGTTCAGATCGGGGGCATTTTTATAATATTCTAAAAAGCGGTTAAACTCAATAGATGCGAAACGTTTAATGAAATCTTCTTTTGTGAGCTCCTTAAACTCCTCCATTATACGCGGAAGATATTGTTCAATTTGCGTTTCGTTAACCTCTACATCATGTATTTTATGAACAATAGAGAATAATTGTTTTTCGCAAACATCAAAACCGGTAGGAATTTCGGCCTTAACAAATTTTTTGCCCAGGCCGCGTTCAATCTGGCGTATCTTACCTAATTCTTTAGCGTTGATGATAGAGATAGATACCCCTGTTTTACCGGCACGGGCTGTACGTCCGCTGCGGTGGGTATAATTCTCCAGTTCATCAGGCAACGAGTAGTTAATAACGTGTGTAACATCATTAACATCAATACCACGCGCGGCAACATCAGTAGCAATTAATAATTGCAGGCTGCGCTCGCGGTAACGTTTCATTACCTTATCGCGTTGTTGTTGCGATAAATCGCCGTGCAGCGAATCGGCATTATAGCCATCTTTAATTAAGGCTTCGGCAATATCCTGTGTTTCAATTTTGGTACGGCAAAATACAATACCAAAAATATCAGGGTTAAAATCAACAATGCGTTTAAAAGCAGCATATTTATCACGGGCACGTACAATATAGTATTCGTGCTCAATGTTAATATTGCCGGTATTTTTAGTGCCCATGGTAAGCTCAAACGGCTCGTTCATGTACTTTTTAGCTATGCGGCGTACTTCGGCAGGCATAGTTGCAGAAAACAACCAGGTTTTCTTTTCTTCGGGTGTGGTAGACAGGATACTGTCAATATCTTCCTGAAAACCCATGTTGAGCATTTCATCAGCTTCATCCAATACTACAAATTTCACCTTCGAAAAATCGATCGCCTTACGGTTGATAATATCAAGCATACGGCCGGGGGTGGCTACAACAATTTGTACACCACGCCTTATCTGGCGCAATTGGTCAGAAATACTGGCTCCTCCATAAACGGCGACAACGTTAACGTTGCCCATTTTTTTGGAGTAATTTTTAATGTCGTTTGTGATCTGTAAACAGAGTTCACGCGTGGGGCATAAAATAAGCGCCTGTGGATGATTTTCTTCGAAATCCAACAGTTCTAATAATGGCAGGCCAAAGGCAGCAGTTTTACCGGTCCCGGTTTGGGCTAATCCGACAAAATCGTTGCTGCCTGTTAACAATACCGGAATTGACTGTTCCTGGATTGGTGTAGGGTTTTCGAACCCTAACTCAGAGATGGCATTAACAATATCATGACGGATTCCCAGTTCAATAAATGGGTTCATGAATTTAAATAACGAACTTGGCAACATCGCCAAATCGGGCGCAAAGGTAAGGTTTATTTTTGGGATTTCAAATATTGGGTTTGGAATAAAAATTGGTAGATTAATAAAAGAGAAAATTGTTATATTTGAGTATAAATACAATCGATATGGAAGAAGCAACATTAAAGGTTGAATTAATTGACAAAATAGAACATGCTGATTTTAATCAGTTGAGGGAGATTTATGGTTTGCTCACTAATTATTTTAATGGCACTTATGACGTTACTGAAGGTTGGGATTTATTACCCGAATACCAACAACAACAAATTTTGAAAGGCCTCGAAGAAGCGGATGCCGGTTTAGGTACACCTTTTGATGAGGTTACTCAAAAATTGCGTGAAAAGTATGGGCTAAATGGCTAAAGAAGTTATTTTAACACCGCTTGCAATAGCCAATTACGACCGCATCCTTGAATACCTAACTTATAAATGGGGAGCATCCGCTGCCAATAATTTTATTGAGCGTTTTCAAAATGTACTTGAATCGTTAGAAAAAAATCCGCAAAGATTCGCATTCGAAAATAAAGTAAAACGGATACAAAAATGCGTCCTTACGAAACATAATATCTTATATTTTAAGGAATCCGAAGAGGCAATTAAAATAATTACAATTTTTGATACCAGGCAGAATCCGGAAAAATTATCCTCTTTGATCTAATTACTATCCAATATATTATCCGGCCTCAACAATCCTTTATGCTTACCACTATAAGCAATAAATAACCCGATAATACCCGCGGTAATACAAACATCGGCCACATTAAAAATACCGGTACGTATGTTATGGATGCCCATATTCATAAAATCGGTTACATGACGGTCGTAAACAATACGGTCTATAACGTTACCCAACCCGCTCGCTATAACTAACGAGAACGACAGCAGTTTGAGCAGGCTGAAATTATTTAACTGGCGCACTACATAAAAAAATAAAAGCAGCAGCACCGTTAAAGGCAATATACTTAAAAGCCAAAAGCTAACTTTTTGGGGCAACGCATCGCCAACGCTTAAAGCGGCGCCGGTGTTCTCTACACGTTCCAAACGGAAAGTATCATGAAAATACGATTTTGGTTCGCCGAATAGTAAATTCTCTTTAGCCAATTGCTTGGTTACCCTGTCGCACCCTACAAATGTGAAGCACGTAACGCAGAATAAAAGTACTTTTAACCAGTTTTTCATAAAGATAATTTAAAGTCCTCTCTCCAGATAGCTATCGGGATGGAGAGGATTTAGGTGAGACTTTACCTCAACCTATCGGCCGACTTCACCAATTTCTCATCCCGCTGTATAGCCTTTTGTGCCAGCACGATCAATAGTAAACTCACCGAAATCAGGACTATGCCAATGCCAAAATTGCTCAACGTCAGATCGGCGTTGCCCACAATGGCTTTTACCGATTGCGAGGTCCAGTAGCTATAACCAATAATTATCAGCATAACAACATAGCATAAGTTAATTTGCTGTTTTCGGTTTTTATAACCGAAAATAACCCCCAGGGGCAATAATGCCGCAATGGCGGTAGCAGCAGTAAGCGCGGTAAAAAATTGGGTATGGGTTAATTGCCCGTTAACATCCTCGTAAACGCCGGTAATCATAATGGTTACGGGTTTGCTGTTAACATATACATTATGCACTAACGGAAAAAAAAACAGCGCTGCAAGTGCCAGTCCGGCAAGCAACAGGTATATACTTTGTATGCGTTGTAACATATCGTTTAATATTATTATAGGGCAAATATAGGTGTTTTGGCTGTTGTTGAAATATTGTAAAGTTGAAAGGTTATAAAGTAATTTGTATACTTGCTTGCGGTGCCCAACATTACAACTTTTAAACGTTCCAACATCCTTGAAACAACGCTATTTTATTGAACTGGTTTATAATGGCACCAACTATCACGGCTGGCAATCGCAGCATAACGCGGTGAGTGTGCAGGAGGTCCTGAATAAGGCATTATCAACTGTTTTACGTGAGCCGGTAGAAACGGTAGGTTGCGGGAGGACGGATACGGGGGTACATGCCAAAGAGTTTTTCGCGCATTTTGATGTGGTTGATGGTTCATGGTTCATAGATCATGGTACTTTGCTGCGAAGTATAAATTCTGTTTTGCCTAATGATATTGCTGTAAAACGTATAATACCGGTTGATAAAAACGCACATGCCAGATTTGATGCGATATTACGTTCCTACGAATACCATATTCACTTTGAAAAAGACCCCTTTAAAAACGGGTATTCCTGGCTGCTGCGCGATATGCCCGACTTGGACTTGATGAATAAAGCCACGAAGATACTGATGGCGTATACCGACTTTAGCTGTTTCAGCAAATCAAACACACAGGTAAAAACCAATAATTGTAAAATATCAAGGGCCGAATGGGTAAAGACTGATGATGGAATTGTTTTCCACATATCTGCCGACCGCTTTTTACGTAACATGGTGCGTGCCATAGTGGGTACACTGCTAATGGTAGGCCATAAAGAAATTGAACCCGAAGCTCTACGCGATATTATACAAAGCAAGAACCGCAGCAATGCCGGGGCGTCTGTGCCGGCGTGCGGGTTGTATTTAACAAGGGTGGAATATCCCCCAACCTCCTGAACGGGGAATAATAGCAGATGTTTTTAGACCTATAATAACTAACTTTGAATAGTGAGCGACAATAAAGATACTACTTCAAAAACTCCTCCGCCAATTGGCGGACGCGGGGGGGTTACCGGAAAAGCATTTGATTGGAAACTGCTGAAGCGGGTAATGCATTATGTTAAGCCGTATAACGCGACGTTTATCATATCTATATTCCTTACTTTTTTTTTGGCTGGTTGTGCCCTGGGCCTGCCTAAGCTTATCCAAA
>JABDBW010000032.1 GCA_013288485.1 Bacteroidota bacterium
CCGTCAATATAATCAACCCCGTAAAGCGCTGCCATTTGTGGGAATATTTTATGCAATAAACCGGTATCAAATAAATAATTAAAACCTACAGAGGGTTTTGGCGATAATATGATCTTATTCAACTCATCCGTAATCCGCTCCTGCGATACAATGCTGATACGGTCAGTATTATTTTTTATGGCTTCAATAGCAAGCGGGTCTATTTTAAAATTTAATTGCGACGCGAACCGTATGGCGCGCATCATCCTCAATGGGTCATCAGAAAAAGTTTCAACCGGGTTAAGCGGTGTTTTTACCAGTTATTGTTCCAGGTCTTTTATACCCTCAAAGGGGTCAAGCAATTGCCCGAAAGTATCGGGGTGCAGCGAAATAGCCAACGCATTAATGGTAAAGTCGCGGCGCTTTTGATCGTCTTCCAAAGTGCCGTTTTCAACTATGGGTTTCCTTGAATCCAACCGGTACGATTCTTTCCTTGCCCCAACAAATTCAATTTCAAGGCCCTGGTATTTTAAAGAGGCGGTGCCGAAGTTTTTAAATATCGCAAGTTTTACTTTGAGCTTTGCGGCAACAGCTTCGGCAAAAGCTATACCGTTGCCTATAAGTACTATATCAATATCTTTTGAGGGGCGGCCTAAAAAAATATCGCGCACAAAGCCTCCTATGGCGTAAACCTGCAGATTACTTTCGCCCCCAATTTTTGATAGTATTTTGAAGACAGGATGTTGAAGGTGTTGTTTCATGTATTAATGCAAAATTACGGAAATTATTTTTGCAGGTTCTCGATAGGTAACTAATACCATATCTTACTCTTTAACTATTTGCCCCTTAGTATTTATTTCGGATTTACATTTAGGACACGTTGTCCAGCCATAAAGAGCCTCATTTAAATTTTTCGAACGTCTTACTCTCGGTAATTTTGCTCCGCAATTCGGGCAATATCGAGTTGGGATTATTATGATAAGAAGAATTATTATTACAGCACCCGCTATGCAGTAAATTACAATATTAATGGGGTCTAAAATAGGCCTGGAATGCCCAATAAAATTATATAGAAAGAATCCAACAATTGATAAAATAATCATTGCGTATTGTTTTTTGTTCATCTTATCCATAGATTTTATTGAAATATGAGCGTTTAATCTGTATTACAAATTTCTCATCAGGTAGTACCAAATTACGGAAATTATTTTTTGTGGTTTTAACTGGTTTTAACTGGTGTTCACGAAGCGTTCACGGGTGTTCACGCTCCGAAACGTGAACACTTTAAATATTTGATTATGAATTAGATAAATAAAACAGGCTATCGCCTCAAAAACTCAAACTGGCCATTGGGTGCGAGTTTCATTATGGTAGATGGATTTTTTATTTCCATACTATGCTGGTCCACATCCACCACATAATCAACCCCATCAATTATTTCCTGTTCTATCTGTGCAAAATATTGAGGCGATGGTTTGCCGCTTATATTGGCCGATGTGGATACCAAGGGCCTGCGTAACCGCTGAATTAAAGCCTGGCAAAACGGATGCGATGAAACCCTCACGCCTATGCTGCCATCCCCGGCAATTAAAGCAGGCGAAATATTCCTTGCGCCCGGCATTATTAGGGTTAATGGGTTTTCGGCATATTCTATAAGCGTGTAAGCCAGTTCGGGCACTTCCTGTACATAACTTGCCAGTTTATTATCGGTATCCACCAAAATGATCATGCTTTTGGCTTCGTCACGTTGTTTTAGGCGGTATATTTTTTGTACAGCTTCGGTATTTGCCGCGTCGCAGCCTATGCCCCAAATGGTATCAGTAGGGTAAAGGATGATCCCGCCTTCCTGTACAACTTTAAACGCTTTGGCAACCTCGTCTCTAAGCATGGTAAACCGTGTTATATACCTCCATTAATTGTGTGGCCAATTTTTTTTCATCAAAATTAGCGGCATACTTTAAACCTTGTGCTACCATATTTTGCACGAGGATTTTATCATTCAGTATACGGTTAATTTTTTCGGCCAGCTCAGTTTCATTATCCGGGTCGGTATATAAACTATGCGGGCCGCCGGCTTCCTCTAAACAGGAACCAGTTGCTGCTATTACCGGTACGCCCGAGTTAAGTGCCTCCAGTACGGGTATGCCAAATCCTTCATACCGTGACGGATAAATAAATACAGATGCCATTTGATAAATAGCCGGCAGATCAATAAAGTTCACACCGGGTATAAATAGTACACGGTGCATTAAATTATTATTGACCAGGAATTGCTTAACCTCCTCCAGGTATTTGGTTGGCTTGCCGGCAACAACCAGCGGAATATCATCAACATAAGCCAATGCCTTTGCCAGTAATAACAGGTTTTTGCGTTCCTCAACCGTACCTACATAGAGCAGGAAATTTTGGGGCAAAGCATACTTTGTGCTGACCGCTTTTTTTTGCTCTTCAGTTTGTCGAGCGCTGAAAGCAGGGTCGCAGCCCTGGTATATTACCTCTATTTTTTTTGGGTCGATGTAGAGCAGTTCGACAATATCATCTTTTGTTTTTTGGCTTACCGCGATAATTTTATCAGCAACATTACAAGCCCTTTCAACTTTCAACGCGTAAATGCGCCGGTTTATCCAGTTAAAATACTGCGGGAAACGCATAAATACAAGGTCGTGAATAGTCACAACAGATTTAACACCGCTCTCCCTGATCCCTAAAGGCAACTCATGGCTTAACCCGTGATAAATATTAATACCGTCGCGCAGCAGGTCATTAACAATACCCTTGCTGCGCCACCAGGATTTGAAAAGTTTACCCTGTGGGGTAAGCGTTTTTATATTGCCGAATTGTTTTAAGAAATTGAGTCGGTTGTTTGGTTTTATTCGCGGAGTATATAAAAAATAGGTATTGTCGGGGTATAAGGAGGCAATGGAGCGGATAAGCCATCTGCTATAATTACCTAATCCCGTAGAATTAAGGAAAGCTCTTTTTGCGTCGTAGGCTATTCGCATAGTTATTTATAATTTATGTCATTGCGAGGAGGAACAACGAGGCAATCGCAAGGATGCAATGCGGTTATGCATAATTCGCGATTGCCACGCTTCGCTCGCAATGACAAACGATTATTATACCGCCACATTATTCTCCCGCAAGGCATTATTTAACGATGTCTTTTTATCGGTCGATTCCTTGCGTTTGCCTATAATCAAAGCGCATGGGACCTGGAAATTGCCCGCAGGGAATTTTTTAGTGTACGAGCCGGGAATTACCACCGAACGCGCCGGTACCATACCCTTATACTCAACCGGGTTGCTGCCGGTCACATCAATAATCTTGGTCGACGCGGTTAAAACAACATTCGCGCCCAATACTACTTCTTTTTCAAGGTGTACGCCTTCAACCACAATGGCCCTTGAGCCCAAAAAGCAATTATCTTCAATAATAACCGGGGCGGCCTGCACAGGTTCTAAAACACCGCCAATACCTACGCCGCCACTTAGGTGAACATGCTTGCCTATCTGCGCGCACGAGCCAACAGTTGCCCAGGTATCAACCATGGTGCCTTCGTCAACGTAAGCGCCAATATTTACGTAGGATGGCATCAGTATAACCCCTTTTGCCAAATATGCGCCATAACGCGCTATAGCGTGCGGAACCACGCGTACGCCGGTTGCCTTGTAGTCGGTTTTTAGTTTCATTTTATCATGGAACACAAAAGGGCCAACTTCAATTTCTTCCATCGAGCGAATGGGAAAATATAATATTACCGCTTTCTTTATCCATTCATTAGTATGCCAGCGGGTGCCTATCAGTTCGGCAACGCGTATTTCGCCTTTGTCTAATCGCTCAATAACGGTTTCAATGGCGTTAGTATATTCATTATAGGTTAACAGGTTCCGGTCTTCCCAGGCTTGTTCGATCAATTTTTTCAGGTCTTGCATCGGTATATTTAAACTTTCGACAAATTAAAGAAATTTTGAGCAGAATTGTTTGTACGTGTGCTCAGTAATAATAAGCCACCGCTTCTAATATTATTTTACAGGCTTTTTGCAACTCACCGGTAGTAATAATAAGGGGCGGGGCTATGCGCATGGCATTATCATAATGTAAAAACCAATCGGTAACTACGCCATGTGCTATACAGCGGTCAATTATTTTTTTATTGAGGGTGAAGTTCTCCAGTTCAATAGCCAGCATTAACCCCATTCCGCGTATTTCTTTTATTGCCGGATGGAGCAATGAGTTGCGCATTACTATTTCCTTTTCGACTGCTGTGGCTGCCAGGTTCTCATCAAGCAATACTTCCAGCGCAGCCAATCCGGCGGCACAACATACCGGGTGGCCCCCAAAGGTGGTAATATGGCCCAGCATGGGGTTTTCTTTTAACGCATCCATTATTTTAGTTGATGCTATAAAAGCGCCCAAAGGCATACCGCCGCCCAATGCTTTGGCCAATAATAATATATCAGGCGTTATTCCAAAATGTTCAAAAGCGAATAGTTTGCCTGTGCGCCCAAAGGCGGTTTGTATCTCATCCAATATCAACAGGGTTCCGGTGGTATCGCAGCGTTTGCGCAGGGCCTGCATATAGGCGCCATCGGGCACCCGCACACCGGCTTCGCCCTGTATGGTTTCTATAATAACGCAGGCGGTTTGGCTGGTGATGAGGTCAAGGTCATCTGTATGATTAAAACGGATAAAGTTAACACCCGGCAATAACGGGCGGTAAGCTTGTTTATATTCCTCATTACCCATTACACTTAATGCTCCGTGTGTACTGCCGTGATAGGAGTTATGGCAGGCAACTATCTGCTGCCGGCCGGTAAAGCGTTTGGCTAATTTCAAGGCCCCTTCAACAGCCTCGGCACCTGAGTTTACAAAATAAACCGACTGCAAATTTCCGGGAAGCAGGGAAACCAGTTTCTCGGCGAATTTTACCTGCGGGGCTTGTACATATTCGCCATAAACCATCAGGTGCATGTATTTATCAACCTGTTGTTTTATAGCGTTTATTATCTGCGGATTGCCATGCCCCAGGTTGCTTACGCCTATGCCCGAAATAAGATCCGTATACGCCTTTCCGCTTTTATCATACAGGTATATACCTTCGGCACGTTCAAATTCAAGTAGGAGCGGAAAATCCGTTGTTTGGGCGTTATGAGCTAAAAATAATTGGCGAAGGGTTAACATAGCGCCAAAAATACAAAAGGCTTACCACTTTACGCGGTAAGCCTTTTGTTAGTTAAGTTAATATTTTTTATTCAGGGCTGCTCATGCAGTTTTCTTATCAGCTCGTCATTAAATTCATGTTCGCTTTTCAGTAATTCGCTTACCTTTTCGGGAGGTAATATTTTCAAAAACTCCTCATTATAATGTTTATTGATATTTACTATCTGGCTTTGATAATCAAGGTCTTTCCTTATTTGTTCAGATCCGTTAGCTTGCGCGTCAGAACTATTTAAACGTCTTAATCTTCTGACCTCAAAAAGCTCGTTTTGATATTGCCTGTACATTGGCCAAAATTTTTCGCCCTGTTCGGGGGTAAGATTAAGCTGCCTGCCAATAAAGTTTTCTTTAACAACCTGTACTTTTCTAACGCCCGGGGTTTGCGGGCGATTATTATTGAAGCCTTGCGGGCGGTTGTTAAAATTTTCCTGCCTGTTGTTTAAACGTTCCTGCTGCATCATTCGCATACGCCTTTGGGCAAAAGCAGTGCAGCTAATACATGTTATAATTAATACAACAAAAATATGCTTACCCAACTTATTCATTGTTTATTAATTATTGTTATCTGAATAATCTTGCAAAGCTGCTTTCAGGCTGGCATCATTAACCGGCAGATCTTCTGCCGCTACGGTATGCTGCGCGTCATTACCATCAACATTTTGTTCCACATAGTTTTGAATATCATCAACCGAAACAGTTGATAATTCTTTATGCAAAAAAGAACGTTTATGTATAGCGTCGGGAGACTCAAACTGGCTTAAAAAAATGCCGCCCCCTATCATTAAAACAAAACAGGCAGCAGTGGCATATTTAAAAACGTTTGAGGAGATCATCCTTATCACCGCGTTTTTACGTTTAACCGTATCATGGTTAACTGTTTTGTTTAATATGTTTTGGTGTAACTGGTTAAAATAATCCTGCGGAACTGTAAAGGTATCTTCCGCGCTATTTATTGCCTGTTCAACAAGCAGGCGGCTTTTTATATTGCTGCTCAACTCCTCAAAATAGTTTTCAGGAACAGTAAAGCCGGTGTTGTCCTGGTCTAAAATAGCTTCAACCGCAATGCGGCTTTGTATATTACCGCTTAGTTGCTCAAAATAATTTTCAGGAACCGTAAAGCAATCCAACGGGATTGTATTTTTTAATTCATTCAGTTTAATAGCCGACATAATGCGCTCATCCAACTCCTCAAAATAGCCAACAGGCACTGTAAACGGGTTATTGGGATTAACCTGTTTAAGTGACGCGTATTCGTCAAGCCATTTTTTATTTTCCATATCGTTCGTCATGATTATGTATAGATGAAATTTTGATGAAAAGGTTTAACAACTATTTTAATTTAATCTTCTGCCAATAAAATCGTCTCAATTTTTTTAACCGCCAGGTGAAACGAAGCCTTTAACGCGCCAACACTTGTACCCAATACCTGCGACATTTCTTCATATTTCATATCGTCATAATATTTCATGTTAAATACCAGCCGTTGTTTTTCGGGCAGGGTAAGTATGGCATTTTGCAGCTTTTTTTGAGCAGCGTCGCCATTAAAATAGCTCGAATCGGCCAGCGTATCAGCCAGCTCATAAGCTACATCATCTAATGAAACATTATTTTTTTGTTTCTTTTTATTTAAAAAGGTGATGCACTCATTGCTGGCTATGCGGTACATCCAGGTATACAACTGCGAATCGCTGCGAAACCCGCCCAGGTTTTTCCAAACCTTTATAAATACGTCCTGCGACAGGTCGTCGGCATCGTCATGGTCAATAACCATGCGGCGGATGTGCCAGTATATTTTTTGCTGATATTTATGCAATAGCAGGTTAAAAGCCTCGTTCCGGGTCTTTTCATCCTGGAACTTGCTTAATATCTCTTCGTCTTCAACAACCTGTGCAGGCATATATTAATAATTTTAATACTAATAGTTATTTATAGTTTTTGTTTTAATATATAAAGAACTACTGCTACTAAAGTAATTATTATTTTGGTTATCGCAATTATTATAACAGGCTAAGTACTTGTTTCGACGCTTCCTGGGTATCAACCTTATTTATTATATTTTTAATAACACCGTCGGGGTTAATAATAAAAGTGGTGCGTATGGTCCCCATATACTTTTTGCCGTACATGTTTTTTTCGCCCCATACGCCATAGGCTTCAACTATATGATGATCGGTATCGGCAATGAGCGGGAAGGGAAGGCTATACTTTGACTCAAACTTTTTATGCGACTTTTCATCATCGGTACTTACGCCTATCACTTCAAAGCCGTTGCCCATCAACGATTGGTAATTATCCCTGAAATCGCAAGCCTCTGCCGTACAGCCGGGGGTATCATCTTTAGGGTAAAAATATAGGATCACGATTTTTCCTTTAAAATCCGACAAGGAAACCGTTTTGCCATTTTGATCTTTCGCGGTGAAATCGGGGGCCTTATCGCCTTCTTTAAGTGTTGCCATTATCTGTAAAAATCTGCTGTAAATTGTGCGTTGTTATTTTTATAATCGCCCACGGTTAGTTCAAATACGTGTTTGCCCGGCAGCAGGTTACCATCAAAGGTATAACTTAGTACCTTAGTTTTAAAATCCCATTCCATTAAAACCCATTTGCCGTCAATTTTACCGTTGTAGGTCTTAACGCCCGATAGCTTATCGCCGATCCTTAAAAATACACCGCGCGCTTTTTCCATATTGGCCCCGTTATGAATATTCAACGGAACAATATAGGGCGCAATAGTATCCAGCTTAATGTAATAATCGCCAAAAGCGTGTGATTTGGCCCTTATATATCCATTTTCGTAATAGCTGCTGTCGCAGGCCCCAGTTGTACTTACAATAACCGCTTTATCTGCATATTTACCTAAATCAATATCGGGTTTTATCCAAAGGTCGTAATAATCATGTATGGGCGTAAAGCGGTTATGTATACGGTGCACAACCGAGTAAGCGCCGGGCAATTTTTCTGATGAAGCCGAATAGATAAAATCTACATCATCATACAAATTGCCGGGCATAATAGTAACCTTAACCTTATCGTTGCTAAATTCGTTTAGCTTATTGTAATGAAATAATGTGCCTTGTGGTTTAAACGGGGCAATGGGGTGTTCCGGGTGTTTTGACCGTATTTTAAGCATTAAGGTTGATGTATTGCCGGCCACATCCTTAACCACATATTCCACCTCATGCAACCCTTCATCATCAAAATTAATTATACCCCGGTTAACCGATTGCGGGTAAAGCGATATTTTGCTGCCAGGCAATATAAAACATTTTTGTATAAAACGGTTCGCTGTCAATAAGGTGGGGTAGTCAATATAACTGTTTATGGCATGGGTTTGGTCAAAAGCAAACCGCTCAATTGCAAAAGTGTACACATTTTTTCCGTCCAGCTTTAGTTCGATGGAATACACACCGTTGGGGTTTGCCGAAGCGCTATTCCTGTCATTAGCAGCAATGCCAAAACCTATATCGCCGCTTAGCTCAATAAGGCGGGGTTTTGCCAGGTGGTATTTACCCGCCGCACCGGTTACCGCTAAAAATTGATGCTGCGTTTTTTCGCTGAAAGGTTTACCATCAAGTTGATAAATAGCTACGGCGCGTATAACAGGTGGCACCCTGTCTGGAATAGTAACGCCAAAAAGCTGCGGGTTTATGGTTTCTTCGGTTTTGGTATCCCGGGTCTCAAAATGCAGGTGGGGCCCCTCCACTGCGCCCGAACGCCCGGAGATGGCAATAACATCATCTTTACAAACTTGTATTTGCCCTGGCGGCAGCGTAAAATCAACCTCGAACAGTTGGTGCTGGTATTGGTAATCGCGCACCGTTTTAGCAATTTGCGGGCTAAAACGTTCATTATGCATATAAACCGTTGTATAGCCGTTGGGGTGGGTAATGTAAACAATGTTGCCGCCGCCCCCAAATTGCACGCGAAGCCGCGATATATAGCCATCGGCGGCAGCGTGTACCGGGTAACCGCTTTGCTGGTTTGTTCTGAAATCTAAACCGGCATGAAAATGGGCCGGCCTTAATTCGCCAAAACCTCCTGCCAAACTGGGCGGCAGATCAAGCGGATAACGGAAAAAGTTTTTTGGATATTCCCGGCTTTGTATTATGCCTTGCGCGTAAGTGGTAAAATTGTATAAGAGAATAAATAGGAGAAGAGCGAAGTTTTTTTTCATTCAAGGGTTAAATATATGGGAAGCAACAGATTTAAATAACCATAGTTTTAACCCATCGCTATTTTTTGAAAGATCATTTAACATAAAAATCTAATAGCTTCTTGTCTTCGAGGTAGCCTTCCAGCCTGTCGCCAACATTTACTTTGGCAACACCTTGCGGGGTGCCCGTAAATATCAGGTCGCCCTTTTTTAAGGTGAAGTATTTAGAAACAAACGCGATGATATATTCAAAGGAAAACAGCAAGTTTTTTGTATTGCCCGCCTGCCTGATTTGCCCATTTACATCCAGGTGAAAATTCAGGTCGTAAACATCGGCGAATTGTGATTTGGGCAAAAATTTACTTACCGGAGCAGAATTATCAAAAGCTTTGGCCAGTTCCCAGGGCAGTCCCTTTTCTTTATGGCGCTGTTGGATATCGCGTGCTGTAAAATCAATACCTAACGCTATCTCCTCATAATACCCCGCGGCAAATTTTTCGCTGATATGCTTACCTTCTTTGCTGATCTTTAAAACTACTTCGATCTCGTGGTGTACATCTTCCGAAAAATCGGGATGATAAAAAGGCTTGTTATCTTTTAATAAAGCGGTATCAGGCTTGGTAAAAATTACGGGAACGGTAGGTATAGGATTATTCAGTTCTTTGGCGTGTTCAGCATAGTTGCGGCCAATGGCGATGATCTTCATTTATGAATTATTGTGTTATTGAATTATTGATTTGTAAAACTAAAAGGAATTCAATAATTCAGCCAATCAATAATTCAGTAATTAATTAAAGTACCGATATCCGCTTAATTACCGATTCGGTACCTGCACTAACGCGTATAAAATAAAAACCCCGGTTTAGCTTGCTGGGTAAAGCATAACTAAAAGTTCGTTCACCCGGTTCAACTCTTTGTGAAAACATGGGTATAACGTCATTTCCCAATACGTCAACCAACTTTATGGTTACGTTCGAGTTTCGCGATATTAAATACTTTAAATTAATCTGATCGGTTATGGGGTTTGGATATACCTCAACGTTACTTAGTAATTTATCATCAGTTCGGGGTATGCTAAGTTTCACTGTTGACTGAACACCGGCATGGAAAGGCGGAAAAGTAAGGTTCAGGAAGCCTTTTTTTGGTTTTTTCTTTGCAGGGAAATAGTTGGAAGTATCGTTTTGGGGTGACTGTGCTGCATGAGCAAGGGCACAATTCATGAATATCGCTATTGCGATTATTATTATCCATGAATAAGTGTAAGTAAAATTTCTCCTCATGCTTTAGTATTGGTATGCTATGCAAAAATAACAATAAACCACTCATCAAATCCAATTATGATGCTTTTATTACATATTTTAACAAAATTTAACAAAGTCTTGTTTTCGGTTAATGAATTAATTACTTGCCTGTTTACATAATTTTAAGCTGTAACTCGATTTTTTTAATATTTTTGTCATTTTTAAAAGTATAGTGTCGAATCATAAAGATCTGCAGAAGCTAACCGCCGCCGGGCTTCTCATCAGTTTAGGAATTATTTACGGAGATATTGGCACCTCTCCCTTATACGTTTTTAAAGCAATTGTTGGTTCGCAACGTATTTCCGACGTTTTAATACTCGGGGGTGTTTCCTGTATTTTCTGGACGCTTACCCTGCAAACCACTTTAAAGTATGTAGTAATAACCCTGCGTGCCGATAATAAGGGCGAGGGTGGTATTTTCTCGCTGTTCTCCTTAGTGCGCCGAAAGGCCAAATGGTTAATAGTACCGGCTATAGTTGGCGGATGCGCCCTGCTTGCCGACGGTATTATTACACCCCCTATTACTATATCTTCAGCTGTTGAGGGTTTGGAAACATTTTACCCGCATTTGCATACAGTACCAATAGTTATTGCCATTATAGCCGGGTTATTCATTATTCAGCAGTTCGGCACATCGCTGGTGGGTAAGGCTTTCGGGCCCATTATGTTTATATGGTTCACCATGATGGGTGTGCTGGGTGTTCTTTTTATTGCCCAGGAGCCATCCATTATAAAAGCATTAAACCCATATTACGCCTATGTGCTGTTAAGCAGCAACCCTAACGCGTTTGTTATTTTGGGCGCAGTGTTTCTATGTACAACCGGGGCGGAAGCATTATATTCCGACCTGGGGCATTGCGGACGGTCAAACATCCAGATTAGCTGGATATATGTTAAAACCTGCCTTGTGCTTAATTACCTGGGCCAGGCTGTATGGTTATTACAACGTAACGGCCATGTAGTTGACCTTAACCTGCAAAACCCTTTTTATAAAATAATGCCCGAGTGGTTCCTGATATATGGCATAGGCATAGCCACAGTAGCTGCTATTATTGCCAGCCAGGCGCTTGTTTCCGGATCATTTACACTGATTGCCGAAGCGGTAAGGCTTAATTTATGGCCAAAGGTGAAAATAAACTATCCAACAGAACAAAAGGGGCAATTATATGTACCCAGTGTTAACTGGTTATTATGCGCAGGATGTACAGGCGTGGTATTATTATTTAGACACTCGGACAGGATGGAAGCAGCTTACGGATTGAGTATTACTGTAGCCATGCTGATGACAACTATATTGGTATCTAAATTCCTGAAACGTAAAAAACTGCCTGATTATATTGTAAATACCTTCCTGATCATGTACCTGTTAATTGAAGGCACCTTCCTGGCAGGTAACCTGGGTAAATTTGTTGATGGCGGCTGGTTTACTTTAAGTATCGGTTCCTTCCTGTTCTCTATTATGTGGAGCTGGCACACGGCCCGTAAGATCAGGAACCGCTATGTTAAATTTATTGAGATTGAAGATTATTACGGCATAATTAAAGAATTAAGCGAAGATGAAAGCGTACCCAAATACGCTTCACAACTGGTTTATTTAACCAGTGCTAATTTCGATTCGGAAATAGAATCAAAAATTATTTATTCTATTTTACAAAAGCAGCCCAAGCGTGCCGATGTTTACTGGCTGGTGCATGTTGATGTAGTGGATGAGCCTTATAAAAAAGAATACCGGGTAGAGTTTTTGGTACCCAATAAACTGATAAGGGTCGACTTTAAACTCGGTTTCCGTATTGAACAGCAAATAAACCTGCTTTTCAGAAGGGTGGTTGAGGATTTGGTTAAAAATGGCGAGGTAGATATTACCAGTGGTTATACCTCATTAAATAAGCATAAAATTGTTGGCGATTTTAGGTTCGTTGTAATTGAAAAAGTGCTTTCGCGTTCGCATAATCTGTCGCTCTACGAAAAGTTTATCATGGCTATTTATGTATACCTTAAAAAGATCAGCCTGTCAGAAGAACGCGGCTTTGGGCTTGATCTCAGTTTTGTAACGATAGAAAAAGTTCCGTTAATGCTTGCAGCCCCCGAAACTGTTGAGATCAGCCGTATCAGGTAAAAATTATTAAAAACATTTTAAGTTAATATTTCTTTAATATTACTACAGATTGTTTTAATGATTTACAGCTCACTACACCTAACAATGAAGAAAATATTAATTACTCTATCCTGCCTTATTTCACTTGGGGTTAATGCTCAAAATATTAAGGATACAACTAAAAAGAAACTTGGGGATACTCTGAAAAAAGACGTATTGACCGCCCCCGATACGGTTAAACGTTTGCATAGTAAACCATGGACGTTTATACCTCCCGTCGCTTTAATAGCTTATGGAGCCTCATCATTTATATTTCACCCGGTACGTAATGTTGATTACTTTTTTGAGGGCGAAATAAGAAAAACGGGGCCCAATTTTAATACGAATGCCGAAAGTTATTTCTTGATCGGGCCGGTAGTTATTGTATATGGCTTAAATCTTGTTGGCGACCTGGGCAAAAACAGGTTTATTGACCGCACCGCATTGCTTGGGTTATCCGGCGGATTTTTAGGCATCTCTGAGTATATTACAAAAAAAACCACACATCGGTTAAGGCCTAATGGTTCTGATTATCTTTCTTTCCCGTCCGGGCATACGGGAATGGCTTTTATGGGAGCTGAATTTATGGCGCAGGAATACTCAGATAAGTCTTTTATATATTCGGCAATAGGGTATACTTTTGCAGTTACCACGGGTATCTTCAGGATGTATAACCGCGACCATTGGTTTAGTGATGTAGTTGCCGGCGCAGGTTACGGCGTTCTTTCAACTAAGCTGTCCTACCTGGTTTACCCGTATATACGTAATTGGATAACACATAAAGATAAAAATGGTAAAAGCACCATGATCATGCCTACTTACCAGGATGGCGTACCCGGAATTTCGTTTGCTAAGGGGTTATAAAGAGGAAAAGGCTTAGCAGGAGTGCACTTGTTAGCATTTAGACTTACCATACTAAAGTCAGCCGGGTTAGTTCTCCGGCTTTTTTATGGGCTTTGTGCTCAAATAGCTAATGAAACACAATTGCGCATCTACAAACAAGTACAATATTGAAAACGTCAATAATTTTCAAACTTTTACAGGTTTAAACACGCCTTTTTTTGATGATCTTATAAAATTAAAAAAGCAAATTGAAATCGACTTCAATTTGCTCCATTTAAATGTTCAAAGCGATTGCCTATTTAATCGTAACCATAACGTCCTTTGCGTTGCGGATCTTCCAAGAACCATGAGAGGAATATTTTCTGTTCCGTTCGAACTGAATATATCGGGGCAAGGTTCTTTAAGTAGCGGTCGTCGAAATATACAAAATGCTCGATCCCTATACTTATATTCTTAGCTATACCAACGGTAATCCGTGGTTTTAAAATATTGATATAATTAGTGCCTGCAGGCCCAACAAACGTATGCAGGGCGTAATTATAATACGCTACAGAGACTGTTGCATATTTTCCTAAAACAAGTGAACTTTCCAGTTTAACTTCTAACCCGTCGTTATAAGTATAATCTCTGTACTGCGCGGTATCAGTAGGGTCAAACCGGGTACTGTTGCCCGCTAAAGGTACGAACGCTGTATGCAGGCTGGTATAAAGAATTATATCTTTGGTAAAAGGGTATTTAGTAAACAATCCGCCGCCAAAACCAATCGCGCCCAACTCAAAAGAATTATTATCAAAATAATCATAATATTGAAACGCCCCATATAAAACGGCGAGCTTGCCAAAATTGGTATTGCCGCCAACTAAAATTCCATAGCCTAAAACGTTATCCAAAATCTTTCTCCCCGAACCAAAACTAAATTCAGTTTTGAATTTAAAAAAATCAAAAGGTTTGCGGTCAATTTTCTCAAACGGATTCCCATAATCAAGCTGTACATTGATCAGGGCATTGGTGGGCCCATTGCCAAAAAATGTCTTTTGGTCTGTATTTATTTTGTGTACACCACCAAATATAGTAACGTTGAGCGGTTCCTTTTGATAAACTTCTGTGGTGGTATGCCGGGAAGCTTTACCTTCCAACAACCTGTTAAGTTCCCGTACGGGGTCTATCAATCCTGCAGCTATTTCACGAAAAACCCTGTTGCCGCCTGTGGCACGGTCATCTAAAATATTTGAGCTTACCCGATAAAACATTTCTCCAAGGAATGCGCCGTTAACCGGGGTATTAATAACATCATTGTATGAAGGGCGTGTAGTTTCGCCAAAATACTCCCATAGCAAGCTGCCCCCTATGGCAAAGGGAATAGATTGCCAATAATTATACCCTTGCGAACGGGCAGCATTAAAATACATTGATCCTGTATAAGGATGGCCAATGAAGTTTATACCAAACCGATCAGAATCCCATTCCCAGCCTTGTTGTATATTATATTTCCAGCTGGCCGGGCCTATATGCGAAAAGTCTTGCTGCAAGGCCCTGTCTAATGCATTCGTAAATACATCAATACCTAAAACTTCGACAGCCGGTTTCCATACCGGATACTTTTTGTTGTACTTTATATCATCGTTCAGCAAGTCGCCGTATTTATTTTGAATGGTGGTATCAATAAGTGGACTTTTTTTAGGTTCGTTACCGCCGGTTGAGTCAGTAATTGTTTTTTTTGCTGCTTTAATATCTTTCAGTTGTTCTTTTATAGGGCCATTACCCGGCTTTATGGTATCAATGGGTGTAACAGTTTGTGCAAATAAACAAGTTGATGAGAATAGTAAACCTGCAAGAATTATTATTTTTAATTTATTAGTTAATAGAACAAATAATAAAAAAATTATTACAAAGGGGACGAGAAAGTATAATGTTGTCATAGTTATAGCATAAAGAACTCTTATACTATAAACTACAGCAGGCAAAAAGTGTTTTAATAATTAATGTTAAGTTAACATAAAAACTAATTAGTTTCTTTTCCCAGTTTACTGTTTTTGCGGCTGTAGGTGAAATAAATCACCATGCCTATAATCAGCCATATTATAAAACGCAGCCAATTGGTTGTGCCTAATTCTGTCATGAGGTAAAAACAGGAGATGAGGCCGAGTACCGGTATCAACGAGTAATTTTTGATGAAGCCCGATATAGTGATACCTATCACCAGCAAACAGAAAGCAAAATAAGGTATCCGTTCGCGCAGTACTTCAATTTTCGATAAGTTTGGTTGCCCGGCATCTATGAGCCCAAAGAAATTTTTAAAGAAACCCGGAAATTGTATTTGTATAAAAATAATTGTCAGGGTCAAAATTAAAGGAATAATATATTTTCCGTTAACGTAGGGCACCCTGAATTTGCCTGAATTTTTCTCAGTGCGGGGTAGTATTAATATACCGCCGCAAACCAGTACAAATGCAAATAAGGTACCAATACTGCATAGGTCGGTTACTATTGCCGAGTCCAGAAATAACGAGGGGATACCCACTACCAAACCTGTAATAATTGTAGCGAATGACGGGGTATGATATTTTGGATGAAGCTTTGAAAACCTGGGCGGCAGCAAACCATCGCGGCTCATACTCATCCAAATGCGAGGCTGCCCTATCTGGAACACCAGCAATACCGATGAAGTTGCCACAACGGCGCTTAACGCTATAATACCGCCAAATATGTTTAAACCCCGTGCGTTAAAAGCATTTGCCAAAAAATCGCTGGTATTTAGTTTCGAATAATTAACCATTCCGGTGAGCACCAGGGCTACCAGGATGTATAATATGGTACAAATTATCAGGGAGTAAAACATGCCTTTAGGCAAATCCCGTTGGGGGTTTTTGCATTCTTCGGCAGTTGTTGAAATGGCATCGAAACCAATATAGGCAAAAAATACCGCCGAAACACCTTTCATTACCCCGCCAAATTTATTAGGTAAAAACGGAACCCAGTTTGCCGGATTTACATAATAAAAGCCCACGGCTATTACAGCAGCAACTACCAATAGTTTAAATAATACCATCAGGTTACTGGCCCGCCTCGACTCCTTTATTCCAATATATACCAGGTAAGTAATAAAAACAGTAATGGCTAAAGCAGGCAAATTTAAAATGAAAGGCACACCGCCTATATGAGGGGCATTGATCCATACATTGTGTAAGGATAAAAAATCTGCCGCGCCGGCAGTGTCATGGGCAGCTATTTTTTCAAGGTATTGTGTATTCGCGTTTTTTACTTCAAAAAAGCTTTGGGATAAAAAATCGGGTATATGCAAGCCAATATTATGTAAAAAACTGGTGAGGTTACCCGACCAGGAAATAGCCACGGTAATATTACCTACTGCGTATTCCATAACCAGGTCCCAACCTATTATCCATGCAATGATCTCGCCAAAGGCAGCATACGAATACGTATACGCGCTGCCCGACATGGGGATACGCGAAGCGAATTCGGCATAACAAAGCGCCGAGAATGCACAGGCTACAGCGCATATCATAAACAAAAATATAACTCCGGGGCCACCGTCAAAACAGGCTTTGCCTACCGTGCTGAAAATACCGGCGCCTATAACAGCGGCAATACCCAGCGCGGTAAGGTCGCGTACGCCTAAAACTTTGTTTAATGATACGCCGTGGCCATCGTCTAAACCGGCTTTGGCATCTGCAACTATTTTTTCAATTGACTTTTTGCGGAATATATTCGTTGCCATTTATTTAATTGTAGCTAAACCAAACATAACCATTTTTTTGCTGTGATATAAGTATATGCTTACTTTGCACCCATGAATATCGGAATAAAGGCTGTTTTATACAAGGTGAGGTGGTTTTTTTTGCCCTATTTGATACTAATTGCTGCTTGTTTAATTATTAAACTAAGCTATAGCCGCGAAGAGATTTACTACGCGGTAAATACCCGGTATAGCAATTGGGCAGATTTTATTGAACCTTATATCACTGATCTGGGGAACTTTTGGACAGTAGTGTTTTTATCGGCAGTATTCGCATTGTTTAATTATGCGAAAGCATTTTTAGTATTAATCATCAATTCGGCAACTGCCATTACCGCACAAGTTATAAAGCATATATTCGATGCCCCAAGGCCGAAATTATATTTCCAGGATCAGCTGTTAAAAATACATTTTGTTAAAGGTATCGACCAGCTAACCCTGCATAGCTTCCCTTCAGGGCATACTGTAACAGCGTTCACTACAGGACTATTGTTTACCTATTGGTGTAAAAATAAATTTTGGGGGTTACCATTCTTGCTAATTGCCATAGCCGTAGGCTATTCGCGTATGTACCTGAGCCAGCATTTTTTTGAGGATGTTACCGCCGGCTCAGTAATAGGAGTTATATTCACCGTATTTTGGATAAAGTGGAGTGAAAACTGGAAGTTTTTAAAAACACCCGGATGGAATAGGGGATTATTTAAGAAGAATTGAGCAAGAGACTTACGAAGTTTTATAAACTTCGTAAGTCTCTCTATTTCTATAGTTTATCTATCTCCGCTTTTACAAAGGCAGCAAGTTCTTTCACATACCCTGCACTAAAATCAAATTTAATACCTGCTGTTTCGTAAATTTCTTTGATGGTTTTGGTATAGCCAAGTTTTAACGCATCCAGGTATTGCTGTAAGGCTCGTTCCGGGTTTTCTTTATAGTTTTTCCATACAGCAATAGCGCCCAATTGGGCCATGCCATATTCAATATAGTAGAATGGGATCTCGAATATATGCAACTGTTTTTGCCATAAATTAGCTTCTGCTTCTTCCAGGCCGCCCCAATCAGCAAAACCTGCACCAAAGGGTTCATATATTTGCAGCCAGGCTTCATAACGTTCGGCATCGGTATGGTCGGGGTTAGTGTATATCCAATGCTGAAATTGATCGACCACCGCCACCCAGGGCAATGTTTTTAATACATCAACCAATTGGTCGCGTTTGGCGCGTTTCAAATCATCTTCATTATCAAAAAACACGTTCCAGTTATCCATGGATATTAACTCCATCGACATAGAGGCCAGCTCCGCAACTTCCGACGGGCAATGTTTAAAATCATTTAGCTCCAGGTCGGCAGTTAAGAAGGTATGTACGGCGTGGCCGCCTTCGTGAACCATAGTAGTGAGATCACGAAAGGTATTGGCCGAGTTCATAAAAATAAACGGTGCCCCGGTTTCCGACAAGGGGTAGTTATATCCGCCCGGCGCTTTGCCTTTGCGGCTTTCCACATCAAACAGGTTATTATCTTTCATTATCTCCAGCCGTTCGCCTAAATAGCTGTTGATGTTCCTGAAACATTGAATTGATTTCTCTATCAGTTCAGCGCCGGTGTTAAAGGGTTTTAAAGCCGGTTTGCCCGATGTGTTCACATCCATATCCCAGGGCCTTAACTGGCTCACACCCAAAGCTTGTTTACGCTGTTCGGCCTGTTCGCGTAGGATAGGTACAATTTCAAGTTCAATAGCCTCGTGAAAAGCGTAGCAATCCTGGGGGGTATAATCAAAACGCCCCAGCGCCTGGAACATATAATCCCTGAAATTCTCGAACCCGGCATTCAGGGCTACTTTATGCCTTAATTTGCGTAAATGATCAAAAAGCTCGTTCAACTTGTCTTTTTCCTGCAGGCGGCGGGCGGTTATTTTCTCCCAGGCTTCCTGCCTTTTATTACGGTCAGTATCTTTTAGAATTACGGAGGCTTGTTCCAGTGTATATTCCTTATCACCAATATGTACAGACATGGAACCGCTTATCGACTGGTATTTTTGCTGTTCCACCTGTATCTCGGTTTGTATCGGGATATTTTCTTCCCTGAACAGTTCTAACGATTTCTTCACACCCCTCAGGTAAACAAAATACTTATGCTTATCCAGCCGGTCAACAAATGGGCTGTTAACCAATTTTTTGTTCAGTTCATTGCTGTAGGGCGCGGTTTTAGGTTCAATTTCGGTAGCAAAATATTGGAAATTCTGCAATAGCTGTTCGTTATTAGTATCGCAGGTCATACGGATATAGCGCCAGGCAAAATCTTCCTCTAAAGCGGCTTCTAACTCGCTGCGGTCATGCAGCCAGTGCTCCAGTTCTTCAACCGAGGTGATAGGGCGGTCGCGAAGGTCTTTGTAAAGTGGTTCCAGCGTTTCCCATTTAATTTCGAGGTTGGCAGGAATGTAAGTGCGTGTTTTTTTGTGGATCATTTTTTTGATGTGTAAATGTGCGCCTGCCTGCCGCAGGCAGGGATATGCAAATGTGCAAATTAGTAAGGATGTGCGGAAGAGGGAAAATATAAAAAATTGACCGGTGGTCCACCTGGTCCACATGGTCCAGGGTGGTCCAGGGTGGTCCAGGGTGGTCCAGGGTGGTCCACCTGGTCCGGGGACCCATCGTGGCTTTCCTGACTATCTACAGGTGAATAACAAAAACCCTGTCTAACAAAAACAAACTCGCAAATACCACGCTGGCGATACCGTTAGTGGTCATGAAGGCGAAGTTAACACGGCTCAGATCGTTTGGCTTAACCAACCGGTGCTGGTAAATTAACATCGCGCAAAAAAATAAAATACCTATATAATAAAGTATACCTACGGTTGCATAAAATACCGGCATCAGGATAAATATAGCCGACAATACATGTAAAAATGTAGATAAGCGCAAGGCATTCACTTTACCCAAATATGCTGGTATGGAATGCAGGTTTTCGCTGCGGTCAAAATCTTCATCCTGTAGGGCGTAAATAATATCGAACCCGCTCACCCAGCATAATACTGCCAGCGAGAAAAATATAGGCAGCAGGGCAAACTCGCCCGTAACCACCAAATAAGCGCCGATGGGAGCCAGCGACAAGCCCAACCCCAAAACCAAATGGCACAGAGCCGTAAACCTTTTGGTAGCGCTATAACCTAAAACCACCAGCAACGCCACAGGCGACAAATAAAAGCAAAGCGGGTTAATGAACCATGTAACACCAACAAACAGTAGGCAGTTAACTACCGTAAACGTTAAAGCCGAAGCCGCGCTGATGCGCCCGGCGGGTATATCGCGTACCTTGGTGCGCGGGTTTTTAGCATCAATGTCTCTATCCAAATAACGGTTAAACGCCATGGCCGAATTACGGGCAAACACCATGCACAAAACCATCATTACCAGTTTTTGCCACTCAAAACGGTGTTGAGTAGTAGTAACCGCCAAAAAAAAGCCAATAAAGGCAAACGGCATAGCGAATATGGTATGGGAAAAGGTTACTAAGGATAAGTATTTTTTCATGTATAATTAATAATTATACGCGTCATTGCGAGGAACGAAGCAATCTCTACGCTGGCAGGCATAGGAGTTTACTTTTTTTATTCTGACTCAACAACAACATTCCGATGGTTGATTTGCAAATGTAGAGATTGCTTCGTTCCTCGCAATGACGCGTGTTATATGTTATTGTTTATATTCCGGCACCTCAAAACTCTGATTTATCCCCCCAATAAACCCCAATATTTCATCGCGCCCCAAATGCAATTCGGCCGAGGTAATAAAATAGGGAGGTATTTTTTCAAATGTTTCGCCTAATGCTTTTTTAAATTTAGCAATATTCTGATCTGTTTTTGTGGCCGATTGCTTATCTGCCTTAGTAAATACCAGCACGAACGACAGCCCCTTTTCGCCCAGCCAGTTGCAAAACTCCAGGTCTATTTTTTGAGGATCGAGCCGGCTGTCTATCAGTACCATTACACATTGCAAACTTTCGCGCTTATCCAAATAAGTATGGATGAATTTATCCCAATCGGCCTTTTTACTTTTTGACGCGCGGGCATAACCATAACCGGGCAGATCGACAATATACCAGTTATCATTGATCAAAAAATGGTTAATGAGTTGCGTTTTACCGGGCGTTTGCGAGGTTTTAGCTAATCCCTTTTTAGCAACCAGCATATTTATAAGAGACGATTTACCCACGTTGGAGCGGCCAATAAAAGCGTACTCCGGCTTTATGGGCGGCGGTAATTTTGAAATTTGGGTATTGCTGCAAATAAATTCGGCAGATTTAACGATCATGGGGGCAAAGATAGTGATTAGAGATTAGTTGATTAGAGATTAGTTAGGGCGGATATTTTTAAAATATCATCGGTGCACGTACAGCCGATTGCCCCCTCAATCACTAATCTCTAACCCCTACTTTATCACTTTATTAAACCTATACTGCAGCGTTAGCAATAAGTACCTTCTTACTATTTCAGATTGAATATCATTTATTGTATTTGCAGTTACAAACCTTGATGAGCTTATGTTTTGGTTTAAAAGGTCATAGCAGGATAGCTTGATCTCGCCTCGATCTTTTTTTAGCAGCGCACGGGCTACACTCAGGTTAAGCAGGTTGGTGCTTTTCTGGAAACCGGGGCTCACCAGCGGACGGTAAGTATAGGCGTATGTGCTTTCAACAGTAAATTTTTGTTGGCTGAAAACAATAAGATGGGTATTTAATACATGAGAAAAATTGGTTACCGAGTTATAATTTACACCGGTATAGGTAGTAAATGAACTGTTGAAGTTATATGATTGTTCCAACTCGACAATGTTTTTATAATCTAAAGAGCATTGCTCGTTCAAAGAAAAATTGTATGCGTTTTGATAACCATTTTGCGCGTTTATTTCAAAAAAACCACGGATTTTGCCTGCTTTTATTCCGCTTGTTTCGCGAAAGGTAAAGCCATTGTTTTTCTTGAACCTTTTGCCCATGTTTAGGTTTGCAGAAAAGCTATACTTGCCATCCATATTAATGGGTGTGCTTGTTGTAGCGCCAACCGCGTCGAGCGTATTACGCCTGAAAACGCTGTTTTGTTCAAACGATGCCTGCAAGCCCATGTTAATATTTAGCTGGCTTTGCGCTCCGAATACGTTATGGCTAAAGTTATAATTTTCGGTTCGGGAAGGTTTGAGGTTGGGGTTGCCCGTAACCTGGTATACCGGGCTGCTAACTACCGTATAAGGTATCATATCGCCTATATTGGGTAAATTAAATCCCGACTGGTACTCTAACGAATAACTGCCCATATTTAAATTTACAGCAGGCAGCACATTAATAAAGTGCTGGTTAATATCGGGCAGGTTTCGGTCGAACTGGTTATTGACCTGTAGTATTTGTGTATTGACTGATACCACTATTTGCATTTCCGGCGCAAAATTATAGGTCAAACCAGGGTTTATGCTCTCTGTTGACTGGTTGCGGGTTAAGTTGGTACTCAAAGTTTGCAAAAACAGATCGTATGAGCCTGTGGTGTTATCAAAATCATAAGTTATGGTATTGTTTACCTGGTGGTTGTAATCGCCGTTAATACTTACGTTGGCTACCAGTTTTTTACTGAGCGGGTACCGATAACTCAAACCCACATCGGCAGTAGTACTCCTGCTAATTGTATTGTCGTTTCGGTTTAGCAAAAAAGAAGATAATCCTGTTGTATACGAAGTAAGATTGTTAATGTTATAGCCCATACCATTATTGTTGCTTACCTGGAAACTATGCGACACATCTATTGATTCGCCCTGCTTTTTAAACTGGTGGTTATAGTTAAATGATTGTCCAAAAGACAGGCTGTTGCCTGAGTTATTATCACTGTTTGCAGTAAAGGCAATTTTAGGGATGGCGCTGCTGTAACTGTTCACGGTACTGGCGCCGGTTCCCTGGTTGTTGCTGAAGCTAAATTGGGGGTCGTATGTTAATTGTGTAGCATTATTGGGGAACCATCTTACCGTGGCGCTAACATTATGCGAATTGGCTATGCGTAAGCTGGAGTTTACCGTATTGGTTGTAAAATCGGTATCGTTAACTAATTGTTGCAGGTTAGTTAAGCTATTAACATCGGTATGGGTGCGTGAGTAGCTGTATGCCAGGTTTATTTTTAGTTTTTTACCGTAGTCGGTATTAATATTAATACCGTTTGATAATACTTTCTGTATGCCTTGCGAACCAAAACCGCGAAACGGCGAAAAGCCGCCCCTTGAAAGTGATGCTATCCCGCCACGGTTAAGGCCGCCAAGCCGGTACAGGTCGTCAAATGAAAAACCGGTATTGTTTAAGTTGTTGCCAAAACTTAATAAACTTATTTGTAAAGTATCCCTGAACATATTGATCAATCCCCCGGCTGAATATCGGTCTTCTGTACCCGCCCCGGCATATATTTTACCAAATACGCTTTTCTTTAAAGGCCCCTTCAATTTCAGGTTGATGATCTTAGCCACCTTCGATTCAGGTATCAAATGGTCAGGGTCATTCTCCCGGTCATCATAAACCTGCACTTTATCCAGCATATCAGCATCAAGGTTTTTGGTGGCTATGCGGTAATCCTTTTTAAAAAATTCATTCCCGTTAACCAATATTTTGCTGATGCCTTTGCCGTTAAAACTTATCGAGCCGTCCATACTTACTTCCATGCCGGGCAATTTTTTCAGCAACTCTTCCACAACCGCGTTGGGCCGGGTTTTAAAGGCTTCGGCATTAAATTCAATAGTGTCTTTACGTATTACAATGGGCGGCCGTTCCCCGTTTATTACTATTTCATTCAATTGATTGGGGCTAAGACTGATGGTCCCGAGGTCGAAAGTTTCACCTTTGTTTAAAGTGATAAATTTGCGGTAAGGTTTATAAGCCATTATGGAGATCAATATCTTTAATGATTTGCCCACAGGCAGGTTATGCAGGCTGAAGGCGCCGGTTTTATCGCTTAACGTATAAGAATATAATTCCGAAGTACTATCCTTTACTTCTGAAATTGCCACCGTGGCAAATTCAATAGGGGCATGGTTTACCGAATCAATTACTTTACCTTTAATAGTACCCTTTTGTGCTGATACTATACCCGTAATGAACAGTAGCGCGGCAAGCAATAAATACTTGAACATGAATGTGATAAGGTTTAGGATATATTGATTAAAGGTTTGCAAATTATTTTACATAACCTGCATACATTAACATTCGTTAACTATTATTAACAATATTTAACAATGCAAATTACAATAAAATTACAAATAAACTAAAATATTAGGTTAAATTTACATGTTTAAACATATAATAGAATGGACAATTACAAAATACCTCCGCAAACCCGCATAGGCCATGTGCATTTAAAAGTGAGCGACCTGCAACAATCGCTTGATTTTTATTGCGGTTTGCTGGGCTTTGATAAAGTGATGTTATATGGCGACCAGGCCGCGTTTATATCAGCCGGAGGATATCATCACCATATCGGTTTAAATACCTGGCAAAGCAAGGGCGCGCCGCCCGCGCCCGAATATGCGCCGGGGCTGTTTCATGCGGCTATATTATATCCTGAACGCAAGGACCTGGCTGTAATTTTAAAGCGCTTAATTGATGAGAAATACCCTATAACCGGCGCTTCAGATCACGGCGTATCAGAAGCTATTTATTTGGATGACCCCGATGGCAATGGTGTTGAACTGTATTGGGACAGGCCCAAAGCCGACTGGCCGAAGGATGAAAATGGCGATTTGACCATGTTTACACACCGGTTGGATATGGAGGGGTTGCTGGCGTTAGTTCATAGTTGATGGTTCATAGATCATAGTGGTGTGATTGGCTATGAACCATGAACTATTATCCATGAACTAAAAAAACTACCTTTGCCCTAACAATGAGCAAAACCATCACCCCGTACCATAATGAACAGGGCACCAAAAAGCAGCAGGTGGCCGATATGTTCAACAATATATCAAAAACCTATGATTTTTTGAATCATTTCCTGTCGCTGGGGATCGATATTATATGGCGTAAAAAAGCCATCAATGAGTTGAAGAATGACCGGCCCAAACTTATACTGGATGTTGCCACCGGAACAGGGGATTTTGCTTTCGAGGCATTATCCATATTAAAGCCCGATAAAATAATAGGGGTTGATATTTCGCAGGGGATGCTTGACATTGCCAAACAAAAAATAGTTAAGCGCAATTTACAGGGTAAATTTGAAGTGAAATTGGGCGACTCGGAAAAACTGCCTTTTGAAGCCGGCGGGTTCGACGCGGTAACCGTTGCCTACGGCGTGCGCAATTTTGAGAACCTGGAATTGGGCATGGCCGATATACAACGCGTTTTAAAACCGGGCGGCAAAGCGGTGATATTGGAGTTTTCAAAGCCCAAAGTTTTCCCGGTTAAGCAATTGTATAAACTTTACTTTAATTATATAACGCCCGGTATTGGCAAGCTGTTTTCAAAAGATTCAAGGGCATACACCTACCTGCCCGAATCGGTAGCAGCCTTCCCGGATGGCAAAGACTTTACAGGGGTAATGGATAAGGTAGGGTTTAAGCATACCAAATGCAGGCCATTAGCGTTTGGTATCTGTTCAATATATACAGGCGTTAAATGAATAAAACCCGTTACCTTTTAATTGCACTATTGTTGTTTTGCGGTAATTGCCTGTTTGCGCAATCATCACCGCCTGCATGGGGTGGCGGCGCCGATTTGAACGACCTGAGCTTTGGTTTCAGTTTTCATTATATCACTAGTTACTATAAAATTGATAAAACCCCCGGCTGGCGCAATCCTTACATAGATAATGCCGGCAATCAAATAACCGATTCGTTAAAAAGTATAAGCTCCCCTAACGGGCAGGGGTTCGCGGTTGGCTTCCTGGCCAGGTACCGTATAACCGAGTATTTAGAAGCAAAGATATCCCCCTCATTGAACTTTGCCGACCGGTCTTTGATTTATATATTCAATACTCCCGCGCAAAACACCATAAAGACGGTACAGTCTACCGTGATGGATATACCCTTATTGGTAAAATTAAAATCAGACCGCCTGGGCGATTTCAGGGCCTACCTGGTAGGCGGAGTAAAGTATTCGTTAGCCGTGGGTGTAAACAATAAGATCGATGCGGGTGCCGCGTTAATAGATAAAGTGGTTAAAAATAACACCGGTTATGGTTCGTACGAAGCAGGTATAGGGTGCGATATATATTTCGAATTTTTCAAACTATCCCCCGAAATAAAATTGTCAAACTCTTTCGGCGACATATTGATACACGAAAACCAGCCATATTCGAGCCCAATACAGAAATTAACTTTACATACCCTCATGTTTAGCCTGTATTTTGAGTAATTCCCTGCTTTAACTACATAAAAATGATTTTATTCCCGGCGAAAAATTATAATTTCGCAATGCATTTATATACAGCTAATGGCTAAAATTGTATTGATAACAGGGGCCACGTCGGGCATAGGCGAAGCATGTGCGCATTTGTTTGCACGCGAAAATTATAACGTAATACTTACCGGCAGGCGGATGGACAGGTTGGAAAGGCTTGCCGCGCATCTCAATAAAAAATATAATACAGAAGTAGCTGTTTGCGCGTTTGATGTACGCGACCGGGAGCAGGTAGTGTTTAATTTAGATAACTTGCCCGCCAAATGGAAAAAGGTTGATGTGCTTATAAATAACGCCGGTTTAAGCCAGGGGCTTGATCCCATACAAAATGGAAG
>JABDBW010000033.1 GCA_013288485.1 Bacteroidota bacterium
TCACCGTCTTTCTCCTGTTCCTGGCGTAATCTTCAAAAATATACTCACCCAAATTATTCAGCGAGCTATAAAAGGCTTTGCCGCCGTTGGTTTCGGTAAATTTACGTACAAATTGCTGCAGATAGGGGTCTTTTGCTATCATAAAAGTGGTTATAGGTATTTTTAACCGTTTACATTGCGCCGCCATGTTCAGCGTTTTGTTAACCACTTTACGGTCAAGCCCGATGCTGTTTTTATAATATTTGGTACCCTCTTTTAAGCAGGTAGGCTTGCCGTCGGTTATCATAAATATTTGCTTGTTATGCGTTTTGCGGCGGCGCAGCAAATCGTTAGCCAGCTCCAAACCAGCGTAGGTATTGGTATGGTAAGGGCCAACCTGCAAATAAGGCAAATCATGCAAAGTAATGGGCCATGCATCGTTGCCGAACACCACAATATCCAGTGTATCCTTAGGGTATTTGGTGCGGATCAACTCGGCCAGCGCCATAGCCACTTTTTTGGCAGGGGTTATCCTGTCCTCGCCATAAAGTATCATGGAGTGCGATATATCTATCATCAGTACAGTAGAGGTCAGGGTTTTATAGTCCATTTCCTCTACTTCCAGGTCGCGCTCGGTCATCATAAAATCGCCTATGCCGTGGTTAACCTGGGCGTTATGGATAGATTGCGTCATATCTATCTGGTCTAAACTATCGCCAAACTCAAATTCGCGGCGCTCGGCATTTTTTTCATCGCCCTGGCCCGATTGTGGTGTGCGGTGATTGCCTTTGCCCGATTTTTTCAGCTTACCGAATATCTCCTCCAATGCCGACTGCCTGATGCTTTGCTCCATTTTAGCGGTGATGTTAAAGCCGCCGTTTTGCTTGTCTTCATCCAGGTAACCTTTTTGTTTCAACTCGTCAATGAAATCGCCCATGCCATACTCGTCATTAGTGAGGTTGTATTGCTTGTCGAGTTCGTTGAGCCAGGCCAAAGCCTCGCCGGCATCGCCCGAAGTATAGTTGAGCAATTCCAGGAATAATTTTAATAATTCTTCAAATCCGCCTTTGGGAATTTGGTTGGGGGTGAACTTCGTAAATCCGTAACCGCGCATATTTTGCCTTTCAGATATAAATTAACGGATTATTTTATTTAAAAGTTTTATAAAGTGGAATTGTTAGCTGGGTATGACAAATTGGGTGAGTTGTGAGTGGATAGTTGTGAGTGGTGAATAGATAGTTGTGAGTGAGTTTTTTTTAGGGTTCGCGAGCCAGGTCCCCTCTCTATTTTAGAGAGGGGCAGGGTGAGTGGAAATATGCGGCAGATTTTAAAATTGTTTTATACATTTATACTATGTATAACGATCTCCCATTAATTAACAACGAAGCCAGCCACAACTTTGAATTATTTGTTGATGGCCACCGCGCCTTTATTGATTATAAGCAACACGGTGATAAAGTATTTTTAATACATACCGAAGTACCGGTTGAGCTGGAAGGCAAGGGCGTTGCCAGCGCATTGGTTGAAAAGACCTTTAAATATTTAGAGGAGCGTCACCTGAAAATGGTGCCCTATTGCGAGTATATTAAGGTGTTTTTAAAGCGTCACCCGGAATGGGATAGGTTGTTAGCCTAGCCCTCAATCAAACTTATACAACTTAACCTTTAAGATACCCGGCCCGGGGTTTTCAAAACGCAATACCGTGCCGGTTTGGTTCCGGTTAGTTTGCTCTGTCATGGCATAGCTTTGCGAAATATTATCGCCGTTTAACCTGCGGCCGGGTTTCCATTTGCCGTTTTCATAAATACCTTCCCATAATGAAGCAATGCCGGCCATTTGCGGGCCGGGTGCTACCGGGGCAAAAGTGGCTTCCAGGTTTACGCCCGAAAAAATAAATTCATCGGGCGCCGAATTAATAATTATCCCGTATGATGAGTTTGGCACAGACCGCTCATACCCCATTTTTTTGTGCCGGGTGCGTAATTCAATGGTATACCCGCCCATAGTTATGGTTTGTATAGGGTTGGCCCTGGTAATGGTGACGGCTGTAATTGTGCCCTTGCTTTGCGCGTCTAATATAACGGGCGCAAAGCCCTCAAGTATTTTATAGGCTCTTGGTATAGGGCCATTAACCGGATCTGCAACACGTTCCTCGATAGCGAATGGGGAGTAACCAATCGCATTGTGCGCGCCAATGGCATAATACGCGTTAGATGCCCCTGCCGAATCGGCCGCGCATTCAGGAATGAACAACGGGTTCCAGTTATGATGGAACAGAGGGATTATACCTTTAAAATCGGGTTGGTAAATGTCGGGCGAAAAAATGTCGATTTTTGGCGCGCCTATCCGCCATATATCATGCATATAAGCAACCGGTCCGCCGCGCGGATAAACAGGGCTTATCCATGCGTTTACATACATGGGTATATTATATTCAGCTTTACCAGCGGCTGTTACCGCGTTTACATATTTGGCATAATGCCAGGCCATAAATACCTCATCGCCGAACGGACCTTTACCAAAAACATCTTCCCATGTACCGGAAGTTTTTGAGCCGGCCTTTTCCCAGGCCTGTTTAAATTCGGGTTGTAATTCGGTTTGATATTTTTGCAGGCCGGCCATTAATTCTGCCGGAACCTGTTTGGCGAAATTGGTGTTTGCTACATCCGACCGGTCGCGGTTATCGCCGTGTATACCCACTTCGTTTTCCACCTGTATCATAATAACCGTACGTTCTTTCGAGTCAACGGCTTTAATATGTTTCATCAGCGCGGCAAATGCCGTTGCATCGGCCTTTAGGTTTTCGGCTGCAAATACATTAAGTGTTTCGGTGCTTTTACCGTTGCTCATTTTTACCCGCGGGAAACGCACCTCATCTTTCTTTACCCACTCGGGCGCGTAATGCGACATCCCATTCTTCCAGCTGCCGAACCAAAGGATAACCAATTTCATTTTATTTTCGCGCGATTGTTTGATCAACCCATCAACCAGCGTAAAATCAAATTTGCCTTCCTGCGGCTCCAGCAGGTCCCAGTTTACCGCGCCTAAAACAGTATTAAAATGCATTGCAGCTACTTTAGCCATTATGGGCCTTAAATACTCAAGGCTTGATGTGTTGGAGTTATGCAGCTCGCCACCCAATATCAAATAAGGTTTACCATCAACAATCAATTGGGTAACCAATCCGCGTTTTTCGAGGTGGGGAATGGGCTTAGCAGACCTTTGTTGTGCAAAAACGGGTGCGCATAAAAATAAGCCTGTAATGGATAGGAGTGTTGACAGTTTCATTAAAGGAATTGGTTAGTTTATATTGGTGATATAAAGCTATGGTTTTTTAACAACTTTAAAATATTAAGGAGACGCGATAATTTATTTATTTCAACAACTCCCTGATCCCTTCATCATAAACTGGGTTGGCCCCGCGTTTCCCCGCTACATACGCCCCTACAGCGCATGACTTTTCCAGTACTTCCTGTAAAGGCTGCTTATTTAACAACCCATTAATAAAAGTAGCTAAAAACGAATCACCGGCACCTACGGTATCTACCACCTCAACCTTAAAACCTGGATGTTCATAAAATTCGTAATCGTGCCATACCATAGCGCCGTTTTCGCCGCGGGTTACACAAATGGTTTGGGCATGGTATTTATTACGGAACTCGTTTATTTGGTCCCTCAGGTCGCCCTTGCTTCCGTTGATCAACAAGCTGGCCTCTTCTTCGTTCATTTTTACTACATCAGCATGGGCGGCCAGGGTTTCAATGGTTTGCAGCGTATAATGCGGCGCGCGCAGGTTTACGTCAAATACTTTTAACGCGGTGGTTTCGTCTAACAAATTTAACAGGGTATCGCGGGTGGTTTTTTCGCGGCATACCAAACTGCCGAATATAATAGCTGTGGCTTTTTCAGCTGTTTGTACCAAAGCGTCTGTAGATTGTATATTATCCCATGATACCGGTTGCGGTATAATATAAGTAGGTTGCTGGTCATTATCAAGTTTTACGGTAACCTCGCAGGTAGGTAAAGTTTCATCTTGCTGTATAAGGTCGCTGTACAGATTATTTTCCTTTAAAAAAACTACGAGTTCATCGCCCGAAGCATCCGCACCCACCCGGCTGGCAAATACGGCATGAGCACCCTGCTGCCGCAGGTGATAGGCTACGTTCATTACCGCGCCACCGGCCACTTTAACATCGCCAAAGGCATCCCATAAAACTTCGCCGAAGCATAGCAGGTTGTTGTTCATTGAGGTTAAAGGTAAAAGGCTAAAGGTAAAAGGTTTTATGATGTAAATTTATTTAAATTGCATAATGAAGAAAATCATCATATCCTGCCTGCTGCTACTTAACGCTTCCTTTTTGTTTGCCCAGGACCGGCAAGCTATATTAAAACTGATGGATACCCAGCGCCTGGCCTGGAACCGCGGCGATATTGAGGGTTTTATGCAGGGCTACTGGAAATCGGACTCGCTGATGTTTGTGGGTTCAAAAACCACCTACGGCTGGCAAAATACCCTGGATAACTATAAACGCGGCTATCCCGACAAAGCTGCTATGGGTATTTTAACCTTCGATATTTTAAAAGTGCAAATCCTTGACCCTGAAAACGCCTTCGTATTTGGCGCCTGGCATCTAAAGCGCGAAAAGGATAACCCCGGCGGTTATTATACGCTTTGGTTCAGGAAAATTAATGGGGAATGGAAAATAGTGGTGGATCACACTTCGTGAACTACCGGGGCTCCCCTTCGGCCAATGCCTTATCTGCCCGTTTCACCGCAAGTTCCTCTTTCCAGTTCATATAACGGTTTTTAAAATTCTTTTTCATGATATTATCAAACTTGCGCTGTACGGTGAGGTTGTACAGGCTTTTGGCTTTAATGGCCCATGAAGTATCCCAAGCGCGCAGTGAGATAGAGAAGGAACCATCGAGGTATTTCATCCAGTGCCAGTAGCCGGTTGGCATAAACAGGGTATCGCCATGCTCTAAAATAATTTCCTGCCCTTCAACGCCATCCAATGCCGGGAATTTGCTGTAGTCGGGGTTTTCGATATCATAATCTTCGAGCGCGTAAGTAGCAAATGGAATCTGGTACAAGCGTTCGCCCCATTTATTATCAAACAAAATAACGTGCTTTCGCCCGTTAAAATGGGTATGGAATATATGGGCCAGGTCAATATCGTAATGCAAAAAAGTAACAGATCCGGCACCGCCAAAAAACATATTGGGGTATTTATCTAAAAAACCACCCATCAGGTTGGCAGGCGGGCGGTAATCGTCCAATAACCCTGGCGCGTGCTTTATGGGGTCGAAAAGGAAAATTCGCAGGTCGGTAGGTTGTTTTTGTATGAGGTCGATATAATCGCCAAATTTCATTTCGGCAGCAGGCGCGTTAATAGGTTTTGCAGGATCGGCCTTTGAGCTATCATATAGCGGGACGAGTTGGTCGCCAACTGTTTCTTTTAAATACTCGAAGGTCCATTTATTTAAAGCGGGCCAGCTTTTGGTGGCCTTACGCATCACCAGGGGCTTGCGCGGCTTTAAATAATTGTTAATAAAATCCTCCTTATTAATATGATCAACCCTATCAATAGGGGTTAAAATAATGCCCATGTTCACAATTAATTAACAAACAAAGGTAATTAATTGAATGGTGAATTGTCAATAGTGAGTGGTGAGTAGTTATGAGTTATGAGTAGTGAGTTATGAGTGTAAAACTCACCACTCACTACTCCCCACTCACTACTTAACCCGGCATTACTACGGTATTAATTACATGTATTACTCCGTTGCTTTGATTTACATCGGCAATGGTTATCCATGATTTTCCGCCTTTTTCATCAACCAGGTATAGTTTTTTACCTTCGGCCATTACGTTTAGCGTACCGCCTTCTACAGTTTTTAATTCGGCCTTACCATTGCCGGCTTTAACTTTTGCCCACAGGTCGGCTGAACTTAAACGGCCGGCAACAACGTGGTAAGTTAAAATTTTGGTAAGGGTGGCTTTGTTCTCGGGTTTTACAAGGGTTTCAACAGTTCCTTTAGGTAACTTGTCGAACGCCTCGTTAGTTGGCGCGAATACGGTAAACGGGCCAGCCGATTCTAAAGTTTCAACCAAACCTGCGGCTTTAACAGCGGCAACCAAAGTTGTATGGTCTTTTGAATTTACGGCATTTTCTACAATGTTTTTGGTAGGATACATGGCCGCGCCGCCAACCATTTTGGTTTGAGCGTAAGTGTTTGGCGCAATTGCGATAGCTACTAAAGCAAAGGCCGAAATGATTAATTTTTTCATGCTGTTTTAATGTTGTTTTTGGGGAGATACGGAAAGTTTTCACCAGCGGTTTTATATTTCTAATAGCCTGAGGTTGTGGTTTTTTTTAAAACCGGGCGGGTTATAATTGCGTAAGTACGCGCCTAAAAAAACAACCCGGATGCTATATGGTCTGCGTATAATTTACCGGTTTGAGTAAGGTAAATACTATTATTTTGTTGGGTTATCCATCCCTTATCAAAAAAAGGTTGTGCGGCTTTGATCAATACGTTTGCCGATGCTGCAGCGATAGCGTTTAGCTTATCCAGATCCAGCCCCCACATGGTGCGTAACGCAGTCATGATATACTCATTTAAGCGATCAGTTTCAGATAAGATCTCCATTTCAGCAGGTAAGCTATTGGTTTGTACGGCATGAATATATTGGGCGTTATTGGCAATATTCCACTGCCTTGTTTCCCCGTTATAAGCGTGTGCCGATGGGCCTATACCCAGGTATTTCACCCCCCGCCAATAGTTTGAATTATGTTTGGAGTAATGCCCCGGTTTGCAAAAGTTGGAGATTTCGTAATGTTCAAAACCTTTTGCCCCCATAACATCCATCAGCAGATTAAATTGGTCGGCGCTTTGCTCGTCGTTCATGGCGGGCTGCTTTTTTTTGCTGATGAACGATGCCAGCGCGGTACGAGGTTCAACCGTCATGGAATATGCCGAAACATGGGGCACATCCAATTCAAAAATCTTGTCGAGGTTGTATTTCCATTTTTGACCGTTTAGCAATGGGTAGCCATAGATCAGGTCAGCGGTAATATTCTCAAACCCTGTATCCTGCGCTCGTTTTATTGATGCTTCGGCTTCATTGGCGCGGTGTACCCGGTTCATCCATTGCAGGTCGTCATCAAAAAACGATTGTATACCAATACTTAAACGGTTAACCGGGGTTTGGCCCAATGCCTGTAGTTTAGTTTTACCCAGATCGTCAGGGTTAGCTTCTAAAGTAATTTCGGCATCGGTGCTAACGGTATGCAGGCGGGCAATGGTATCTACTAACACATTTATTTCGCTGGCTTCCAGCAACGATGGCGTTCCCCCGCCAAAATAAACGGTTTCAATGGTTTCGCCTTGCAGGTAATCTTTTTGCAGTTGTATCTCTTTTACCAGCGCCTGCAAAAGCTCATCCTTATATTTTAAGGAAGTGCTGAAATGGAAATCGCAGTAATGACAAGCCTGTTTGCAAAAAGGAATGTGTATGTAAATACCGGCCATGCCGCAAAGGTATGGTTAAGAAGGAATAAATACTGATATTTTAGTTTTACAGCTGAATGTAATACGTGGAGTAAACAGGTGCGTTTTTTTGTACAGTAGACGTAAACAACCAATAATTCGGGTATTTTTGAAAAAAATTAATCGAACGGTGCGTTTTATAACTTTTTGTTTTCTTTTTATTATCACCGGCTGTTTAGCAGTACATGCGCAAACCGACTCGTTGATCCGTAAAGGAACCATAATAAATCCAGGTCAGAAAAAAGCTATCCCTATACTTGATTCCATCATATTAGCTGCCGCCGAAAGGAAAAAATTTATTGCCGATTCTTTAGCCTTTTCCTATATAAAATATCCCGATTCGGCGACTAAAAAGCAGTACACAGATAGGGTAATGCGTGAAAATCTATATAAAGGAAATGATTTTCTGGATATCCCGTTTAAATCAAAAAGCATTTTGAGGAACGGGCATATTCGCTCAACCCGCGACCAGTGGATAATTGTTATCATAATAGGTTTGTTATTATATACCGCGATACTGAATATTATAATGAATAAGGATATAAAAAATGTATTCCTGTCATTTTATAGTAAACGCACGCTTGCTTTGGCCGGAAAAGAAGAGGGGCAGATAAATTTCTGGGCATTTACGGGCTTGTATTTATTGTTTGGGTTAACATTTGGCCTTTTTTTATACCAGTTGGCTTCGTATAAGGGCGTTTATTATAGTGTAAGCGGCTTCAGGTTATTTATTTCGCTTTCATTTATAATTATCATTTTATTCGCTGTTAAATTTTTAGTGTTAAAATTTATCGGATTTATTTTTGATATCCATAAACTCGTAGACGAATATATCTCCATATTATATTTAACTTATTTTAATATCGCCTTTGTTTTTTTGCCGGTTACTTTGTGTTTTAGCTTGCTTGCGGCGTTGTATATACCCTATTTATTAGCTGTAGCATTGCTATTAATAGTGGTAATTTTTACCTGGCTTTATTTGCGTAGCAGCGTAAATATCATTTCGAATATTCGATTTCATAAGTTTTATTTATTTATCTATCTTTGTGCCCTCGAAATCTGCCCCGTTTTAATTTTAATTAAGGCATTGAATATATAATTATTAGGTTTTATACTACTCGAATTGGAAGATAGAAAGAAAAAGGTGAAAAGTATACTGGTTACTTTATCAAAGCCCGAAAACGATAAAAACCCCTATGCTGAACTGGCGAAAAAACTTAACCTGAAGATCGATTTCAGGTCGTTTATACATGTTGAGGGTGTGCCCGCCAAAGATTTTCGAAAGGATAAGATCAACCTGGCTGATTTCACGGCAGTAATATTTACAAGCCGTAATTCAGCCGATCATTTTTTCAGGATATGTGAAGAAATGCGCTTTGAGGTCCCGATAGAAATGAAATATTTCTGCCTGTCGGAAACGATTGCCCTCTATCTTCAAAAATATATACAGTACCGTAAACGGAAAATATTCTTTGGCAAGCAAACCGCCACCGACCTGGCCGAAGTGCTCAAAAAACATTCAGGCGAAAAATTTTTATACCCTTGCTCTGATGTAGCTGCCGAAGAGACACAAAAGTTTTTGCTCGAGAATGGTTACGATTTTACGCCGGCTGTATTGTTCCGTACGGTATGCAGCGACCTGTCTGACCTGGCTGAGGTTTTTTACGATGTGATCGCTTTTTTCAGCCCGTCGAGCATACAGTCGTTATACAAAAACTTTCCCGATTTTAAACAGAACAATACCCGAATAGCCGCTTTTGGCGCAACCACACATAAGGCAGTACTGGAAGCAGGGTTAATTTTAGATATTCCGGCCCCAACACCTGCCGCCCCATCTATGACCATGGCTATTGAACAGTACTGCAAGCAGGTAAACAAATAGGTTTTTGACAAATTTATTTTTCGGCCACGTAACATTTTTCATTTTTTAACGTATAAGCTCTTATATAAATAACAGCAGTTATAAGGTAGTAATTTAAAGAATTGTAGTTGGATAGCACCCCGCCCTTACAGTTAACAAATTTGCCATTGAGTTGAAAAAATGTTTTTTTTAATTATAAAAAACATTTTTTCATATTTGATGTGCCAAATTTTATATATTCGGGGGTCATTTGGTGTTATATTTTATAACCGGATTTTGATTTGTTAAAAATGAAGCAAGTATACTTTTTAATAGCGATTTTAATTACTGGAATATTAAGCGGATGCGGTAAAGGCGGAGACCGGGGTGAAGTAGTGGGTGCTCCCAGTAGATCCGTACGGTCTGAAGTTCCATACGGCATGGCTTATATCCCAAGCGGCACTTTTTTAATGGGGCAAACAGACCAGGATATTACATTTGCCCAAATAGCCCAAACCAAGCAGGTTACTATACCAGCATTTTTTATGGATGCTACCGAGACATCAAACAGCCAGTACAGGCAGTTTGTTAATTGGGTGCGCGATTCGATCGCTATTACTTCTTATTTGAACGACCCTAAATACTATGTGGGTGCAAATGCGAAAACACCGAATGCTAATCCTACAGGTAAAAAATATATTAACTGGAACTATGTAAAAAAATACCCAATCTGGAATAGTCGTGCTACAAAGGGGAAAGTGAACCCGAACGCCGCAAAGCTACAGAGCATGATGTACCAGGGCGACGATCGCGTGTTTGACCGTGATGAAATTGATGTACGCCTGTTAAAATATAATTATCAAAAAGTCGACTTGCGTTCGGCCGCTAATTATAAAAATGACAAAACTAAAAAACGGTCAGATTTTATTTTGCGCGATACTGTTCCGGTTTATCCTGATACCCTGGTTTGGTTAAGCGATTTTTCGTACGCTGCTAACGAGCCTATGGTTCAGGGCTATTTCTCACATCCTTCATTTAAAGACTACCCGGTAGTTGGTGTTAACTGGCGCCAGGCCCGGGCATTTACTGTATGGCGGACCCGCTATAACGAGGCATATAAAAATTCTATACACCAGGCGAAACGCGCAGATTATGAACTGCCAACGGAAGAAGAATTTGAATATGCCGCGCGTGGTGGCAGGATAGGTACTGATTACCCATGGGGAGGACCTTATATTAAGAACGCGAAGGGCTGCCTGCTGGCAAACTTTAAACCCGGCCGCGGAAATTATTCAGACGATGGCGGAACTTACACGGTAAAAGTTAAATCATATTTCCCTAATGATTATGGCTTATATAATATGGCCGGTAATGTAGCCGAATGGACCTCATCAGCATATGACCCATCCGCATCAACTTTTGTTAACGACCTGGCCCCAACATTTAATTATGAGGCCAAAAAGAGCGACCCCGAGGTAATGAAGCGTAAAGTGGTAAGGGGCGGATCATGGAAAGATATCGGATATTTTCTGCAAAACTCTTCACGTACCTATGAATACCAGGATACCGCCAAATCATATATCGGTTTCCGTTGTGTTACACACTTCCTGGGACGTGATCTTAGGGACACACGATAATCAGCAATTAGAATATATAAATCCAAAACTTACTCACTACTATGGCCGGTAAAAAGAAATTTAAAGTTGAAATAGGTAACGTTGTTTCATGGGGCGCTACTGTTGTTATTATAGGTTTGCTGTTTAAAATACAGCACTGGCCTTACGGAACTATATTTATAACCATTGGCCTGGGGGCCGAAGCCTGTTTGTTTTTCATCCTGGGTTTTCAACAACAACCGCATGAAACCGACTGGACAAGGGTATACCCCGAACTTCATGAAGATTATGAGGGTGAATTGCCAAAATCATCATTAACGACAGGCGGGGGGTTCTCCAATACTGCAGCCCTTGATAAAATGATGGCCGATGCTAAAATTGGCCCCGAATTAATAGGAAGCCTTGGCGAGGGCTTAAGAACTTTCGGCGATAAGGTAAACTCCATCTCAAAGGTTGCCGATGCCGGCGAAGCAACGGTTGTGTTTACACAAAAGGTTAAAGCCGCTACCGCAAGTTATGATAACCTGAGTGCTTCGTTCGAAAAAGCCTCGGTTAACCTGGCCGAACTGGCAAACACCAATGTCGATTCAAAAGCATATCATGACCAGGTAAATAATTTGGCTAAAAATCTTTCGGCCCTGAACGCGGTATATGAACTGGAACTGCAGGACTCCAGCTCGCATTTAAAATCAATGAACAAGTTTTATCAAAACCTGTCATCAACAATGAATAACTTTAACGAATCGTTAGAAGATTCGAAACAGTTTAAAGACGAGGTGGGCCGTTTAGCTAAAAATCTGTCATCATTAAATGCTATATATGGCAACATGCTTTCAGCAATGAACCAGCCGCGTACTTCATAATAATTAAGATTTTTTTTATTAAAATATAAGATCTGTAACACATGGCTGGAGGTAGGGAAACCCCAAGACAACGAATGATAGGTATACTATACCTGGTATTATTAGGCTTAATTGCCCTGGATGTACCGGATAGTTTGCTCGACGCGTTTAAAAATATAAGCGATAGCTTATCGGCATCTAAAACAAATGTCCAGGCAGGTATTGATAATACTTTTTTCGGCATTTGAAAAAACAAAACTAATAAATGAGCCTGAAAGGGCTAAAGAACCTTACAGAAAGGCAAAAGAAGCAAGAGCATTGGCCGACAATTTTAACACCTATGTAGACTCGCTTAAGAAGTTAATGATAGATGAAAGTGGTGGCTTTGACGAAAGTACCAATGATTATAAAGGAAGGGAAAGCCTGGATGAATCAGTTGACCTGATGGTTGACAGAAGAAAAAATGCTTATGCTCTGCATCAAAAAATTGACGATACCCGGAAAAAACTGCTTGCCCTGTTAAATGACAAAGAACGTGTGGGTGTTAATTTATCGTTGCAGGCCATAGCGCCTAAACATGTAGCCGGTTTCCCTAAAAAAGATTGGGAGCAGGCCAATTTTGGCGAAGGCATACCAATGGGCGCCGCTATGACGGCCCTGGTAAAAATACAGGCAGATACCAAAAATGCGGAGAATGAGGTAATTAAAAAAATATTGGGTGAAGTTGACCAGGCACAGGTTAACCTCGATCAATTCTCGGCTGTAGCAGTAGCGCCAACAAGTTATGTATTAGTTGGCCAGCCTTATACTGCTGAGGTTTTTCTTACAGCGTCTGATTCAAAATCATCGCCCGATATCAGTGTTGGCGGCGGCAGGCTGCCTACTGAAGCCGGCAGAGGTAAATATAACGGAAGTACCAGCAGCGAGGGCTTACATACCTGGATAGGTACGGTTACCGTTAAGCAGACGGACGGTACTATGAAAACCTATACCACGCCGCAACAAACCTATATGGTAGCAAGGCCATCAGCCGTAGTATCGCCGGATAAAATGAACGTGTTATATATTGGTGTGGACAACCCGGTTTCGGTATCGGCTCCGGGCATTGCAAAAACAGATCTGAGAGTAAGCATAACCAACGGATCGTTAAGCGGTTCGGGCGAACACTGGACAGCCAAGGTAACAGCGCCGGGTACAGCTACAGTAAATGTATCAGGTGAAATTTCAAAAGGAAAAACTGTGGTGTTAGGGTCAACTTTATTTCGTGTTAAACGTATACCTGATCCAAAGCCACAATTTGCCGGCAAGTCGGGAGGTACCGTTGCGACGGCCAATTTAAAGGCGCAGGATGTAGTGTTTGCAAAGCTTGAAGATTTTGTATTTGACGCCCAGTTTAAAGTTACCCGGTTTACCCTGATAATTGTTAAGCCGCGGCAGGACCCCCTTACCTTTACAGGTACGGGTAATGAATTAACCGCCGAGATGCACCGTGCCATGAGTACAATTGCACCAGGTTCGAGGGTTGTGTTTGAAAATATTATTGCTGTAGGCCCTGATGGCATGCAGCGTGGATTAGATCCGATTGTTTTTTCTGCAAATTAAAAGTATATGAAAAAGAGATTTTTAATAGTTGTACTTTGTTTAGCGTGTATCGCGTCGTTCGCGCAAACCACAAAGAAGAAAACTCCGGCTAAAAAACCAGCCGGAGGCACAGTGAAAAAACCTGCCGCAAAGCCGCAAGTGGCAGCGGCCCCGGCTAAACAGTCATCAACAAAAGATACGGCAAAGAAAGTGACCGAAGCGCCTGTTGTGGCGGATGTTCCGCCTCAACATTTTGACAGGCCCCTGGATGGTTATTATAAAAAAGCCAATATTGCAAACGGCAAAGTAACGCCCTATGCTACAGTGCGTGAATCGGACGTGGTGTTTGCAAAAAGGGTATGGAGAGAGATTGACCTGCGGGAAAAAGAAAATCAATACCTGGCATCGCCAAAAGCGAGGCTGATCGACGCTTTGATGGATGCCATAGCTGCCGGTGAGTTAACCGCTTACGATCCGCTTCCCACAAAGGATGACATTAATGGAGATAGTTTTGGAACCCCGTTAACGCCGGCGAAAGCTAAAGCCAAAATGGCTGATAGCACGTTAGTTGACCACTTTGATAAAAAAACAGGCGAAAAAACCGGGTCGACCATGGTGGCCGGGGAGTTTAACCCGGATAGTGTTATAAAATTCCGTATTAAAGAAGATTGGATATTCGATAAACAGCGCTCCGTTTTGGAACCGCGCATTATTGGTATAGCACCAATGATAAAGCTAAAAGTAGCCGGCGCATCCTTAAATTTTGATTACCAGCCGGCGTTCTGGATATACTTCCCGGCCGCGCGCCAGGTATTGGTTACCAAGGAAGCCTATAACCGCAATAACGATGCTACCGACCTTAGCTTTGACGATGTGTTCCTGAAACGGCGGTTTCAAAGTTATATCGTAAAAGTATCTAACGATAAAGACGAAAGTATAAAACTCTACGAACAGGGGATAGACCGCCTGTACGAAGCCGAACGAATAAAAAAGGAATTGATGGACTGGGAACTTAATTTGTGGGAGTATTAGTGTTAAAGATTAGAGATTGAAGATTAAAGATTAGGTAGTATATAAAAAGCCCTTGCAAATAAATTGCAGGGGCTTTTACTTTAAAGCAGATTGTGAGTATTTTCTTCACTAATCGTTAATAACTAATCTCCAACCGCCAATCTCTAATCACTAACTTTTAATAAATTTGTATTCATCCAAAATTTACAGGAGTTACCATGCCCGATTTTTCGCACCTGCACGTACATACCCAGTTTTCTTTACTTGACGGCGCTGCTGATATATCCAAATTATACAAAAAAGCTGCCGCTGATGGCATGAAGGCCCTGGCCATTACCGATCATGGTAATATGTTCGGCGTATTCAAGTTTGTGGCCGAAGCGGGCAAGCACAATATTAAACCCATAGTTGGCTGCGAGTTTTATGTGGTGGACGACAGGCATAAAAAGCAATTTACCAAAGAAAAGAAAGACGTAAGGTGCCACCAGTTATTACTGGCTAAAGATGCCGAAGGGTATAAAAACCTGGTGAAACTATGTTCGTTAGGTTATATGGAAGGACTGTACAGCAAATGGCCGCGTATTGATAAGGAGCTGGTTTTAAAATATCATAAAGGGTTAATTGCCACTACCTGCTGTATCGGCGCGTCGGTGCCGCAGGCTATTTTAAAGAAAAGTGAAGCCGAAGCCGAAGAAGAATTTAAATGGTGGCTTGACCTGTTTGGCGAAGATTATTACATTGAACTGCAGCGCCATGATATACCTGAGCAAAACACGGTAAACGCGGTATTACTTAAATATGCCCAAAAGTATAATGTAAAAGTGATATGCTCTAACGATTCACATTATGTGGATCAACAAGACTCGAATGCGCATGATATTTTACTTTGCGTAAATACCGGCGATATGCAAAGTACGCCCATAGCCACGGACGAAGAAGGGGGCAAGGGTTATCGCTTTGGTTTCCCGAATGATCAGTTCTACTTTAAAACGCAGGAAGAAATGGGCAAGTTGTTCCATGACCTGCCCCAATCGTTAGATAATACCAATGAGATCGTAGATAAGATAGAAAAGCTGGAACTGAAGCGCGATATACTGCTGCCCAACTTTGTTATCCCACAGGAATTTAAAATACACAGTGAAAGTACGCCTGATTCGGATACCCTAAACCAATGGGAATATTTAAAGCATCTTACATTTATAGGCGCCAAAGAACGCTACAAGGACATAACACCTGAAGTAGAGGAACGCATAAATTTTGAATTGTTCACGGTACGCACAATGGGCTTTGCCGGGTACTTCCTGATCGTTGCCGATTTTATTAAAGCGGGCCGCGATATGGGCGTGTTTATTGGCCCTGGCCGGGGTTCGGCGGCGGGTTCGGTAGTGGCTTATTGTATAGGTATCACTAATATCGACCCACTAAAATATAACCTGCTTTTCGAAAGATTTTTAAACCCCGACCGTAAATCAATGCCCGATATTGATACAGATTTTGATGACGCGGGCCGCCAAAAAGTGATAGACTACGTGGTGGAGAAATATGGTAAGAACCAGGTAGCGCAAATTATAACCTATGGCTCAATGGCCGCGCGCACCAGTATACAGGATGTGGGCAGGGTATTGGATATGTCGTTAACCGATGTGAACGCGTTGAAAAAGCTGGTTCCCGAAACTTTGGGCATCACCCTGCAGGGCGCTATTGACCAGGTGCCCGAGTTGCAGGCTATCTTCAAAGCTACCGACTTGCGCGGTACTGTTTTACGTGAAGCGGCAAAGCTGGAGGGATCGGTACGTAATACGGGTGTACACGCGGCGGGTATTATTATAGCCCCTTATGACCTTACCGATATTGTACCGGTAGCTACGGCCAAAGACTCTGACCTGTTGGTTACCCAGTATGACGGGCGTGTTATTGAAGATGCAGGGGTTATAAAAATGGACTTCCTGGGCCTGAAAACGCTCACCATTTTAAAAGACGCGTTAAGGCTCATTAAACAAAATCATGGCGAAGAAATAGATATTGATACCATACCGCTTGATGATGTGCAAACTTTTGAACTTTACCAGCGAGGAGATACTAACGGCACTTTCCAGTTTGAAAGCGACGGTATGCAAATGTACCTGCGCGACCTCAAGCCTGATAAGTTTGAGGACCTGATAGCTATGAACGCGCTGTACCGCCCTGGGCCTATAGAGTATATACCCAACTTCATTAAACGTAAAAACGGGCAGGAACCCATAACCTTTGATGTGCCTGATATGGAGGAATACCTGGGCGAAACCTACGGTATTACCGTTTACCAGGAACAGGTGATGCTTTTATCGCAAAAGCTGGCGGGCTTTAGCAAGGGCGATGCCGATGTACTACGTAAAGCGATGGGTAAAAAGCAGATAGAGGTACTGAACAAAATGGAGGCCCAGTTTATGGAGGGCGCCACCGCCAAGGGCCATCCCAAAGATAAACTAACAAAAATATGGAACGACTGGAAAGCATTTGCCCAGTACGCGTTCAATAAATCGCATTCTACCTGTTATGCCTTTGTGGCGTACCAAACGGCTTATTTAAAGGCGCATTATCCGTCGGAATATATGGCGGCGGTCTTAAATAACCAGAACAGTATGGAGAAGATCACCTTCTTTATGGAAGAATGCCGCCGGATGGGCGTGCAGGTACTTGGCCCCGATATTAATGAATCGGATATGGCTTTCGCAGTGAATAAAAAAGGCCAGATACGTTTTGGATTGACAGGGGTTAAAGGCGTTGGCGATAAAGCGGTTGAAAGCATTATTGAGGAACGTAACGAACACGGGCCGTATAAATCGGTATACGATTTCGCGCAGCGCTCAAACACGCGCAGCGTAAACCGCAAATCGTACGAAAACCTGGTATACGGCGGCGCTTTTGATGAGTTTGGATTGAACCGCGCGCAATTCTTCGCTAAAACCGAGAATGGTATTTTAACCGGTGTGGAGCGCTTAATAAAATATGCCAATGATTACCAGAACACGCAAAACAGTTCGCAATCATCCTTATTTGGTGGTTCGGTAGCGTCGTATATCCCCGAGCCGTCTATGCCCGACTCGGAGGAGTGGCCGCTGATAGAAAAACTGAAATACGAAAAGGAAGTTATCGGCATATACCTAACCGGCCACCCGTTGGATAATTATAAACTGGAAATGGACAGGTTTTGCAACAGCACCATCAGCGAATTGAAAAATATGCAAAAGGCACGTTCAGGCGAGGGTGGCGAAGAAATTATGGCGGCTTTTAACGAACTGCGAAAAAGAGGGGAGATACGCGTTGGCGGTTTGGTGGGCAACGTTCAGCATAAAACTACCAAACAGGGCAAGCCATTCGGCACATTTGTATTGGAAGATTATAATGAATCGTACGAATTCGCCCTGTTTGGCGACGATTATGTGAAATTCAGAAGTATGCTGGTTGATGGTTATTTTTTACACATCAAAGGCAATATTGAAGAGAAGTTCAAACAAAAAGATAACTGGGATATGCGCGTAACTGCCATATCAATGCTTACAGAAATGCGCGATAAGTTAACCAAATCATTAACCGTATCACTCGATCTGAACGCCATAAACGACCAACTATTAAATAATATACAGGAAGTGGTGAATATTAATAATGAACGTTACCCGGTAAAAAACTGTACTCTTCGCTTCATGATCAAAGACAGGGACGGGGCCATGCTGGTGGAATTGCCATCAAAAACCTTTAAAGTAAACCCAAGCGATGATTTAATGGCGGATATTTTGAGTTTGACGAATGTGCAGGCGGTATTGAATTGATAAATTGAAATTATTAAGTTAAATTTGTTTAGGAGGGAATTACTTATGACCACTGCAGCAATAAGAGAAAAACTTCACGAGTATATTAACATTGCCGATGATAATCAGGTCAAGGCAGTGTATTCAATTTTTGAGGATCAAATGGCAGAGGAATGTGATTCGTGGGAAGACGAGGCATTTCTTAATGAATTAAATAAGCGTATAAAAGATTTCGAAAGCGGCGAGGTAAAAGGTATAGCGTGGGAAGAAATTAAGCAGAAAGCTCAAAATCGACTCAATGCTAAACGTTAATGAGCTTTACTATTGAGTTTGACCCAAAAGCTGATAAAGAATATTTCGATGCGTGGGATTGGTATGAAAATCAATCAGTTGGGTTAGGCGATCGTTTCGGAAATGTATTATTAAAACAAGTTCAATCTATTTCTAAAGATCCATTTGCTTATCCCAATAAAAAATCGAATTTCAGGGAGAGTAAAGTTGTAGATTTTCCTTTTTTGATTCTATATAAAATTTATCCGGCTAAAAATTTAATTTACATTACTTCAATATTCCATACGAGCAGAAATCCAAAGAAAAAGTACAGGAAGTAGGCACTTGTACTATTTGCTTCTTAACAAAATGGAACCCAGCTATAAAATTTGTCACCCCAAAATCAAAGTGTATAAATAACCCTATTGTTAGTAATTTCTTTGTCAGATTGTCAGGTATGAGCTTGTGGCAAGCAATTTGAATAGTATATATTTGTACATATATTAAATAAAAAAATCATGGCTTTAGAAATAACTGACGCGAACTTTGACGAATTGGTGCTTAAATCAGATAAACCGGTATTGGTAGACTTTTGGGCCGAATGGTGCGGCCCTTGTAGAATGGTTGGTCCGGTAGTTGAAGAAATATCAAAAGAATATGCTGATACTGCTGTTGTGGGTAAAGTAAACGTTGACAATAACCCAGGCATATCAATAAAATATGGTATCCGCAATATTCCCGCTTTATTATACTTTAAAAACGGCGAAATTGTTGACAAACAAATTGGTGCAGTGCCAAAATCTGTATTGGCCGGCAAACTGGATAAGCAATTAGCTTAAGCATTATATCATAAAGTATTTAAAAAGCGTTACAATTTTGTAACGCTTTTTTTGTTCCTTTATATTTCTATGTCACAACTTAACGACGATCAGCAGGTAAGGCAATTAGCCAACCTGGAGTTATTGGCCCGCCAGGTGGTTGAGGGGTTTATTACTGGTTTGCACCAAAGTCCGTTTCATGGTTTCTCGGTGGAGTTTGCCGAGCATCGTTTATATAACAATGGCGAATCGGTAAAAAATATCGACTGGAAGCTGTTTGCCCGCACAGATAAACTGTTTGTTAAACAGTTTGAGGAAGAAACCAACCTGCGCTGTTATTTAATGCTGGATACCTCGTCATCTATGAATTTCCCGGATAAGGGAATAAACAAGCTACAATTTTCCATTTATGCCATCGCTTCGCTAATGTACCTGTTCAAAAAACAGCGCGACGCTTTTGCCTTATGCCTGTTTTCGGATAAAATAGACTGGATAAGCCCGGTAAAATCGGCCTCAACACACCTGTTCTACTTATATGCCGAACTGGAAAAACTGTATAATAATCCCAAAGTAAATACTACCACCAATATTACCAATGTATTGCACCATATTGCCGAAGAAATTCACCAGCGTTCGCTGGTTATTATATTCAGCGACATGCTGGAGAATAACCTTGATTCCGAAAAAATGCAGGCCCTTTTTGCGGCCATTCAGCATTTAAAATATAATAAGCACGAAGTGGTGATTTTTAATATAAACGATAAGCAAAAAGAACTCGACTTTAATTTTGATAATCGCCCGCATCATTTTATCGATATCGAGAGCGGCGATGAAGTAAAGGTGCATCCCGGCAAAATACGCGCGGCCTATCAAACTTCGCTGCAACATTACCGGCACGAACTGGAATTAAAATGCGCGCAATATCATATTGATATAGTTGACGCGGCTATACAGGACGGTTATTATAATATATTAAAATCGTACCTCATTAAGCGCAATAGCATGATATAGTTGGGTGGTTTGGTAGTTGACCAACTACTCACCCGATCAACCATTTACCTAATCAACAAAAAAATAAATCAATTTGAGTAAGTTGGTGTTAACAATAAAACGCATTTTCTAATATATGAAGTTAGCTGTTGAACGTAAGCCCATAAGAGTTAATCCAGATCCTAAACGAGTTATTGCAAGATTTTTTTTTAACGGGAATGATCGCGCGAAAGAGGTATTAGTACGTGTTACCGATATTAGCGAAGAAGACGCTTTCAGTATTATCTCTCCGTTATTACAGGAATATTCTAAGCGCCACCGTAATATTACCCGTGCTTTAAACCGTCATTGTAGTAAACTAAAACCACTTTTTGCAGAACTTAATATTGATTTTGATACCTTAACCGTATACCGAAAGCTCCTCATCGGTTCCTATTTTACGCATGAATATTCAATTGAATCGGCCGCGTTCTTTAATCCTTCTATTGTACAGGACCCTGACCAAACAGAATTATCAGAAGGCGAACGCCGCGTTATTATGAGTTTCAGGGCAGTGGGCGAGGGGCATATTTCATCTATTACCTTCCGCAGGGCACTGATAGATAAGGATAATAATATTACCGTATTGCCTGCCGGTAATTATGTTGATGAGGCCGAAATTGTAAGGAACGCGGTATATAATAAAAAGCTGTTTTTTGATAAGGCCGCCATAACCCAAATAAATATTGATGTGCTGCATGAGTTAGAGTCGAAGCTCGACCATCATTTTGAGTACTCCAATTTGCGCCGCATAATTATTGACTCGCAGCGGTTGCAGGAAAGCGACCTGAAGAAGCTGGAGTACGATAAGGTACTGTGGCTGGCCGATTCCTATTATGAAATTGTGTTCTCGTTAGATACAGATATATCGGACAGGGTAATATTTCCCATATCCGAGTATGAACGTAAGGGAATTGAGGATGCCCGTTTTGTTGAGTTTAAAAATGATGATGGCAGCTGTGTATTTTATGCTACTTATACCGCTTACGATGGCGCGCTGATAATGCCTAAGCTGTTGCAAACCACCGATTTTTACAATTTTAAGATAATGCCGTTATATGGCGAGGGCGCCCAGAATAAAAACCTGGCGCTGTTTCCGCGCAAAATAAACGGCAAGTATGCCATGATATCGCGTATTGACGGCTGCAATAACTATATCATGTATTCGGATAAAATAAACATTTGGGAAAAGCCTATTTTATTGCAAAAACCAAAGTTTAGCTGGGAGTTTATACAGATAGGCAACTGCGGTTCACCTATTGAAACTAAACATGGGTGGATTGTAATAACTCATGGTGTAGGACCCATGCGGCGCTACGTGCTCGGCGCGAGCCTGCTTAAGCTGGATGATCCGGCGGTTGAAATTGGAAGGCTTAAAGAACCCCTGTTGATACCCAATAGCGATGAACGCGAAGGCTACGTGCCCAACGTTATCTATTCATGCGGATCGATCATTAATAATAATAAACTCATTATTCCATACGGGTTATCAGATTACTCAACCTCGTTTGCCGAAGTTGACCTGGAGGACTTAATGGCCAAGTTCAAAGAAGACGCGGAAGGATGATCTCTATGAGTTTCCTGATGTATCAAATTGTAGACAGAGCTCCCGGCAACGAATAAACATTTCCGCCCCGTATTGAACCAGCCAATCAGGTTTTTATCATGCCGGTTCAATTTTTAAACAATAATCAATTTTGGCATAACCCTTGTTTAATAAATATTAGCAGCATTTAATTAATAATGTGACTGTTACAATCATCTTACCATATGGTTATAAATTTATTCAACAATGGATCATTACAGAGAGATAAAAAACTGCCTTAACTGGCATAATGAGGGCAAATTTGAGGTAGAGCTTATTAATGGGAAAATAACTAAGCTTAATTTTTGCGAACCCGGAAGGGGTCCACATGATAGCGAAAAGTGCTTAACCTCAACTAATTATAAGTATTTACAGGCAGTATACAACTGCCTTGGCGATTTGTTTGCTTTTATTGACGAGGAAAATAAAAGATTAGGTTATAAATACGCCCAGGAAATTGAAATTCCACAGCACCATCGCGAAGAAATTGAAGAAGCTCTTGAAGAAGCTTATCACCCTTCTGAAACGAAACTCAGGCCATTGATCAACTACGAGCATCAATCAGAAGAGATCGCATCAACAAAAAAGGAAGAACTTGCTTTAAAACGGGACACACAACACGATATTGAATTAACTGCTTAAACAACTGGCCATCAAATTGCTTAATATTCTAAAATTTTGCAGTAAAGTTTAAAATAATCATTCGCCATCTTTTCGCTTGAAAATTGTGAAACGGCCCATTTGCGGCAATCTATCCTTTCCAGGTTTTTTAACTCATCCACAGCGGCCACTGCTTCATCAATATTATTCACCAAAAACCCGGTTTCCCCATCTTTGATTAATTCAGGCATCGATCCTTTATTAAAAGCAATTACGGGCGTACCACAAAGCATGGCTTCGGCTACGCTTAACCCAAATGGTTCATTAAAATTAATAGGGTGTAATAATGCAAAGGCGTTACCCAATAAAAAGTTTCTTTTTTCCGGTCCGGCGCTGCCTATATATTCAATTTGCTCGCTTAACTGCGGTTTTATTTTTTCCCTGAAGTAATTTTCATCCTGCACAATTCCGGCTATTACTAATTTGCGCTTGCATTTTTTGGCAATTTCAATAGCTTCGGCCGTTCCCTTGTCGGGATGTATCCGCCCAAAATACAGCAGATAATCGCCAGGATGCCCGTTAAACTCAAAATCATTAACATTCAATCCATTATAAACGGTGGCCAGGTAATTGAGCTCGGCACTTCTGTCAGCATTGCTTATTGATACATAGTTATTGCCGGCATTATATTTTTTATATACCCGCATTATCCGCGGCGATGAAAAGCCATGTATAGTAGTAATAACCGGTGTTTTTATTAGCCGGGAATAGGTAAGCGGTAAAAAATCGAAGTTGTTATGGATGATGTCAAAATCACCCGCTTTTTCCATCAGGTTGCTAATGTGTAAACATTCGGCAACTTTGGCATCCTGCATACGGTCCTCCTCATAACCCTTATCGCAAACAAAATCAAGCTTACCGCTTGTAATCGAATCGCCGGTTGCAAACAACGTTACATCAACTCCCAATTTTATTAAACCTTCGGCTATGTTTGATGCTATCTGTTCCCAGGGGCCGTAATGCCTGGGTGGTGTGCGCCAGGCAACAGGTGCTAACATAGCCGCTTTCATTTAACACTAAGCAGTTTCCGGGAAAATTTATTGTATTCATATTCCAGTTCGAATGCTTCCAGAACGGTTAAATGCGATATGAGGTAAGCCAGTGTGCTTTCGGCGCCCTGGTTACGATTTATGCCGGTTGGCAAAAGCCCGTCGCAGCAACCTTTGGTTTCATGGTCATATAATGGTGCGCGCAAGGTGTTTTCGCCCAGGAACCATTTATAGCATAAAAACATTTTCTCAATATGTTCGGGTATGCGGAATAGCTGGTAAGCCTGGAAATGCATCAATACCATTGCCATAGTTTCTATAGCCTGCTGGTCGAAGGTTGGGAATTTGCCCCCCCGATAATACCAGCCATCATTGCCAACCGGGCTCAAATACCCATTTGATAGGGTTAAGTTATCTAAGAAAGCCATTGTTTTTAAAGCTATTTCTTTAGCTTTTTCGTCCCCGGTTACCTGGCATGAATGTAACAGGGCCAGCGGAAGTATGGCATTATCATAGGTCATGCTTTCCTCAAACCATTCCCAGTCTTCAGAGCGCGTATTTTCATAAGCATTAATTAATGGCTGGGTAAGGCGCACCAATTCATTTACCATACCTTCGTCGGTAGGGTGTAGGCGCAGGTACATACTGATGCCTATGATGGTATTAGCCATACCCCTTAAATGCGTTAATGATTTAAAATGAGGGAATGATTTTTGAAATATCTCGGTAGCAAATTCACGGTACGAGTTACTTGAAGCATGGCCTATCAAATAGCCTAAGCTCCATATAGTACGCCCGAATGAATCTTCCGATCCGATTTCGTCCAGGTACTCCCTGTTAAAACTCAGGAAGTTACGGAAATTACCATCCTCTGTTTGCATGTAATGGATGTAACTTAAATAAATGGGCAAAAGTTCAAACGCCTCTTTGCTGTTATTGCGCTGGTAAGCCATCAGCGCCATAATTAAGGCCCTTGAGTTATCGTCAAGGCAATAACCCTCTTTTAAATTAGGTATGCCGTATTTAGCATGTTGAACAATACCCGTATCATCAGTTAAGCGCATTACATGTGTTAAACTAAACTTAGGCATTATTTCAGGGTCAACAATACTGTTTTTCAATATTTTGTCCCTAAAATCGTGCTGAAAGCTAGCCTCCTGTGCTACTTTAATATATTCGGCGCCAACAACCGGCCAGCGTAAATGCAGTCCGTATTCATACGCGTTCTCTTTTAATTCATTAAGCGTATCGGGGTGGCCCAGTAGTTCAATTATAATATCGGCAAGTGTATCGGCATTTTTAAAATCAAATATTCTGCCCCGGTTATGGTCCAATAATTCTGTAGCATGCCAGTATGGTGTTGATACCACAGCCGCACCAGCCCCCACCGCGTACGACAAAGTTCCGCTCGTTATCTGTGCTTCGTTTAGGTAAGGGGTAACATATATTTCGGCAGCTGTGAGGTATTGTATCAACTCTTCTTCTGTCACAAATTTATTAATGAAACTCAGGTTTTGCGATACGCCAAGCTGATTTGCCAATGTTTTTAAATGGTCCCTATATTCCTCGCCCGAGCTTTTTATTACGCCGGGATGCGTATTGCCCAATATCACATACATAACATCGGGATGGTGTTTTACTATTTCGGGCAATGCCCTTACCACCGTTTCCAGGCCTTTGTTGCGGCTTAGCAAACCAAATGTTAACAACACCCGGTGGTTTTTAAATGGCGTTAAATTCAGTATGGGGTTTTCTTCAGGTGCCTCCAGGTCTGGTACGCCATGTTCAATTATCTGTATTTTTTCAGCGGGGATATCATATATGGTTGTTAAAAAATCTAATGCCCGCTGGCTCATTACAATTATTTTTGCCGATTGCTCAGCGATCTCCCGTATAATAATACGCTGCACATAACCGGGATCTTTTAATATGGTGTGTAAAATTGATATTAAAGGTTTTTCGAGCCGGTTAAGCAATGGAAGAATGTATATACCGCTTTCGCCGCCATATATACCAAATTCATGTTCCATTATACAAACATCCGCACTGCTGGTATTAATAAAGTTGGCCGCCCTTATATAATCTTTCTGATGGTTTTGACGTACTATATATTTTACTTCTTCGGGATATTCATATTCATGAATATTTTCAGAATCCGTTAAGGCCACAACAAAATCGCCATGTAATAAATGTCTTCTTTCAGGAAAGTTGGCCGCGATAGCGCGCACCAGGTTTTGGTTAAATGTCGCGATACCGCACTCGCGTGGTGGATAGGTTGAAATATAGGCTATGTTCATATTTTGTAGTACCAAAGTAGTATGGGCCTTATTTATAACAAATAATTTTTTTTTTGGTTTTTGTATAGTCCATTGACTTAAATTAAGTGCAGCAATTACAGGTTAAAGCCATATTTAAGCACTTTGTGCGCACTTTTTGACAGCACAACTGATATTTGGCATAAACCATACCAAGATTGCCGGGAGCACGAAAAAGAAAGGTTTAATAAAGATTTGGTGAACAATAAACAGGTTATTCCATATCCGATCATTTTTATAATTTTGCTCACAGTATCATGCCCGAAAAAGAAAAACTCCGTGTAGATAAGTACCTATGGGCTATACGCCTGTTTAAAACGCGTACCCTGGCGGCTGATGCCTGTAAAGCCGGGCGCGTTAAACTGGAGGGCAATAATATCAAGCCCTCACATGAAGTACGGATGGGCGAAACCTACCAGGTATCCAAAGGGCCCGACCGCAAGGTAGTGCGGGTAACCGGCTTGCTTGAAAGCCGTGTTGATGCTAAAACCGCTATTGGTTTTTATGAAGATATTACGCCCGTTGAACAAACCCAGGCATTTAAATCCCTGTTTCATGCCCCGGTTTTAAAACGCGACCGCGGTACCGGCCGCCCCACTAAACGCGACAGGCGGGAAATTGACGAGCTTAAGGATGATTTTTTTGAAGGAAAGAAGGAAGAATAAAAAGCAAGGGTGTCATGCTGAGCCCTGTCGAAGCATGTGGGCAGGCCTTTACGCACACACTTCGAGAGCCTCAGTGTGACACCCGGTTAATAATCCGTTTTACTCTCCGATTCACTCCACAACTTAAACGCGCCCAGCGCTTCATCGCGTAATAATTGCACAACGGGCAGCTTACGTTTTTCCATCACACATTCCAGTTCTTTGTAAATAAAAGCATCATCAAAACCAATGGCGGCAGCATCGGCTTTAGTATTGGCATAATAAATTTTATCTATCCTTGCCCAATAAATAGCGCCCAGGCACATGGGGCAGGGTTCGCAGCTGGTGTAAATTTCGCAGCCGGCCAAACTATGCGTTTCCAGTTCCTGGCAGGCCAGCCGTATAACCGAAACTTCAGCGTGAGCGGTAGGGTCATTATTGGGTACAACTCTATTGGCGCTACGGGCCACCACCATA
>JABDBW010000034.1 GCA_013288485.1 Bacteroidota bacterium
AAAACGGCAAAAGCTTTGATGTAGGCATTGAGATGCTGGGCGAGTTTAATCCGCCCAAGTGGGCAACAACAAATTTAATGTCGCCCTGGTATGTAAATAGCGATACGGTATCACTAAACAACGCCAGTACAAAGGCGGCGCAGCAAAAAGCACAGGCTACGCTGCGTGGCGAGGGGAATATGCTGAAAGAAGTAGTGATCAAAGACAAAAAGATCGTCAAGGAATCGCATAACCTGAATGGACCCGGCGAGGCCGACCAGGTTTTTGATGAACAGGATATGCTGAAAGCCGGTAAAATGACGTTGGGCGACCTGTTAAAAGAAAAAGTCAAGGGGTTTAATATTGGGCCTTTTCTCCATGTGAAAATTCATAAAGATCGTAAGGAAGATGAATCCGGTGTTCTACAAAAAAGAGTAAGTTACCGTGTTAATGAAAAGGAAATGCGCCTGGTAATTGACGGGACCGATGTGGACGAAATAGATAATTATGGCATAGAGCCCTTTCCCAAAGGCCGGTTTGAATTCATAAAACATTACCTGGATTATTTTTCCGCGGAAGATATTAAAGGTATCGAAGTGATGTTTAATTCAGCCTATAATACTGCGTATGGGAATAATTTTTTAGGGAACGGGATAATATTTCAAGATTTTGAATATCCGGCTAAAAAAGACTGGGCTTTCGTTGAGATTACAACCCGTTCGGGCAAGGGTCCCTGGATGATGGTAACACCTGGCACCTACTTTTATAAACCCTTACCCTATACGCTGCCAAAAGATTTTTACCGCCCGAGGTACATCGTTAAAAACGTAGCATCTGCCATGGGCACCGACCTGCGCTCTACCATCCATTGGGCGCCGCGCGTGGCTACCGATAAGGATGGCAAGGCAATAGTCTCGTTTTTCAGTGCTGATAAACCTGCAGATTATACCGTTGTATTAGAAGGTACCGATCTGAATGGCGGTTTTGGCTACAGCAGGCAGAAAATAAAAGTGGTTAAAAAGTAATTCATATTATTGTGTAAACAATATTAATTTGAAATAATTTGCACAATTAATTGTTAATTATATTGTACAAGTAATATTATTGCAAATTATTTGAAAAGCATATACGGCTTCTTAAAAGCCTGTTGCTTTCTGCTTTTATCTGCCCGTCTTAACTATGAAAAATACTGATACTCCAAATGGCATCCCCATTTCACCTCTATTAAATGACCTTGAAACAGCCGAAGGCAACGTTAAACCCTCGTTTTTTTTAAAGGGGCGGCTCATTACCATTTGCGTATATGCGGTTATGGTAGCTATGGCCATAAGTTTAATAGCCAAAGTTTTGGTTTCGCTTATTAACCTCGTTACAAATATTTCCTTTTTCGGCTCATTCAGCCTCGGTTTTCATAGCCCCGCCGCTAATCACCTGGGCGTATGGGTTATTTTTCTCCCCGCTATTGGCGGAATATTGGTTGGCTTTATGGCGCTGTATGGCTCAAAAGCTATTCGCGGGCATGGCATCCCAGAGGCAATGGAACAAATATTGGTTAACGAAAGTAATATCAAGCCATCCATTACGCTGCTAAAACCCATATCATCAGCCATAGCTATTGGAACTGGTGGTCCGTTTGGTGCAGAAGGCCCCATTATTGCTACAGGCGGGGCATTAGGCTCAACACTAGGACAATTATTTAAGGTAACGGCCAACGAACGTAAAATCATTTTGGCAGCCGGGGCAACTGCCGGCATGTCGGCTATATTTGGTACACCTATAGCCGGTATTTTTTTGGCGATCGAGCTACTCTTGTTTGAGTTTTCGCCGCGTTCCATTCTCCCGGTAGCATTAGCTTGTATCACCGGCGCGGCGGGCCATCATCTGCTATTTGAATCTGGCCCGGTATTTCCTATGCCTACCCTGGCCATACCTTCAAACCTGGCGCTCGGTATCTATAGTTTTATCGGGATATTCACCGGATTTTTATCATTAGGTATCACAAAAATAGTTTACTGGATTGAAGATGCTTTTGAAAAGCTCCCTATACATTGGATGTGGTGGCCGGCCATTGGTGGTTTGGCAGTTGGTGTAATTGGTTTTTACGCGCCGCATACACTGGGCGTGGGCTATGATAATATAAAAGGCATCCTGTCGGGTACCTGGCCCTTGACATTGATATTTAGTTTGTGTTTTTTAAAGTTCCTATCGTGGGCCATCGCCTTAGGCAGCGGCACATCGGGCGGGACGCTGGCGCCCTTGTTAACTATAGGCGGCGCAGCAGGTTCCATCATAGGTATGCTCATCCTGAGGCAGTTTCCAGCGTCGGGTATTACTATCCCTATGGCGGCGCTGATCGGTATGTCGGCCATGTTTGCGGGCGCCTCAAGGGCATACTTAACCAGTATTGTGTTCGCGTTAGAGGCTACCATGCAATCGCATGCTTTATTGCCCTTGCTGGGCGCTTGTACTGGCGCTTATATGGTTTCCTTTTTCCTGATGGAGAATACTATCATGACCGAAAAAATAGCCCGCCGCGGAATTTTTACACCCGATTCATTTGAACCGGATGTTTTACAAAAGATGACCGTATCGCAGGTTATAAGCGAAGAAGAAACAGTGATAAATATAGATAACTCTATTCGTGAAGTACGAGACTGGCTTCGTAAAAATCCGGCTAACACTAATTACTTTATTGTTGTAAATAATGCGGGCGAATATAATGGCACGGTAAAACTGGCTGATATTTACGATAACCAGGCGGATATTGATTCACCTTTGGAAAAGATAATTAATAAGGGGGCGAGCCTTTCCGTTTACAGTAGCGATAGTTTACGCAAGGCTGTTGAAACCATGTCGAAAATAGGGGTAGAGGTGTTGCCGGTACTGGAATCGGCTAATAAACGTGCGGTAATTGGCGTGTTATCTTATAAAGATATTATTAATGCCTATAAATGGCATATCGAAAAAAACGAATTTGCCCATGTCAAAATATCCTTAAAACGCCAGCGAATGAAAATGCTGATACGGGGCAGAAAGTTGATAGATTTTAATGACGGTTCTAAGTAAGTGTTAAACTAACCTGTTTAACTGTTTTAATGCTTTTACGTGGCTAATTGACATTTTCTTATTCAATATTAATTAATTATCGCTTAATTCGTAGCTTTATTGGCTGCAATGCCGCTTGCGTAAATTTGCCGCCTGCAAAAACCAAATTAAAACCTTTATATCCTCATAAAACCACTAAAATGAATAAATGTATTTCACGCTTATTTACAACGGCTTCTTTAGCCGTAGCAGTTTTGTTTTACTGCGCCGCGCCCGTACTTGCCCAGAAAAAGAGCAATGCCGCGAAAACTAACAATTTACAATATGTCGATCCCCGGATAGGTAACGTTGGCGCTTTATTGCAACCAACGCGCCCCGAAGTGCAGTTGCCTAACCAGGTAATGCGCATGTACCCCGAAAGGGCGGATTATATTGACGACCAGATAGCAAATTTCCCGTTATGTATCGTATCGCACCGTTTGGGCGAGGTTTTTTCGGTGAAACCCTGGGATAAGGTATTATCATTGACCGACTGGCGCACCAAACAGGCCTGGGACCATGACCTGGAGGTTACCCGGCCCTGGTATTATTCAACCTACCTGTTGGATGATGAAATAACCATTGAGTACACAGCAGGAAAAAAAGTGGGTTTGTACCGCTTTGAGTTCCCTGCTAACGCTGAGCATAAAACATTGCTTTTCGGCTTGTTTAATAATGGCAATGGCTCGTATAATTTCAGCGGCAAAGAAGTAACCGGATTGGAAACCTACCATGATAATATTAAAGTTTACCTGTATGGTACGTTCAGCGCGGAAGGCAAGGCCGGTGTGGTTAAGGACGGAAAAATAGCCGACGAAACCAGCATTGAAGGTAAGGGCATACGGTCGTTTATCAGTTTTGCCAAAAGCGCGTCGAATACCATTGAGTTCAGGTATGCTATTTCTTATATCAGTCCTGAACAGGCCAAAAAGAATTATGCCGAAGAATTAACCGGCAAAAAGTTTGCCGATATTAAAAATGCTGGCGAAAAAACATGGGCTGACGTAATGGGAAAAATTAATGTAGAAGGCGGTACCGAGGCGCAAAAACGCTCTTTCTACTCGGCTTATTACCGCTGCAATGAGCGCATGGTTAATATTACCGAAGACGGCCAGTATTTTAGCGGCTTTGATAATAAGATACATACCATTGCCAACAACAGGCCATTTTATGTGGATGACTGGACCTGGGACACCTATCTTGCCCTGCACCCGCTACGCAGTATCATGAATCCCAAACTGGAGGCCGATATGGCAAACTCTTATGTTATACAATACCAGCAATCGGGCTGGCTGCCAACTTTCCCGGTACTATTTGGCGACCATGCTTGTATGAACGGCTTTCACTCTACCACCATGCTGCTTGATGATTATCGTAAGGGTATCCGCGGGTTTGATGTGAACCTGGCTTACGAGGCTATGGTGAAAAACGCTACCGAGGCTACCATGCTGCCCTGGCGTAACGGGCCAAAAGGTGAACTGGAAGATTTTTACTACGCGAAAGGGTATTACCCTGCTTTAAAAGTTGGCGAAAAAGAAACGATAAAAGAGGTTAACTCGTTCGAGAAAAGGCAGGCGGTAGCCGTAACATTGGGAACTTGCTTTGATGATTGGTCGCTTGGGCAAATGGCAAAGGAATTGGGTAAGAACGATGATTATGCGAAATTCAACGCCCGTTCAAAAAACTATAAAAACCTTTGGAAGGATGATATAAAAATGTTTATGCCGAAAGATGCCGATGGCAACTGGATAAATATTGACCCTAAATTTGATGGCGGCGTGGGCGGACGTGATTATTTTGATGAGAACAACGGCTGGACCTATTTATGGCAGGTACAACATGATATTCCGGGTTTAACCGCATTGATGGGCGGAAAAGCCGGAATGCAGGCTAAACTGGACCAATTGTTCCGCGAGCCGCTGGGCAGGAGCAAGTATGAGTTCTGGAGCAAATTCCCCGATGCTACAGGTTTAGTGGGCGAGTTTTCTATGGGTAACGAGCCAAGTTTCCATATCCCATACCTATACAATTACGCGGGCGCACCGTGGAAAACACAGGAGCATGTGCGCCTGTTATTAGACCTATGGTATAAAGACAATGTATTCGGCATACCCGGTGATGAAGACGGCGGCGGTATGTCGGCTTTCGTGGTATTCTCGTCAATGGGATTTTATCCTATAACCCCCGGAAACCCGGTTTATACTATTGGCAGCCCGGTATTTAAAAAGGTTACTATCGACCTGCAAAATGGCAAACAATTTACCATGATCGCTAACAATTGTTCGGTTGTAAATAAATACATCCAGAGCGCGAAAATGAATGGTAAAACCATTAATACACCATTGTTTACTCATGCCGAATTAATGGCAGGCGGTAAACTTGAACTGGAAATGGGACCAAAACCAAACAAAAACTGGGGATTGGATTAAACAGTGTTAAATAAATAACAATGAATGTTAAACACATAAAAAACAGGGCAGGTATTATTCTTGCCCTGTTTTTGTTTATGGCTGTAGTTTGCCATACTTCTGCTAACGCCCAGGGCGTAAAATTTAACCACGATATTTCACCGGCTGAAGGCATAACTAAACCGCAGGAAAAACCATACCGCGAAGAAATATGCCTGAACGGCAAATGGGATTTTCAACCGGTGGCCGTTCCGGCGGGCTGGGTACCTAACCAGGGCGTACCGCCCGAATTAACCGCCCCCGAACCGGGTAAGTGGGAAGAAACCAAAATAAAAATACCCTCACCCTGGAATGTGAACGGATGGGGCGGGGGCAGTAATGTAGGTAAGGGCACTAACCAGCCTTACGCGCCGTCGTCGGTTTATTATCCAAGCTATCCAAAAAGCTGGGAAAGTGTGCGGATGGGTTGGCTGAAACGCCGGTTCAATGTTCCCGAAAAATGGGCGGGCAAGCGTATCATGGTGCATTTCGAAGCCGTTATGGGCGATTTTGTGGTACTGGTTAACGGCCAAAAGGCGGCCCAGCATTTTGGCGACTATATGCCTTTTGATGTTGACATAACCGACCTGGTAAAAGCAAATCAAAGCAATGACTTACTGGTAGGGGTAAGACACCGCAGGCTGTTTGATAAAACCGACGCCAAGTACCGGTACTTCCGGTCAACCTACCCGCCGGGTTCAAATACGGATAACCTTGTTGGTATATGGCAGGATGTATTTTTAACTGCTTTGCCGAAGGTAAGGGTAACCAATGTGTTTGTAAAACCCTGGGTTGATAAAGATTTGCTGGAGATGGATGTGCAACTCATCAATCAAACAAAGAAAGTGCAAAGTATATCACTTGCCGGCAATGTTAAGGAATGGATAAACCAGGCAGGTAAAGATGTGGTTAGCGCCCCCGAAATAAAATGGACATTAGGTAAAAATATATTGGTATCGCTTAATGCGCCGCAGATACTTTTACAGCCCGGCGAAACTAAAAAGGTAACCATCAGCACAAGGGTTAGGGGCAGGTTAAAGCTATGGAGCCCAACTTCGCCTAACTTATATACGGTACTGTTAAAGTTGAACAATCAACAACAGGTTGTTGATACGAAGGCCGAGCGTTTTGGATGGCGACAATTTACCATTAAGGGCACCGATTTTTACCTGAATGGCAGTAAAATACAATGCTTCGCGGATATTCAGCACCCGTTTGGGGCCTATGTTGAATCGCGAAGGTTTGCGTATGCCTGGTTTAAAATGATCAAAGATTTTGGCGGCAATGCCGTACGCCTGCACGCGCAGCCCTGGCCCGCTACTTATTTGAGCCTGGCCGATGAAATGGGTTTAATGGTTTTGGATGAAGCCGCGCTTTTCGGCAGTTCGCTTTCGCTGAATTTTGGTGAAGATATAACCTGGGAGCGCACCGCCAAACATATTGACGACCTGGTTATGCGCGACCGCAACCACCCGGCAGTTATTGGCTGGAGCGCGGGGAATGAATTGTTCGCTATTTCAGCCTATAACAAACCCACACCAGATATTGCCAAAATATGGGAAGAAAAAAGTGTTGCCTTAGCCCGCCGCCCGGCGTTGCTTGACCCCACGAGGGCATTTATTACCGACGACGGCGATGAAGACATGCACGGCAACCTTGCGGTATGGAGCAAACATTTTTCGCATGGTTTAACGCTTGGGCGGTTGCCTAAAGTGGCAGATAAACCGCTTGTGGTAGGCGAATCAGGGGCGACCTATTACGGTAAGCCTGCGCAACTGGTACAGTTTGCGGGTGATAAGCCTTATGAAAACTATTATGGCCGTAACGAAGCCCTGGCGGTTGATGTTTACCAGAACGTGGTTAAAATGGCTAAACCGTTTTTGGCTTATTATTCACCGTCAGAAGTGAGTTGGTTTGGCATTGAGCACCTGAATTTGGGTTACAGCGATTATTCGCGCCTGCCAGAATTAACCGACGGTGTTTTTGCAGGCAAACCTTACGAGGAAGGCAAACCCGGTTACCAAATAGAGCGCATTCCGCCGTACGTAACTACATTTAACCCGGGGCTGGACCCATCATTACCGCTGTATAAACCATTGCCCATGTTTGAGGCATTGAAAGCTGCTTTGCATGGTGAACCAAGCAAATGGGATCATTATTTAGATACAACAAGAAAAGTAGTATTTGCACCACCGCCGGCTAAATATAGCCGGGTTATTTTTATTGGTAAAACCGATGGCGCGTTAGCGAAATTTTTTACTGAATTAGGTTTGAGTTTGGATGGAAATAAAGAAACCGCGTCCCTAATAATAATTGACGGTGACAATGTTACAGCAAACGAACTGGAACAAAATAAACCAATTATTGACCGTGTTAAAAAGAATGGCGGCCTGGTATGGGTACTGGTTTCGGGCAATAATGATCCATCAAAAGCGGTGAACGGGTTGTTGCCGTCGCCCCTGCAATTAACGCCCTTTAAGGCTACCGACCTGAATGATGCGACCGGCAAATACTTTGATGTTCGCGACCTGTATTTTTCGGAAATGAACGGTGATAAAACTATCATGAAGCAGGCCATCAGCGGCGACCTTTTAAGTCGTGGCTCAACAATACTGGATGCTTCAAATACGGATTGGAACCTGCTGCTTGGTTTCCCCGAAAATAAAAAATGCGCCCAGATTGTTTTGTACGAGCACCTTATCAAACCCAAAAATGCCGCTTTGCTTAACCTGTCATTGGGTAATGCAAGCTTAGCTTTAAGTTCAATTGATTATACGCTGAATTTGAACCAAACAACGCGCGAATTTTGGGGAAAGCTTTGCGGATCAATGGCCATACAGTTAACCGGCAAAGCCACAGGGAATGATAACAATGCTCAGAAGCCGCATAATTTATTAATGGACGGGCCTATAAATTAGGGTTCTCGCAGGGTCCTCTATCGAGAGAGCTTGCGGAGATATAAAAAACCACCGATAAGACGGTAGAATGTAGCTGTCAGAAAATAGTTGTTTCAGCTAATTGTTTCATCTGGTTGAAATCATTAGTTAATTGCAATTAATTGATTATCAAAATATTAAATAAATATTACCTATAAAAAGGCAGACGAATAAGTCGTTACATCTTGTTTCATTCTGTTTCACTCACTTTTTGTAAGATGCTATTTTTCAATAGGTTAAGCTAAAACCTTGTTTCACCTGTTTCATCTGTTTCACACACACGTGAAACAACACATCCACTTACCTAAGTTACTTTCCTTATCATTTCGGCCCCACCTTAATTTTTTGCCTTTGATAGCCGGGTTCACCGTTCAGGTCTATGCCTTCAATGGTTAGGGTATAGTCGCCGGGTTTATCGGCACTGTAAAAAGAAACTTTGGCTTTGCCCGCCGCATCAGTTATAATATTAGGCGCCCATTGAATGGTGGAGCGCACATCGGTTCCCATAGGCGCTGTATTGTTCCTGGCAGTATACTTTGGGCTATAAAATGGCATGGGCAGGGTAAAAGCCAATGGCCTGTAAATGTAAGTGCCCGGTATTTTTTTCGTAAATGGCCCCAGTCCGGCGCGGGTAGTTATTTCTATATAGGCGTATCTTTCGCCTGCAGAGCTTGAAATTTGTGAAGTTGGAGAAAGAAACTTATCAACGTAGCTTCCTGTGTATTGCGAGTTATACATTACTTCTATCCCCTTTATCTCTTCGGCGGTAAAATAATCAAGGTAACCGTCTACATACATTTTCCAGTCCTCATCAATTACAGGAGCGATCCTGGGCCTGCCGTTACCTGCAAACCCTGTTGGCGTTGGAACACGTTGGGGAAAATAAAAATAATCCAGGTCCAGCCCGTCAAATACAAAATGTATTTCCTTATCATTTATCAGGTAAGTTATCCGGCCCATGTTGCCACCCCTGTTTGATATGTTATTTCGGTGCAAGGACGGCGGAGCCTGGCCTATTGTAAACCCTTTAACCTTTTGCTGAAGTATCTGCCGCAAGGTTAATTTGCCGGCTCTATCCATATCATCCTGATCCAGTACCTGGTCGGCTTCGCCCGGGCCATTCAAATTTTTCGATTGTTGTACTATCCGGGTGGCTTTTATAGTTACTTCTTTTAAACGCCGTGAGTTCCCGTTAATGCCGGTATTAATTTTACTGTTTGCTATATGCGAAAGGGTATTTTTAAGCAACGCCGTATCGGTATTCACATACCAGGGCGCCTGCGGCTCTGTTGCAGAGGTAAATACCGGAGATTTAAATTCATTTACTTCGATGCCTACGTTGGCTGTCTTGCCGTTTTTATTTTTTGCCTGTATCAGGAACGCAGCTTTATCAACTGGTGCAAATCCCTTAAAAACAAATTCGCCTTTATCGTCGCTTTGTGCAGCCATAACCGTTGCCGGATTTTTTGATAACATCAGTACATTGGTATTGGGAACGGGCTTATTAAACAAATTGGTTACTTTACCTTGCACCGTAAATTCCGTTTCGGCGGCATAAGCCGGCTGCCCTGTTTTAGGATCAAATACAGCAGCCCAACTGTATCCTACAGGACTTTGCGTAAGCAACATATCGTCCAGCGCAGTTATGTTTTCGTGTGTTTTAGTTGAGAAATAATAGCCGGGGTCCTCTACGCCTCCTTTCAGGTCAGAGGTTAACAATAGGTAATTAGCCAGGTTAATGCCCGAGCTATCCGGCTTTACCTGCCCGTTATCTGTTACCGAAACAGCGAAACTTCCTTTTACCGGGTTACCCGTTTTATCAGTTACCTGCAGGTTTAAGCCTATACTGTCGCGGGTGGTATAGCCTGGTTTGTTGGTACTAAGGCTAAGGCGCAGATCATCCCGGTGGTTAATATAAACCATGCGTTCATTTACCGGCTGATGTTCGGCGTTTAATAAGGTAAAGCGGCTTATTCCGGTAGGGAACAGGTCCTTTGCCAATGTTTTTTTAATCATCGCCCCTTTAAAGCTGATCAATGCCGCATAACATACCACTCCTCTTGCCTGCCCGATAAGGTAATAAGTTGTTGGAGAAATTGGCGAGGCCGCAAGGGTTACTTCCAGCGAGTCGTTGCCTTTAGCGGTTACCCTTAATACCGTACCTGAACTTTTTACCTGCGGCAACGGATAACTTTTGGTTGTTTTGTTTGGCAGCTCAACTACAGCAACGTAATTTTCTCCGGCCTGGGGGGTAAATTCAAATGAACCAATACCTTTATGTATGGATCTGAAAGTTGTCGCCGGCTGTTGTTTGCTGTTGTAAATAGTTCCGACTATGTCGGCGCCCCTGCCATCTTCTCCGGTTGCTTTAAAACCTATGCGCGCGGGCAGCCCTGCTATGAGATTACCACCCTCGGGCATAAATTTAATGTCCATTTTTTCAGGACGGTTCACTGTAACGGGAATTACCGCGCTCCGGCCGGATGTTTCTGTGCTTACTTCAGTAGCGATAATATAGAGATGTTTAACATCTGTTCTATCCGGGATAGTGAAATTGATATCCGTTCTTCCGTCTGTCGAAGTTGATACAATTGTTTTATAAAGTGTTTTGTTTTCGTCAGTAACCAGCAATTGCATTTGTCCGCTTACCGGTTGTTTATTCAGATTGGTAAATTGAAGGGTTGCCTGTAAATTATTGTTTGTTACGCTAAAAGCAGTATTTACCAGCATCGACCGTTCAGTAGCGGATGAAATGTAAAAACCTTTTTTAAATACATAATCTTCGCCAAAATTGCGCATCCAATTGGTATAGGCCCGTATGGTATAAATTCCTTCAGGGATATCATTCTCGTCCAACGCCAGGTCTCCCCAACTCGTACCCGATACAACAGGTATCATTATCCGTTTTACGTATTTATTTTGATTATCATCCAGTTCAATATAAAGCAAACCGCTATGGGTTGACAGAGTAAGATAATCAGCGTTGATCAGGTAGGCCTTAAAATGTATCACATCACCAAGTGAATAATAGGGTTTATCAAATTGCAGGTATAGTTTCTCGACCGGCATTTTTTTGCTGATATCCTGTATGGCTAAAACGCTGCTTTTTAGTCCGCCGTTTTCAATTACCTGTGCCTTAACGGTAATAAAGGAAAAGCAAAAAAGAAAGAATAGGAGAACCCCGGGGATTGAATATTTATTATGCGAATACATTTTAATTGACTATAACTGGTTAATTATTTGCGTCAACAGCAATCAGGGGTATGTTACAAAGTTATAAATCATAATTTCAATTATTTGTTCTATAACTCATTTGTTGAGAGTGCTATTTATTGTAAAGGTTTAATTACGAAAACGTAATATTTTTTGTAGAAGCAAAATATTGTGTTTCCGAACCGGATAACCCATCGGAAAAACAAAGTTTATCTTAAGTTTGTACCTATTGTGCAACGCGCACCAATTATAAACAGATCACTTAAAAGCTATGAGCCTTATTGCCGGACGATCTCCCATTAAAATAATCTTATTTGCCTTGCTGTTGGTAACGCTGCAAATATGCGCTAAAGCGCAAACCGATCCGTTTAAGTCATATCTCCATAGTGTGCCAACGGTAAAGCAGGTTATGAGCGAGGTAAATTCAGGTGAAGGTTCATCGGCAATTACTACCCGTAAATTTACCTTCAATTCGCGCAATAATATCAATGTGGTGTATGCTATTATGGCTTTCCCGCAGCGGCAGGGCATATACCCGGCTATGCTTATATTGCACGGCGGCGGCAGCAAGGCAGAGGATGTGGCACATTTGGTCCAGGAATACGCTTCGCGCGGGTATGTGGCCATGTGTTTTGATATGCCCGGTATTTGTAATAATGGTACCGTTCCAAACTCATCTGGTCCGTGGAAATTAAGGAAAGGCCCATTGGAAGTGCCTCGCTTTGATATTGCAACCGGGCTGGAAAACAGTACTTTATTTGATGCAGGCGTATCGGGCCTCGAAGCATTTAATTTTATCGCGTCACAAAAAAATGTGGATGCAAAAAATATAGGTATAACCGGTTTTTCATGGGGCGGGTATGCTACTACGTTTCTGTCGGGCATGTTAGGTAAGAGGGTAAAGGCTGCCTATGCTGTATTTGGCTGTGGTTTTTATGAAAAAGCGACATTCTGGGTAAAGATCATAGCCGATCTGCCGGATTCGATCCGCACGCCCTGGCTGAAATATTTCGATGCCGGGCGCCGCGCGCCGGGCATGAAGGCCCCTTATTTTATTGAGGCTACATCCAACGATACCTATTATTGGCCCGAATCTGTAAAAGCTACATTGGATGCTATTCATGGAACCAAAAACCATGTTTGGGATACCAACTTTAATCATAAACAACAGCCTGCAGGGCCCACCATGCAGAAACTCTATTTCGACTATTATTTGAAAGGGTTGGGCCAGCCATTTGGTTCGGCAAAGATCACCAAAGAAAAGCTGCTTGCCGACAGCAGCAAGCAGGTCACTATTAAACTGAATATTCCCAAAGGAGTAGCGGCTGCATCGGTTGTAATATATTACAGCGAGCCAACACCCAAATGGCAAACAAGGGTATGGATACCCATAACTGCTGCTTTAGAAGGTAAAAGCTATACTGCGGTCATACCAGCCGGCCTGGTAAAAAAAGGAGTTAACTATTACGCCTATGTAACCGACGACCGTACCGTGGCAGTTGCCAGCGATATGTATAACGCGCTTTATGACCTGGAACATCAACCTGTTAATTAAAAAACTTCAATTAATGATGAGATCATTTTTAATATTCGTATTGGCTATAACACTAAGTTTTGGTGTTGTTGGTCAGGATAAGCCTGTAAAAGTGGCCTGTATAGGCGCCAGCATTACTTATGGGTATTCTATCCCCGACCGTGAGCATAACAGCTACCCGGCGCAATTGCAAAAAATGCTGGGCGATAAATACCAGGTTACCAATTATGGTGTAAGTGGTACTACCATGCTGCGCAAAGGCGATTCGCCCTACTGGAAAACAAAGCAATACCAGGCGGCACTGGCCAATAACCCCGATATTGTTTTTATTGACCTCGGCGGTAATGACGCCAAATTGAAAAACCGCTCTTTTTACGGCGAATTTGAGCAGGATGCTTATGACATGGTGCAATCATTTGCGCAATTGCCATCGCATCCGAGGGTGGTATTGATGGAAGCTATGCCTTCATGGGTTACCGATACTACCGGCATTTGGGATCCGGTAATTGTGAAGAAGATCAACCCACATCTGCAAAATGTAGCCTATGATCATAACATAGAAATTTTAGCTATGCACGCGCCGTTTGCCAACCAGGAAGCGAACACACCCGATAAAATTCACCCCAACAAAGAAGGCGCGGGGCGCATGGCCGAACTGGTGTATGAAAATATCGTGCGTACAAAAGATTTTAAATATGATATATTGAGCAAGATCAATATCCCGCAAAAAATAACGTCGTTTTATGGGTATAAATGCGCCACCTTTAAACTAAACGGCCGCGAGTGTAAAGTGGTAGCGCCTAAGTGGACAGCCACCGGCCGGCCATGGATGTGGCGCGCACGCTTTTGGGGACATGAGCCGCAAACGGATATAGCGTTGTTGCAGCGCGGGTTTCACCTGGTTTATTTTGACGCTTCGGAACTGTTAGGTGATAAAGAAGCAGTTAACGACTGGAACGATTTTTATAAACTGGTAACCAAAGCCGGGTTAGGCCCAAAAGCGTGCATGGAAGGCATGAGCCGCGGCGGCGTATACGTATTTAACTGGGCAGCTAAAAACCCTAAAAAGGTAGCGGCTGTATATGTGGATAACCCGTTGTTAAATATGCCTTCATGGGCGTTGGGCGTAATGAAATCAGGGGCTAAAGATGATATGCTTGACGCCTTTAAAAAGGATTATAACCTGGCAACGGAGGATGATATAAAGAACTTTAAAAATAGCCCAGTTGATAAAGTAAAGCAAATTGTAAAGGGAAAATACCCGATATTGATATTATGTGCAGATGAGGATGAAGCTGTATACCCACCTGATAACACCCTGCTTTTTGAGAAAAAAGTACAGGCACTCAAAGGCGATATAACTGTGATACATAAACCGGGGTTTAAGCATCACCCGCATAGCTTACCCAACCCAACACCAATTGTTGATTTCTTATTGAGAGGTTCGGGGCAGGAAATTAAGTTTCCTGAGAAGTTATAAGATATTTTAGCTTAATTTAATTGTTTTAAACCATGCCCTATAATCCCTTTTCCATGAACTTTAATAAAAAATTGGCAGCAGCTGCTTTATTGTTATTAATAAACTGCACTGCTATGGCACAATCAAACATAGTTTGGAGCGTGCTATTGGAACGCGCCAATAAACCCGCCGTAGTTGCCGGTACTTTCAGCGGGGTTATAATCAAACCTATAACTTTGAATAAAACTATCGACGGTATAAAAGTATCAACCGTTGTTAAATCGGTAAACGGGCAGGTGCGGTTTGTTATAACGGCAAGTTCAACACAATTAGATTCTTGTTATTTATCATTAAAAGCAAATTATAGATCGGGTACTATTTATACCTATTTAGGCGAAGAAAAGGCGGAAGAAATATACCGCGAAAGCCCGCATAATCCCCGCAATGTTGGTTTCGCGGATATAAAAATGCAGGACCTGCCCATGATCGCCATAAAGGACGGATCGGTTTTTACGGTGGCGTTAAATGACTCGCCCATATATTATGATAATTATACCACGCAACATGTAAACCCGGCGGCTAAGGAAGCCGGTTTATCATCAGGTGATAACGGTAAAACTATTGAGCCCATACCGGCTACTATGAATGTTCACCCTTACTATCACGTAATACAAGCCGGGAAACCGCACGTATTTAATGGCATTATTTTTAAAAGCACTGCCGATAATATAAATAATTTACGCAAGGATGTATTGTTCGCCATAGCTAAACGGTGGAATACAATTACTGACAGGCTTGGGGCAACATCTTGGTCTTCCAACTACATGCTTTTACGTAAAAATGAAACCGGTTTTAGCGACTATTGGGTAGTGCCGGGCATAAAATACAGTAATAAGGAGTATACCCGCGACAGTTTTTGGCAATCGTTTGTATTACCAGCCAAATATGCCGCGGAGAGTTATAAGCACGAATCAAAAAGCCAGCAACATGGATCTGACAGACCATTGTTTACCATGATATGGGCCTATAGAACTAAAATGGATGGCGGCACACCCGATATGGTTGGCGCCCAAAAAAGCCTGGACTATATTGACGCGCATATAAGGAACGGGAAGTTTTATGCTTATGATGGCGCGGGCCTCAAAAACTTTCAATATTGGCTGGATGTAATGGCTTTTGATGAGGACGATGTAATTACTGCCAACCAGGGATTAATGGCTGTGGCGCTACTATCGGCAGAGAAATTAGGGATGCACCCAAAGGCATCGTCGGAATTGGCTATAAAAAACTACCGTGCCATGTTTAACTCAAAAGTGGGTTATTTCCCAATCAGCGAAAAAAAGGATTTGCCTTGTGTCGATGTTTTAATGGGCGACCTGTTAGCACAATTAATATTCGGTAAGCCGCTGTTAAGCGATGAAATGGTGAGATCGCATTTTAATTATATGGAGAAGGTTGCTAAAACGCAATACGGCTATAAAGATGTTTGTATGCCCAATGGCTCTTTTTGCCCAACATCAGCCTACCAGGCTAAAGATTTTAAAATTGTTGACCCCAGCATTGGCCTGGGCGACGGCAATTACCAGGCGGGCGGCTCATGGTTTTTGTATGATATGCAATTTTTAATGGATAGCTACCTGCATAAAGTACCCGGCGCACGAAAAGAACTGATGTGGCGCGGCGCGCTTGATTTTAAATTAGGCGGAACCTATTTTGAATTTATTAATACCGTAACAGGCACGCCTACAAAAGCCAACCAGGGTTGGAACGCCGCGGTATATGGTATATGGAAAAAACTAATGGCCAAAGGTTTGGCCGATAATTCATTATTAAATGCAGTTAACCAGGTTAAATAAAATGATGATACCTCAAAAAATTAATGGAAAAGGCATACTGACCTTTGTGCTGCTATGCGCATCTGTGACCGCATTCGCACAAAGCAATAACTTAAAGCTATGGTATGATAAGCCATCGGGCAAAGTTTGGGAACGTGCCATGCCCATAGGCAATGGCCGCCTGGCAGGCATGGTATACGGCAACCCAGAACGCGAAACTATACAGCTCAATGAATGTACTTTATGGAGCGGTGGCCCTAATCGTAACGATAGTTACAGCGCGCTGGCGGCATTGCCCAAAGTAAGGCAGTTAATATTTGATAATAAATATAGAGAGGCGGCCACGCTGGCTACGAAGGACATCAAGTCAGAAAAAATTAATGGCATGTGTTACCAGTCTGTGGGTAATTTATACCTGAATTTTCCGGGCCACGAACATTACGAAAACTACTCGCGCGAACTGGATATTTCAAAGGCTGTTGCCATAACATCTTATACTGTTAATGGCGTAACCTACAAAAGGGAGGTTTTTGCATCAAACGCCGACCAGGTTATTATTGTTCATCTCACAGCGAGCCAGCCCGCAAGCCTTACTTTTTCGGCGGCGATGTTTAGTCCGCAAAAATCGACTATCGTAACAAAGGATAAGGATGAGTTAATCTTGTCTGGTATTTCAGGCGATAAGGATGGTATAAGGGGTCAGGATAAATTCCAGGCATTGGTCAAGATAAAAACAGACGGCGGCGAAGTCGCTGCATCTGATACATCGGTAAACGTCTCGAAAGCTAACGCGGTAACGCTGTTTATTTCTATAGCTACCAATTTTATAAAGTACGATAACATCAGCGCCGATGAATCGCTGCGGGCAAATAATTATCTCGACAAGGCCTGGGCGAAATCATACGTACAGTTATTAAATGATCATATTGCCGGTTACCAAAAGTTTTTCAACCGGGTAAGCCTGAATTTGGGCGTAACGGATTCGGTGAAAAATCCAACTGACAGGCGCATAGCCGGTTTCGCCAATGGGAATGACCCGCAGCTGGTTGAACTATATTTTCAATTCGGGAGGTATTTGCTGATATCATCGTCGCAGCCCGGTGGGCAGCCTGCCAATTTACAGGGGATATGGAACAAGGAAATGAACCCGCCATGGGGTAGTAAATATACCATTAACATTAACACGGAAATGAATTACTGGCCTGCAGAAGAAACCAACCTGGCCGAAATGCATGAGCCATTGGTCCAAATGGTAAAGGACCTTTCCGTAACCGGGCAAACAACGGCAAAAGTTATGTACGGAGTTGGAGGCTGGGTTACCCATCATAATACTGATCTATGGCGCATTACAGGCCCGGTTGACGGCATCTCGTCGGGCTTATGGCCATCGGGCGGGGTATGGCTGAGCACACAGTTATGGGACAGGTATATGTACAATGGCGATAAAGCCTATTTAAAGTCGGTTTATAGTGCACTAAGGGGTGCGGCGCAATTTTACCTTGAATTTTTGGTAGAAGAGCCGGAGCATAAATGGCTGGTGATCTCTCCTTCAGTATCACCCGAAAATACGGCGGGTGCACACAAGGGCGTAGCAATTGATGCAGGCTGTACCATGGATAACCAACTGGCTTTCGATATTTTTAGCTACGTTATTGATGCTGCAAAAATTTTAAACGTCGACAAAGAGTTTGCTGAAAAGCTAAGGGCCGCTCGCAAACGTTTGCCGCCTATGCAAATTGGTCAATACGGCCAACTGCAGGAATGGCTGCACGACCTGGATAACCCGAACGACCATAACAGGCACGTATCACATTTATATGGCTTGTACCCAAGTAACCAGATATCGCCGTACCGTACACCCGAATTGTTTGATGCCGCGCGCACTTCGTTAATTGACCGGGGCGACGTTTCCACAGGATGGTCGATGGGATGGAAAGTAAATTTCTGGGCAAGGTTCCTTGATGGCAATCATGCTTATAAACTCATCAAAAATCAGCTTACACCCGTCGGCCTCAATAAAGGCAGCGCCAATAGTGGAGGCGGCACCTATCCAAACTTGTTCGACGCGCACCCACCATTCCAGATAGACGGTAACTTTGGTTGCGCCGCTGGCATAACCGAAATGCTGATGCAAAGTGCCGACGGCGCGCTCAACCTTTTGCCCGCCATACCTGCCGAATGGCAGGAAGGCAGCGTTGCCGGGTTACGGGCGCGCGGCGGTTTTGAAATTGTAAGCATGAAATGGAAGAATGGTAAATTAAACGAAGTCAAAATTAAATCAACCCTGGGCGGGAACTGCCGCTTACGCGTAGGTAACGTTGTGAAACTGCAAAGCGGGGTATTGAAAAAGGCAGTTGGCGCAAACCCTAATTTCTTTTATCAAAATGAACAAACCGCCAGGCCTATTATATCAGAAAAAGCAAAGTTGAAAGCACCGGGCGAGAAACCAACTTTACTGTATGATTTTGCTACGCAAGCAGGAAAGACTTATACGTTGGTGAGTAGTTAAATCAACGTATCGCCTAAAACAAAAGGGCAGCACTCAAGCGCTGCCCTTTTGTTTTATTATTTTCTAGTCATTCTGAGCATAGCGAAGAATGACAGAGGAATTATTGTATCACAACCGCATCCCCTGCATCATTAACCAAACTAATGGCCCGTGTTTCAATTAAGGGGTAACCAACCGGGGTTTCCATAAAGACACCTAAACCTTTTACATCACTCAAATATTCCGGAGCGCTCCCTGATGTTTTATACCTGGCCGCGAGCTGATTTTTATAAACGCTAAGCGGGATGGCAATTTTAGTCCAGGCATTGGGTTTTGTTTGAATTCCTTTTTTTGAAAGTGTGTCTCTGTCGGTATGAATTATAAAATCGAATTTCTGCGATGTTGTTGCATATACATCCAACACAATGTATTTATAACCCGACCAGTTAAAATCATTCACCATACCCAAATTAGGCAGATGCCAGAAATAGTAGTTCGAGTTCTTGAAAAACACTACCTCCAGTTGTTGCAAAGGCTTGGGCACGGGCGGCGCCATTTCTAAGGGCGCGTTTTTTAATTGGGTAACTTCTTTGTCCACATCGGTTTGTTCGGCTTTAACATCAACCATAATATGCAGCCGTGATAAGTATTGTGGGATATAGGACACGCTTACCTCATCGGCATATTGTCTCCATTTGCCGCTTGCAGCCTGCAGGTTCTCTAATGCCACGTTTTTATAATTTATCTTTGTAGTCCTATCAGTTGCTTTGTCCGACAGGTATTTATTGGTAGCTCCCAATATTTTCTTCGAATAATATTGCCCCAGGTAGGCCATCGCTTTAATATCATCCAGGGTTTGTTGTAATTCTTTATCCTTACCGCCGGTCATACCTTTTATCAACGCCAAAGCCTCATTACCTAAATTTTGAAGGTTTTCGGCAACTTGCGGCGGGGTAGTCCCGGTAAGAGGCTGGTTACTCAATAACGCGTTACCATAAGCCGGAATACCGATAAGCCCCTCGCCGTTTTGCGGGCCGCGGTTAATAAATTTATCAATGGTCATGAAGCCATAAAAGCTGGTGCAGGCTTCGGGGTACCACTCATAATCGTTCTGCGACCGTTGGTTATGAAAGCGGTTAATAACCGGCATAATTTGCGATGCTTTGGCCCAGGCAGTCTGTAGTTTTTGTGTGTTGACTTGGGGGAAACGGGCCTTTAATTCCTTTACAAAATGCGAATCGGGAATCGTAGGGTCGTACGCCAGTTTCCCCATCAAATGGAAGCTGTACCAGCGTTTTTTTATAACCAGCTGGCGTGGCGTTGAAGGTGCTTTGCTGATGTATTCGCGTCCCCATATATAACCATCGGGACCCATGTAAAAACCTTCGAAATGATTACGATAACGGGGCATGTTTTCAACATAGGCCCGTGTAAACGCAGGGTCGCTGCCGCCACGTACATTGTACCACGAATCTTCGCGTACCGTAAAAAAATAGCGCGAATCGCCAATCCCATCCAAAAACTTCTGCTCATAAATATATTTCGGCGCGGTTGCCGAATACATGTGGGCTACCGAATATTTAAAACTGAACTCAAGCGGACAGCGGGGATTTAATCCGGCGAAATTATTTTTAATAATATTAACATCGGTTTGGTGGGTGCGGTGTATCAGTTTGAAGGTGCGGTTGGGGTCCTCTGCCAGCGCGTCGTTTATACCCAGGCCATAAGTTTCATACATGTATTTTTCTTTGGCATCTTCGGTTTGGCGCTGCATGTTTTCGCCGGAGGTAACGCCGATGCCTTTTAATAAAGGGTAAGTTTTTATTAAGGTACGGGTAGCTTTCCTTATATAATCTTTTGTTTTTTCGTCGCTCATTTTATCCGTAAAACCATAACCCGAATTTTCCAGTCCGTTTATAAATACGTTCCAGGTAAACAGGTAAAAGTCAATGCCCCGGTCGTTGGCGTATTGCATTACTTCCTGCCAGAATTTTATTTTTTGGGCGATGGTCATTTTTTTTAAAGTGATCAAATGCGCGTTGGTGATGGGGGTAGACATATCCACTCCATCCGAAGTAGGAAATATACGCACCGTAGTTTTCTTTACATCACTTAGAGAAGCATTTGGATATTCAGGAACCTGCACCAACGTGGGGAAGGGTTGCAAACTCCAGATGGAAATAATATTATAACGATCGCGCGCCATTTCATCCAAAAACTCGTGCCAAAAGTTCATATCCCACATGTTAGCAATGTTTTTTTGTCCGGCATCGCCATTATCCGTATAGCTTGGGGTGCGTGCATCCAACGGAATATTGAATTTAATCCCCCGGTTTTGGATAAAAGGCTTTTTATCAATATCGGTCACAGCGGCCAGCCCGTTAAGTTTAATATTTTCGGCTACATCAAGCCCGCCGTTAATTATTCCTTTATTATCAAACCCAATAATATACCAGTCGTTCCCTTTCTTACGCACAGAATACCCTTGCGATTCTGATTCAGGAAGTGTAAAGCCCACAGCTTCTTTGGTATCACGTAAGGTTAAAATGATATGGATCTTTGCCGTTTGATTTACTATATAACCCGCGCTTTGCAGATCCTTCTTCATTTCCGAAGCTGTAAATACTTCGTTTTTATTATGCTGATCATAAATTAAAACGATAGTTCCCTTTACGGCAGCACTAACGGGTGTGCTGACAACCAGGATGAACAGGAGCAGGTAAACATTCTTTTTCATATTTATTTTTGGAGTAGGTCGTTAACACGGGTTGTATTAAATCATAATGGGTTGCTATTTTTTTACTTGTGCAAATAGCCAGTCCCACATTTCGGGATTAGAATAAGTTCTTCCCCATGCGTCATGGCCCACACCGGGGTATTCGGTATATTTTACATTGCCTCCTGCTTTGGTGATGGCGGCAACCATGTCGCGTGAGCGTGTTACCGGCACAGTCTTATCGGCATCGCCATGAAATACCCATAAAGGTATTTTAGTTAATTTATCAGCGTATGCCAGGTCGGCACCGCCGCAAATAGGTACCGCCGCCGCAAAAAGTTTGCCTTCGCGCTGTAATATCTCCCATGTAGCAAAGCCGCCCATAGAAAGGCCGGTTACGTAAATACGGTGCGGGTCTATCTTGTTTTCGGCAATAACCTTATCTATCACTTCCATCGCCAATGCCATCGGCCAGGTTGGCTGATCCTTCATGGTACTTGCTGTTGCACCAAATGGGGTATCAACCCAAACGCCCTCGGCATTTTTACCTCCTTTGGGTACTGCAGGGCATCCCGGCGCTATAACATAACAAGGGTATTTCTCCCAGAAAGTAACTGTTGGCGCGAATCGTAAAAATTGAATCCTGTTGTCTAACCCGCGCTCGCCTGCGCCATGAAAAAATATAACTAAAGGATATTTCTTCCCTTTTTTTAATTCGGGTTTATGCAAACGGTAGGGCAGCGTATGGCCATCCTTAACATAGGTGTGAAAAGTAAAATCGGTAAATTTATTTTCCCAGGGTTGTAATGGCGCTTTACTATAATCGGGGGCAAGGGGGTCGGTTTTTTTTACGGTATCTGCAGATAGTTGAAAGTCCCTGTCATTCATCCTGACGGTTTTTTGCGCCTTTGAATACAAAAAGCAAAAACCGCATATACCTATAACAAGGATAATTGTGATCTTATCGTATTTTTTCATTGTATTGCCCCGAAAATTGATTTTTAATGTTGGTTTATATTTCTATTTAACAAATCTAAGTAAATTAACAGGGTAATAAGTGCCATTTATTATAACAAGTATGTGACTATTTATATCAAGGTGAAAATACCGCTATTCTTAATAAACAATCGATTGTTTGAGTCCTAAATGCAATATTTTAAGTAACAATTGTACTACAAAAATAACCCGGAATTTGATTTTCAAAACCTTAAAGCCACACTCCAAAAATCAAAAATGCCGTCATCAAAGTGTAAAAACGCGTTTTGAGGCAATTTTCATAACCTTTATACCAACTGCGTATAAAAGCGCAACCCGTGGGTTTAATTTTTCAGTTAGATGCAGCTATTGATTTTGAAACCATATTAATTAACTTTGTTTCGTTGCTATTGTAAAAAAGGATTAGGTGTTAAGGCATTTTTAAACTTCTTTTATAATAATAAGTCGTATAATCGCATTATAAACCATTAAATTAAACAAACATATAATACCATCATGAAGAGGACTATCATCTTAACAGGCTTTATTATCGCTATGCTATCGGTTAATTACTCGTTTGCACAAACTACCGTTGTTAAAAAATCAACTAAAACCACGGTTAAAAAAACATCGGTTACACCTGCACCCGCCAAAAAACCAAGTGCTGTTGATATTGAAGAAGGAAAGCAATTGCTTTCAAAAAATGATTGCCTTACCTGCCATAAATTAGATGTGAAACTGGTTGGCCCTGCTTATATTGATGTGGCTAAAAAATACCCGGCCTCCGAAGGAAATTATGAGGCATTGACCAAAAAAGTTATTGCCGGAGGCAGCGGGGTATGGGGGCAAACTCCTATGGCACCGCATCCTGCTATAGCGCCTGCTGATGTTAAAAAAATGGTAGAGTATATTTTATCGCTTAAGTAGAAATAGAAACAATAAGGGCAGTATATTTTATACTGCCTTTTTATTTACGCAATATAAATGCCGGTGTTATTACGCCGCGCCCAATTGTTAAACCAATATTAACCCTAAATGATACATGAGAAATTTAATTAAAACTAATCGCTTAATTGGCCTTTTAGTACTGTGTGCTGTGGTTATTTTGTTAGGCGCATGCTCAGCCTCCCATAGCGCGTCAGCAAAGAAGAACTATAAAGTATTAGTATATTGTAAAACCGCAGGTTATCATCACGCGTCGATCAAAGCGGGTATAGCAGCTCTTCAAAAAATGGGCGCTGAAAACAACTTTGGTGTTGATTCTACTGTTGACGAAAATAAGTTTACAGATGCAAACTTAAAACAATACTCGGCTATTATTTTCTTAAGTACTACTGGTGATTTCTTTAAAAAGGATGAGTCGAAAGCAGCATTAAAAAATTATATAGAGCATGGCGGTGGTTATGTTGGCATACACGCGGCTACCGATGCTGAATACAACTGGCAATGGTACGGAGACCTTTCAGGTGCTTATTTTAAAGCACATCCCGCGCAGCAAATGGCTACGTTAGATATAGTTGACCCGAATACTATTGCTACTAAGATGCTTCCGGCCAAATGGGATAGAAAAGACGAATGGTATCATTTTAAATTTGTGGCGAAAGACATTCATGTGCTAATAAACTTTGAGGAATCAAGTATCAAATATAAAGATGACAAAGAGGCAGCAAGTATAAAAATGGGGCCTAACCACCCCATGGCCTGGTACC
>JABDBW010000035.1 GCA_013288485.1 Bacteroidota bacterium
AATTAAACCCGCGGGTATTATATCCCAGCCAATCGGTATATTTTGCATCAAACAGGTTTTTCAGATCGGTAAACAGGCTAATATGCTTGCAGGGTTCATATTGCAAATGTGCGTCAACCAGGTTGTAATTTTTTAAGGTTACATTACTGGCGGGGAAGGTATTAAAGTTTTGATCTACCCTGTCGCCGGTATATTTATAGTTTAACCCAGCTGAAAAGTCCTTACAAAACTGGTAGTAAACATTTGCACCCAGCGTGTGTTTGGGCCTTCGGTAAAGTATACTGGTTGTTGCACCGTTTTCGTCTGTTAATGTACCTGTTACATAAGCGATATAGGCCGATGCTGTTAACTTATCCGTGTTATATTTAATTTCGCTTTCGTAGCCCTTATCCCCCTGTAGCCGGCCGTTCTTATAAAACGATGCAAACGGCGATACGGATTCACTGAAAAAATAAATAACATTGCTGGTATTGTACTTGTAAAACACGGTATTAAAGGAGAGCGTGTTTTTAATGATCTCCCAATCAAAACCCGCTTCGTACGATGTGGTGGTTTCCGGTTTTAAATTCAAATTTCCGTATTGCGAAAATAACTGGTATAAGGATGGCGCCTTAAATGCGGATGATATATTGCCGAATATCTTTAATTGATCAGCTAATAAAACTGATGGATTAATACTATACGTAAAATTATCGCCATACTTGCTGTGATGGTTATATCTGCCACCTAACTCCATATGGAATATATCCGATTTGAAAAACAACGAAGCATAAGCGCCAGCTATACTGTTTTTAGCGGTGCCGGGGTCAATAGTGCTTGCCGGGGGCGTATAGCCGGGCGTATTATACAAACTATACTGGCTGGTGTTATTATATTTAAAACCCGCGCCACTGGTAAGGTCGAGATATTTTGCTAAATTATAATTAAAAACTGCTTCGGCATTGGTAATATGCCCCGTGTTTTTTACCACCTGTGTCGTACTGAAATTTAAAGCTGACGGTACTTCATTATAATTATTGGCTACATTGTTCTGGCTTAAATTTACCACCAGCGCGCCCTTTGGCAATAATAATTTACCACCAATGCCACCCAAAATAAAAGTATTGTTATAGGAATAATTTTTATCGTCGGAATAAGCGCCGTAAGGCAGGTGCCCTGAATTATAAGTTCCCTGGAAATTTCCATTTAAAATAAACTTATCAGTAACCTGCTGGTTTAAATTCACGCTTGCCGAGCGTTGATGAAAATCATCATTCCTGAAACCGGCTTTACCTGTTGTATCGGTAGCTGCGGGGAAGCCCCTCGAGTCAGTATTTGATAAATTGACCGCGATACCTGTTTTATCTATTTTCCCAATTAAACCCGCTGCTTCTGTAAAAGTATTATACGTACCGCCGCTAAGCTGTACGTTGGCTTTTAACCCGTTTTGCGTTGGGTGTTTGGTAATAATATTGATCACCCCTGCCACCGCGTCTGATCCATACAGGGTTGACCCTGTACCTTTCAGTATTTCTATATGATCTATCTGATCAAGCGGAAAAGCGTTCAGATCATAACTGCCGTCAATCGCGGCGGCATTATTCACCGGAAACCCATCTATCAATACCAGTGTATTGCCGGTTGACGCCCCTCTAAGAAATACGGATGAACTAATACCGGGTGCGTTTTCAGCCCCCGAAAAAGTAAGCCCGGGTACCGAATTAAGCAATTCAGGTAAAGTTTTCCCCTGGGCATGGCTAATATCGGCTGCTGTAATTACAGTTACCACCCTGCCAATGTCTGTTTGTTTTTGTGGTGACCTTGTGGCGGTAACAACCACATCATGGAGTACCCGGACCGAATCCTGGGCACGTGCTGCTGTACTGAGCAACACCAGTTGTACAAGCCCCAGGCCTGCAGCAACAATTACGTAATTTTTTTTCATGTTGTTGTGAGTTAAACCCACAGCAAACAGAAATGAGATGTTTGAAATGAAAATAGATTTGAAAAGATTTCATTTCATCCAAGCTTCAATCCCCGAAAGCTATGATAATAATAAATGCTCTGGCAGGTCTTCTGACTTACTCCCCTTTCGTCCTGTCTTCCCATCCGTTTTCGCGAATAGTGACCATTGGATGGACTATGGTTATGGAGCTTACAGCTGCGGGACAGTTACAGATTTACACCGTATTCCCTTTTAATTCTTAATAGCCGAAGCCGTTAAGAAACCTAAAGCGTTGCAAATGTATAATAAGAATTGCTATGCACAAAACATAAACAGTATTAATTTTTAATTTAAAAAACTACATAGCGGTTGTGTTGTTTAATCAATACTATGGAAACAACAGCATTACAACCCGCTAAAGGGTATAAAAAAACTTCTGACGAAGCAGAAATAAACATAAACTGGCCCGAACGGTATCTTTCTATCACAACAGGTGTAAAACTTTCCTTCTCGGGATTAACGCATTTGTTTTCGAAGCCGTTTACCAGCATTTTAAAGTTAGGGGCCGGCGGATATTTATTAAACCGGGGTATTACCGGGCATTGCGCCGTTTATTCAAGTATCGGCAAGAACACGCAGGAACCTGTGAATGTTAATATCAAATCGACATTTACCATTGATAAACCACGCCAGCAGGTATATGACTTTTGGCGGAAGCTGGATAATTTACCGTTATTTATGAACCATTTGGAAAGTGTGGAAGTATTGGACAATGAACGCTCTCATTGGGTGCTCAAATTGCCTACCGGAGTTGGTACGGTTAGTTGGGATGCGAGTATAGTTAAAGATAAACCCGGCGAAGTAATAGGCTGGAGTTCGTTACCCGGATCAATTATTGACAACGCGGGTAAAGTATATTTCAGGGATACCCCCGACGGTAAGGGCACTTTGGTTGATGTTGTTATTTCTTATCAGCCCCCGGCTGGTGGTGTTGGCGCAAGCGTGGCACATATTTTAAATCCGTTCTTTAAAAATATGGTTGATAATGATGTGCGCAACTTTAAGCAATACATGGATATTGATACCGCTTTAAAACCGGTTGTTTCTGCTAATGGCAAGGCGCATAGTCCGGTTTCGCATAAAAAAGTAACCGCTCATTTAGGTTAAACTCACAAAATTGTTAAAAGAAAAAGCCCTGTTATTACAGGGCTTTTTCTTTTGCCGACCGGTATGTTACTCAGCCTTCAATCCGTATTTATCAACATACTTTTTATACAGCTCTTTATGCAAATTATCCAGGTTAATATTCCTGCCCTGTATAAAAGCAGCTTGTACATCTAAGGTTATCATATCCAGCGCGTCGCCTCCCGAAATGAATAGGTTTGCATCCTTGCCTGTTTCCAGTGTGCCGGTGGTTTTATCTATCCCTAAAATTTTGGCATTGTTCATAGTGATCATACTCAACGCCTGCTCTTTGGTTAAGCCATAGCTAACAGCCTGCCCGGCTTCAAAAGGCAGGTTACGCTGCCGCCAGAAACCTATACCGGTTAACCCGTAAAGTACACCCGCATCCTGTAAAATTTTTGGCAGTTTATAGGGCAGGTATACATCATCTTCATCCCTCGCCGGCAGGGTTTGTGTTTCCCTGATGATAACCGGCACATTATTTTGCTTTAAAATATTGGTTACCAGGTATGATTCCTTGCCTCCTACGATCACTGCCTGCATACCTAATTTTTTAGCAAAGTTTACAGCTTCAATGATCTCACGGGCGCCGTCTGCATTTATAAATAGTTTTTTTGTACCCGTAAACAGACCCTTCATGGCTTCAAAGCGCAGGTTGATAACGGCAGGCTGTATTTCAGAGTATGCTTTTGCCTGTGTAAACAGATTCTCTATCCCGTCAAGGGCCTTCTGTTTCGTTTCTTCAGGTGTTTCCTGGCCCGCGCCAGCTGCCGCGGGTGGCCTCCTGCGGCCACCTGTCCGTATAACCGGCCAGGTAAGGTGAAGGGCAATATCCGTTTTATATGCCGCGTCTTCCCAGTTCCAGGCATCCAACTGCACAACGGATGATTGTCCCGATAGTATTCCGCCGTCAGGTGTTGGCTGCGCCAGCAATATCCCATTTGAACGCACAGTAGGGATCACTTTTGAATCTGTATTATAAGCGACGATAGAACGTACGTTAGGGTTAAGCGTACCAGTTTCGCTATTATCTTCGGTTCCCCGCGCCCCCTCCTCTACCTCAATTAAACCTAAAGTTGTTACCGGGCAAATAAAGCCGGGGTAAACCTGTTTACCGGTTGCATTGATGATTTCTGCCCGGCTTGTATTCGGGGCGGCGCCTTCGCCTATAGCGGTTATTTTCCCCTTGTCAAAGGCAATATAACCATTGCTGATCACCTGACCGTTACCAATATGTATAGTAGCGCCGGTAATAATGATAAGGTGCGATTGCGGTTTTGCAGGCGATATAGTTGCCTGGGCATAAGTGAGGACAGCGCTTAACAATAACCATCCTGCTATTAATATTTTTTTCATGTCGTTGATCCTTTATTTGTTCAGCATTCCGTTATAACTATCTGCTACTACATAAGCGCCGTCTTCTATGGTATCACACTCATAGCTGGGGCGGCGCCTTCCACCGGCTGCCGGCCGCTGAGTAGCCTCACCTTTATTTTTAGCTTCGATCATTTTTTGAATGATACGGCCTTCATCAGCCTTTAACGCTTTTTGTTTGGCTGCATCCTTTTCAATATCCCAGTAAGGAATGCCATCAACATAAGTTTTTTCGGCTACTGCATAGATCGATAACGGATCAGCCGACCATACTACCAGGTCTGCATCCTTGCCCGGTTTTAGGCTGCCCACTCTATTATCAACATGCAGCATTTTTGCCGGGTTAAGCGTTACCAGTTTCAAAGCCTCTTCCTCGCTCATGTGGCCATAGGTTACTCCTTTGCCGGCTTCCTGGTTAAGCCTGCGCGCCATTTCCTCGTCGTCAGAGTTAAACGCGGTAACAACACCCATTTCATTCATTATTTTTCCATTGTAAGGAATAGCATCGCCGACTTCCATTTTATAGGCCCACCAATCGGAGAAAGTAGAACCCGCAATATTACGCGCTTTCATCTTATCGGCTACTTTATACCCTTCCAGTACGTGGGTAAAGGTATTGATATGGAAACCCATTGAATCGGCAACATGCATCAGCATATTTAACTCTGATTGTACATAAGAGTGACAGGTAATAAAACGCTTGTTATCCAATATCTCAACCAAAGCATCCAGTTCCAGGTCGCGGCGAACATGATTTCCCTTTACAGCCCGTGCCGCTTTATATTCTTTTGCGCGGTTAAAGGCGTCAACATATACCTGTTCAACGCCCATACGAGTTTGAGGGAAACGGGTATTAGGGCCCGGCGTTAAATTCCAGTTGCTTTGTTTTACATTCTCGCCTAACGCAAATTTTATAAAACCATCAGCGCCTTCAAACTTCATTTGCTCGGGCAGCACTCCCCAGCGGTGTTTGATGAGCATAGTTTGCCCGCCTATGGGGTTGGCCGAGCCATGCAGAATATGCGAGGTAGTAACCCCGCCAGCTAACTGCCGGTACAGATTGATATCTTCCGAATCCAGTACATCACCTATACGTACTTCGGATGTAACCGCTTGTGTACCTTCATTTACACCACCGGTAACTGCTATATGCGAGTGCTCATCAACAATACCCGCAGTGATATGCTTGCCGGTCGCATCAATAACTTTGGCATTTCCCGCAGGCAGATTTTTGCCAATGGCTTTTATCTTGCCATTCTCAATAAGCACATCGGTATTTTTTAGAATACCATCTTTTTCGTTGGTCCAAACCGTAGCATTTTTAAACAGAGTGTTTTCAACTGTTGGCAGTTCTGTATTGCCATAAGCGGCAAAAGGGTACATTACAGGGCCTGCGGTAAGGTTTGGTTTTGCAACTACGGTACGGTCGGGCGTTAAAACGGGCGGACCGGTATAGGTTGCCGTCCAGTTGGTAGCCGTGCCATCAGGCAGTACGGCGTTGCCATATAATGTTATAGGCGAAACGGATGAGATATACCCGCTAAGGCGTATACTGCCCGCCGGTTTATTTTTAAGATCGAAGTAAAGATTTATCATATCCCCTGTACGGGTAAATGTTCCGCGGGCGCGCACACTGTCGGCGCCGGTACGCTGCACATTTAGCTCGTAGGCGCCGGGCTTGCCGGTTACCCTTAATATAATACCTGCTAAACCGTCGCCCGCTAAGTTATAAACTCCCGCCAGGTTTGCCGCCTCAACCCTGCTCACTATGTATTGCCTGCCTTCTATCCAGTTCTCGTATATGATATTGTCTTTTTTAAACAAGCTGTCGGAGGTAATAATAAAATTGGCCATTTTTCCTTTTTCCAGTGTCCCTATCTTGTCGGCTACACCCAGCATCTCTGCCGGAATTTCGGTAAGCGATCTTAAAGCCTGTTTTTCGCTTAACCCGTGATCCATCGCGGTGCGCAGGTTGGTCCAGAAATCTCGGGCATTTGTCAATCCGTATGAGGTTATGGCGAAGCGAATACCCGCCTTTTCCAGCAATGCCGGGTTGTTAGGGGCCAGTTCCCAATCTTTTAACTGTTCGTAGCTTATAGTTCTTGCCTGTAGCGGGTCTTCCACATCAAAAGCTTCCGGGAAAGTAAGCGGGATAATAAAGCTGCTGCCGGTAGCTTTCATGGCATCCAAACGGCGGTATTCCTGGCCATCAGTTTTAAAAATATACTGTTTGCCAAACTCTTTCGCTATTTTATCAGCGCGCAGCACGTTCAGCGGGTCGGCCGCTTCAAATATCTGCGGTAAGGTTTGTTCGCGGTTAAATTCGGCTAACGACAGGTTAACCTCTTCTTTTTGGGTTTTGTACCATTGTCCGTCGAGGTAAGTTTGGCGCAGCAGGGCAATGCTGCCCATTAATGATGAGGGATAATTAGTAGCCGCTGTACCTTTGCTGAAAGAATAATTTGCGGCGGCCTCATCGCTTAGTATTACAAAATTATCGCGTTCGTCGCCCAGGGTTACTACTAGCGATGTTCCGCGGGCAATGCCATCATGGATAAGCGATTGAACAGCGCCAAAACCGTTTTTCTTTAAATCTACCGATTTAGTGGCATCGGCATGAAATATCGACCTTACATTCATTTCGGGTTTGATGGATTCATTCCAGCCATAAGCGCCGGGCTTGGTTGAAACCGGCGTAACAGCACCCCGCGTAAAGGAGCCAAGCGCTGCACGAGGAGCCTCGGGCAAACCATAGGTGGTATAAGCGTCTATTAATCCCGGATAAATATATTTCCCTTTGAGGTCAACAACAATATAACCTTTGGGAATACTTACGCCCGGCCCAACTGTTTCTATAAGCCTGTCTTTAACCAGTAAAGTACCGTTTTTGATGCTTTGATCCGGGCTTATAACAATAGTCGCGTTGGTAAATGCGTACAACCCGGGGCGAATGTCCTGTACGCCGTTTACGGGGAATGTTTCCTGCGCACTGGCAATTTTGCATACCAGTACAGCAAAACAATAAAGTAGGAGTTTCTTCATGTTTTTGTGATAATGAATCAGTTAATTGTCTAATATAAATGGAAAATTGGATTTTTCAATAACATGCGAAAAATAATACAAAAAAAAGCCCCGCTCTGATAGCTATCAGAGCGGGGCTTTTATATTATTTGTAAAATACAGTTATTTTACTGCATCAACTATCGCTTTAAAAGCATCCGGATGATTCATGGCCAGATCGGCTAACACCTTGCGGTTTAAACCTATCTCTTTAGCGGTTAATTTACCCATTAATTGCGAGTATGATATTCCATGCTGACGGGCACCGGCGTTAATACGCTGTATCCATAAAGCCCTGAATTCTCTTTTCTTGGTTTTACGGTCGCGGTATGCGTATTGTAAACCTTTTTCAACTGTGTTTTTAGCAACGGTATAAACCTTGCTGCGTGAACCCCAATAACCTTTGGCGAGGTTCATGATCCTTTTTCTTCGTCTTCTCGACGCTACGGCATTAACTGAACGTGGCATTTCTTTTTGATTTTTGGCAGTGAGTGTCTCCGCTTTTGCAGAAAACTTGTAAACTCTAAGGCCTGGTTAAAAATTAATTAATTACTTCCCGATACAAAGCATACGTTTTACGTTACCCATATCCGCATCAGAAACTAAACTGGTGTGGGTTAGGTTACGCTTGCGTTTTGTAGACATCTTTGTTAAGATGTGGCTTTTAAACGCGTTCTTCCTTGCAATTTTACCGGTTCCAGTAAGCGTAAAACGCTTTTTAGCACTGGAATTGGTTTTCATTTTTGGCATGTTAGTTATTTATTATGTGCAGATGTGCAGATATGCAAATGTGCAAATCATTACACCCGCGGGTTTACTATTTTTGCTCTTTCATCTGCACATCTGCACATTTGAAATTTGCACATTTATTCTACTTTTTCGCTCCCTTAGAGGCTACGGTTAAAAACATCCGTTTTCCTTCCAATTTTGGCAGTTGCTCCACCTTGCCTACATCTTCCAATGCTTGCGCGAAGCGCAGTAACAATATTTCGCCCTGCTCTTTGTAAACAATGGCGCGCCCTTTAAAATGAACGTAGGCCCTTACCTTTTCTCCGGCTTCCAAAAATTTAGTGGCATGTTTTAATTTAAAATCAAAGTCATGGTCATCTGTATTTGGCCCGAAGCGTATTTCCTTTATAACCGTTTGTTTGGCGTTACTTTTTATCTCCTTCATCTTCTTCTTCTGCTCGTAAATAAACTTATTATAGTCGGTTACTTTACAAACAGGCGGTACGGCGTTCGGAGATATTTCAACCAGGTCCAGCTCTTGCTCTTCGGCAATTGCCAAAGCGTCTTTTAATGAATAAACACCCTGTTCTACATTGTCGCCTACTAAACGTACTTCTGCAGCCCTTATAAATTGATTGATGTTATGTTCAGCTTCTTTTTTCTTAAAAGGAAGCCTGGGTCCTCTGTTGAAAGGTTTGTTTAATGCCAAGTTATACTGTTATTTCTTTAATTATTTGTTTTTTAAATTGTTCTATACTCATGCTTCCCAAATCACCCTGGCCATGTTTGCGTACCGAAACTACCTCATCAGCAGCCTCTTTTTCACCCACGATCAGCATATACGGGATTTTTTTGACCTCAGCGTCGCGTATTTTGCGCCCTATCTTTTCGTCCCTGAAGTCAATTAGCCCGCAAATATCGGAATCTTTTAACTCATCTGAAAGTTTTTTTGCATATTCTTCATACTTTTCGGATATAGGCAGGATAATAAACTGCTCGGGCGATAGCCAAAGCGGGAAGTTACCGGCGCAATGTTCTATCAATACCGCCACAAATCTTTCTAATGAGCCAAACGGCGCCCTATGTATCATAACCGGGCGGTGCTTCTGGTTATCACTCCCGGTATATTCCAGTTCGAAGCGTTCGGGCAGGTTATAATCAACCTGGATGGTGCCTAACTGCCATTTGCGGCCCAGGGCATCCTTCACCATAAAATCAAGCTTGGGGCCATAAAATGCTGCTTCACCTAATTCAACTACGGTTGTTAATCCTTTTTCATCGGCGGCTTCAATAATAGCTGATTCGGCAAGTGCCCAGTTCTCATCGCTGCCAATGTATTTGGCTTTATTTTCAGGATCACGAAGCGAAATTTGCGCGGTATAATCATCAAAACCCAAAGCCTTAAATACATATAGCACGAGGTCAATTACCTTCATAAATTCTTCTTTTACCTGGTCGGGACGGCAAAATAAATGCGCGTCGTCCTGCGTAAAGCCGCGAACACGGGTCAATCCATGCAATTCGCCGCTTTGCTCGTAACGGTAAACGGTGCCAAACTCCGCCAAACGAACCGGAAGGTCCTTATAAGAGCGTGGTTTGGTTTTATATATTTCGCAATGGTGAGGGCAGTTCATCGGTTTTAAAAAGAACTCCTCTCCTTCCTGCGGTGTTTTGATGGGTTGAAATGAATCGGCCCCATATTTTTCATAATGGCCCGATGTTACATAGAGGTTTTTATGGCCTATATGCGGTGTAATTACCTGCTCATAGCCTGCTTTAACCTGTGCTTTTTGCAAAAAGTTTGTTAAGCGCTCGCGTAAGGCAGTGCCTTTTGGCAGCCATAAGGGCAAGCCCATACCCACTTTTTCAGAGAAGGCGAACAATTCCAGTTCTTTTCCTAATTTACGGTGGTCACGTTTTTTGGCTTCCTCCAGTAAATGCAGGTAATCGGTCAGTTCACTCGCTTTAGGGAAAGTGACCCCGTATATGCGGGTTAACTGTTTGCGACTTTCATCGCCGCGCCAGTAGGCCCCGGCAACGCTCATCAGCTTAACGGCTTTTATAAAACCCGTGTTGGGTATATGCGGCCCGCGGCAAAGATCGGTAAAGTTGCCTTGTGTGTAAAATGTTATCGAGCCATCAGGCAAGTCCTTGATCAGGTCGAGTTTATACTCATCATCTTTTTTGGTAAAATAGGCTATCGCATCGGCTTTTGATACCGGCTTGCGGCTAAATTCCTCTTTGGCTCTTGCCAGCTCAATTATTTTATCTTCAATTTTCTTGAATTCATCCGAAGAAAACTCCCGGTCGCCAAAATCAACATCATAATAAAAACCGGTTTCAATGGCCGGGCCTATACCGAACTTTGTACCGGGATAAAGCGCCTCCAAAGCCTCGGCCATTAAGTGTGCCGATGAATGCCAGAAGGTTGCCTTACCTTTAACATCGTTCCAGGTTAATAATTTAACATGCGCATCTTTTTCAATGGCACGGCCGGCATCCCAAACCTCGCCGTCAACTTCGGCGGCTAATACGTTACGTGCTAATCCTTCGGAGATAGACATCGCTATCTGCATGGAAGTGACCCCTTTGTCGTACTGACGAACGGATCCATCGGGGAGAGTAATATTGATCATCTACAACTATGATTTAAAGTTTATAAAATTACGTTTCCCGGTCACCTACTATTATGACCGTTTATTTTGAGTGGCGAAAATACGATTATTTTGGGATTGTTAGCTATAGACAATGATTCATATCTTCATAAATTATTACCTAAATTTGTACTTATTGACGGGATTATTTATTTTTATAAAAACCCAAATCGTGAAACGCATCATTTATTTAGTACTCCCCGCCTTTGTTTTTATAACTGCCTGCAAAAAAGGGGAGCCGCCTGCCACGCCGGCAACCGATCAAAGTAAAACCATTACGCTTTCAATAGATAAAACTATCAACGACTCGACATTGGTGCTAAAATGGAGTAAATATAACAGGACTAATTTTACAGGATATCAGCTGAGGCGTACTTCATATGGTTTTACAAATGGTTTTTATCAGTCCACATCCATAACGTTGAAAAGCTTTACCAATGCCGATTCCCTGACTTATACGGAAAGAAACATGCCTTATTCCGATAAGATTCTGTATTCTGTTAGCGCATTTGCCGATTCTTCTGCCTATAGCAACATAATTACTTATAACAGGCCCAATACAGTTTTTCTGCAAGCGCTGTTTTCTGATGCTTTAATTGACAGGCAAAATAAAATACTATACCTTATTTATCAAAACAACGGCACTATTACTGCAATTAACTATGCTACAAATACACTAATAAAAACAGGCAGTGTGGGTGTGGGCGTAAATTTTTCCGGTATTGGTACCTTCCAGGGCAGCACCGAATTATATGTCCCAGGCAATGATGGCCAGCTTTATATTATTGATGCAGCTACATTGGCTACAAAAGAGAAATTTGCTACTTCGGGCCATATTAATTCCGTTTATCAAATGGATGGAAAGTTATTTGTTGCATGGACAGCTGCCTCTTATGGAGACAATACCACTTCTATAAGGGTTTATGACAGGGTAACCAAACAGTTGATAAGCAGCACTGGTTATTATAATAATACCCGTTTAGTATGGTTGCCCGGTACAAATTATGAGTTTATAGAAGAAACAGCAAACGAGTCGCCTACGCAGTTCCAATATTATAAATTTGACTCTTCGGGGCTTTCTTTAAGCGAATCCACTATCACCAATTATGCTGTTAACCCTTACGATGTTTCCATTTTAAAGGCATTTCCGGATGGCAGCAGGTTTATCGCTTCTTCAATGGGGTATGTATTTACTAAAAATTTGGTGCAGGAAACCTATATACCCAACTACATCAGTACCGATCCAAATGCTAAGTTTTCAGATTTTGAAATTAACAGTGCGGGATCTGTTATTTACTGCGCCGAGGCCAGCGACAGACTAATCAACGTGATGAGTTACCCGTCGCCAAAGCTGCTAAAAACATATAATACGGTGCTGTACCCCTCTAAACTTTTTATAGACGGGAACCAACTAATTTGTGTAAGCAAACAGGCGGGTGGAGCAAGTGGATACTATATTGATATTGAAAAATTTGGATTGTAATTTCTATCGCAACTTAGATTGATAACCCTCCCTAACATGCTGATTAATGTAGGTGGTTAGCCCCTCCCCTTTTTTAGCGAGGGTTTTCATTTGAGATATAGCCCTCAGCCCGGCGCTTTTTGCGGTGTATACGTATAACGAGCCGTCTTTGAACTGTATGGTTATGCTATCCCTGTCTATTTCATAGGCAATAACACCGGTATCATGGTCTGCTTTTTTATAGCTGTGCATGTGTTTATTACAGCAAAATGGTTGCCATGATTAAAAACTTTTTTTAGGACGGGTCATGGTCAGCTTTTTTTGAAAAAAAGTGATTCACATATCGCTCAAAAAACTGATTCACCCCATTTAGTCAAAAAGTCAATAAAAAACATAAAATGTTTATTTACAATTTATTAAGAATCATTACCTAAAATATTTGTACTGATCCAGGGTGATTCACTCGGTTTTTACAAAAAATTGAATTACAGTAACTTACATGCAAAAAGTGATTCAAGTGATTCACTATTTTGTGAATCACCATAAATCAGCGAAATCATAAAAATCAATCAAAATCAGCGATCAAACATTCCCCCACCCATGCGCCAAAACATCAGCCAGGTGTATGGTTTTAATAGGAAGGTCATTCTTATCAATATACCCTTGCAAATGCAGCAGACAGGAAGCGTCTGTTGAAATAATATATTCAGCACCCGCCGCCAAAGCATTCTCTACCTTTTGCTGTGCCATAGCGCTTGATATGGCATCAAACTTAACCGCGAAGGTGCCGCCAAAGCCACAGCAGGTATCGCCATGGTTCAACTCAACCAGTTCCAACCCCAATACTTTTGATAGTAGCTGGCGGGGCTCGGCTTTAATTTTGCATTCACGCAGGGCGGCGCAGCTATCGTGGTAAACGGCGCGGCCCTCCAGCTCGGCACCAAAGTAGTCAAACTGTAATATGTTTACCAGGAAATCAGATAGTTCATAAATATTACCCTGTACAGCCCGGCATTTATTGTGCACAATGGTATTGGTAAACAGGTCGTTATAATAATTCTTCACCATACCGGTGCATGATGCCGAGGGGGTTACAATAACGCTATCTTCTGAAAACCCATCCAGGAACTTACGTCCGACCACTTTAGCCTCGTCCCAAAACCCGGCGTTAAAAGCGGGCTGTCCGCAGCAGGTTTGTTCGGGGTTATAGGCCACTTCGCAGCCAGCTTTTTCCAGCACTTTAATGGTGTTAAAGGCCGTATCAGGAAATAGCTGATCTATAAAACAAGGGATAAATAACTCGGTTTTCATTCGGGCGCTAATTTGAGAAAAAGTTTACAGTAATGCTAAGTCTTTTAAAACATTGTGTTTGTAATTATGTCTTGATAAATAATACACCTTACAACAGGTATTATGAAAAAGTATAAATTTGTTTTCCTGGCAGGTTTAACGGTAACAGTTAGCACCATTTATAGCTGCAAAACACATTTTACTACCCCGCAAATCAATTATACAGCTGTGGAATCGCCCCGGGCTTTTGAAAGAGGTAAAGCGCTCGCATTCAGTATTTGCGCGGGTTGCCATTATAACCGTTCGGTAAATAAATTTATCGGGACCCCTATTCATGATGTTCCCGGAATTATCGGGAAGGTGTATTCGGCCAATCTCACTAATTCAAAAACACATGGCATACCACCGCACTATACCGACGCGGAACTAAAGTACCTGCTAAAAACCGGTATTGCCCGAGACGGACGTTTTATCCCCTACATGCTGCGCCCCAATATGGCTGATGAAGATATTAACGCCATTATAGTTTACCTGCGCTCAAATGATCCGGCGGTTACCCCGGCTGATACCACCATCGGCCTCACGCGTTATAACATAATCGGTAAGTTGTATATGGGTATGACCGCGAAACCTTTACCCTATAAACCCGGTATAAAATTACCTTCGGATAATGTTGCTTTGGGCCGTTACCTGGTTGATAATGTTGGCTGTTTTCATTGCCACTCCAAAAGCTTTACGTCGCTGAATTACTTGTACCCCGAACAATCCAAAGGTTATATGGCAGGGGGCATAAAATTTAAAGATGAACAAGGCATGTTTATAGTTGCCTCTAATCTTACGCCCGATAAGGAAACAGGAATAGGAAAACTTACGCAGCAGGAATTTCTAAAAGCGGTAAAAGACGGCGAGGCACCCGACCGGAAACTACATCCGCCCATGCCCAAATTTAAACAATTACAAGACCGGGAGGTGGATGCTATTTATAGTTATTTGGAGACGGTTCCTCCAGTATATCATAAAGTACAGGGTTAAGGATAAAAGATCTATAAGTCTGCGGGATACTTCACTCCTGCCAATTTCCTTATTTTATCCAGTATTTCCATTAATCGCAAGGTATCGGCAAACGGTATCACCGGGCTTTCGGTAAGCCCATTCCGCAAGCATTCATTTACATGCGCTGCTTCATAGTTATAACCCCCGCCTGCACCCTTTTCTACTTCAATAATTTGTTTTTCTGCATTCCCGCCGCCATAGTATTCAATTGTGGACGATGGTTCATAAAACCTTGAGGTAAGCCTGATACGATGGCCATTTGATCCGCTAATGTCTACCTCAGTAGCCAGGTTAGCTGAAAATGTTGAGAACAACTGTGCCATAGCTCCGTTTTTATACCTGAATAATATTGCGCACTGCTCGTCTACGCCGGTTGAAGCAGGCGTCATTACCGCATCGATGTGATCAGGTTGGCCCAATATAGCCATCGCCATAAAAACATTGTATATGCCAATGTCCATTATAGTACCGCCGCCTAAAGCAGGGTCAAACAAACGGGGATTTACCGGCGGCAAAGGCTTAAAGCCAAAATTTGCCAGAACGGCCTTTATCTCGCCCAACATGCCGGCTGCTACCATTTCCTGCATCTTTATAAAATGGGGCAAAAATTTGGTCCATCGGGCTTCCATTAAAAATAGCTTCTTTTCTTTGGCCAGGGCAATCATTTCAACAGTCTGCCGGCTGTTAATGGCAAACGGTTTTTCGCATAAAACAGCCTTGTTGTGGTTAAGGCACAACAAGGTATTTTCGTAATGCAGGTTATGCGGCGTAGCTATATAAATTACGTCCACTTCCGCATCGCCGGCTAATTCTTCATACGAATAATGACAATGCTTTACGGGAAATTCCGCAGCAAAATCATCAGCGCTTTTTTTGCCTCGTGAACCCACGGCCACCAATTCCGAGCCTTCAGCAAACCGCAAGTCAGAGGCAAATTTACGCGCTATGCTGCCAGTACCTAAAATACCCCAACGGATTGTTTTCATAGTAAATTTTTACTTCTAAGCAGCCACCACTTCCGGATTTGGCATAGTTGGCAAATTTTTCCTTTTCTTTTCGGCAAGCATTAGCGAGATCATCAGGATAAGCCCTACTGCGAAAAAGCAATCTAACGCCAGCGCCGAATCGCGCATTTCATGGGTTAATGATTCTACCAAACCAAAACAAAACAGGCCCACTACTATGGATGATTTTTCGGTAACATCGTAAAAACTAAAGAATGAAGCCGTATCCGGTATGTTTGGCGGCAGATATTTTGAGTAAGTAGAGCGTGATATGGATTGCACCCCTCCCATTACCGCACCCACTACAACTGCAGCAGCGAAAAACTGCGGCGTATTGGCAATAAAATATACCGATAAGCAAAGCAGCGTCCATATAGAAACCAGGCCAACCAATGTTTTTACGTTACCATATTTGGTTGATAATATAGAAGTAAGCCACGCGCCGATAACACCTACCACCTGTATAACAAGGATGATAGAGATCAGTGTATCATCAGGCATGTGCAGTTCTTTAGCCGCAAAGTTAGCGGCCACCAGCATAATGGTTTGCACCCCAACCGAATAAAAAAAGAATGACGACAGGAAACGCCTTAACAAAGGCATACTGCGCACTTTTTTGAAAACCTTTACCAGTTCCTTAAATCCGCCGGTAAATACGTTGTAGTTATGCTTGCCCGCATTAGGCTCGCCCTTTGGCAACAGCCGGAAAGGAATAATGGAAAAGCCTATCCACCATACAAATACCATTAAAAACGATATGCGGGCAGGCAGGTCGTCACTTGTAATGCCAAATGTTTTTGGCGATAATACTACAACAAAGCATAATACCTGCATTACGAGGCTGCCCACATAGCCATATATAAAACCTTTGGCGCTTACGCTGTCCTGTTGGTCTAAAGTAGCTATCTGGGGCAGATAAGAGTTATAAAAAACAAACCCGCCGCAATAACCAATGCAGGCCAGGCCGAAACAGATCATCGGGAACTCCAGTCCGCTATCTGGCTTAAAGAAAAACAAGCCTGCGCAGGCCAGCGCCCCCAGCCAGGTAAAGAATTGGAGGTAGCGCCTTTTGTTGCCGCGATAATCGGCAATGGATGTTAATATGGGCAGCATCACCACCACAATTAGATATGAAAGTCCGAGTATATAATTAGATAAAACCGTGTTCACATACTTATGCCCGAAAAAGCTAACCATATCGCCGTTTTTGGCATTTGCGGTTACAGCTACATAATAAGCGGGAAATATGGTTGAGGTAATTACCATATTATAAGATTGGTTGGCCCAGTCGAACATGCACCATGCCCAAATGGTTTTTTTGTTGTTTTTAGTTTCCATGCAGTTGCTAAAAATAGAGATTTTTTTGGAGTTGCAAAATATAGGGAAACATTTTATGGGGTCATTATTTAGTTTTTTTGATGTGTCATGACATTGAAAAAAATCGACTATTTAGTCGGTTCACTCAATTTTGAACTACTTTCATTTTTGAATTTAAAAGAATGAATTGGCGGTATTTTAAACTAAATTCTTCCTGATATAGTTAAAACTTTGTGCAATACTGATAAACGGATCGCCGGGGGTTGTGTCCTGCTCCACAAAGAAGTATTTCATGCCTGCTTTATCGGCATAAGTGAATATTTTTTTGAAATCAATAATACCGTTTCCAACTTCGGTAAAATTAGCTTTAGGGGTGTTATCCATATCCTTAACATGAAATAATGGGAACCTGCCAGGGTTTTCATTAATTAATACGATGGGGTCCTGTTTGGCTTTAGTAACCCAGTAAAGGTCCATCTCCATTTTTACCAGGTTTTTATCCGTATTTAAAAGCAAAGTTTCATAGGGATATTTACCATCCTGCTGTATAAATTCAAAATCATGGTTATGATAGCAAAATTGTATGCCTGCTTTTTTACATTTTTCGCCGGCTATATTAAAATAATCAGCCAGTTTCTTAAAGTGGTCTAAACTGCCGCGTTCGGGGTTCGAAAGATAGGCGCAAACCATATACTTTAAACCAACTTCGGCGGCATCATTTACGGCTTTATCCCAGTCATGCAATATGGTTCCCATCGTATCCTGGCCGTTTGTTTTTTCTTCGCCGAGGCGATAATGGCTGCTTAACATTACCAGCCCATTTTGTTTCAGCAATTTACTGAAGACTTTTGCATCCATCCCGTAAAACTTTTCATCGCCTGTATAAGTAGCGCCTTCAACCGAGTTGTACCCTACGCCGGCCACTTTTGCAAGCGCTGCAACCGGGTCGGCCTTTAGAGCATCCCTAACGGTGTATAGTTGCAGGCCGATGTATTTTTTATCGTAAGCAAACAGGCGGGGTGCAGCCAATAGCCCGGCCGAAAGCATAGCCGATGTTTTTACAAATGAACGTCTGGATGTCATAAAATATAATTTTGGTTTAATTGGTTGGGTAAAGCTGCGCTAATGTATAATAAAACGAATTAATGTGTATAGGAGTATATCGTTTATTTCTTTCTATTATAACGTTTTTATTAATAACCCAACAATTGCAGCTATACCAATAATATAAGGCTCCTGTAGCTTTTTAACATAAAGCAATGCCAGCACAGCAGCTATGGCGATAAGAGCGGTTGGAATATCGGTAACGGACCGAAACCCCATGATGATCACGGAGCCAACCAATGCTCCGATTACAGAGGCAGTTATTCCTTCTACAAATGCTTTGATAGCCGTATTTTTAGCGATCTTTTTAAAATATGGCGCCAATGCCATCGTAAACAAGTAACAAGGCAGAAAGGTTGCTAATGCGGCTACACATGCGCCTGGAAAACCCGCGACTAAATAGCCAATAAACCCAACTGTAATTACTACAGGGCCGGGTGTTATCATGGCTACCGCTACCGCGTCAACAAACTGGTGTTCGGTTAGCCAGCCAAACTCTTTTACTACACCTCCATGCAGGAAAGGTACAATAGCCAGCCCGCTGCCAAATACGAACGCGCCAGCTTTGGCAAAAAACCAAGCGATCTGCTGCAAGGTTTTGCCGTCATATTTCCAAAACCCTGTACTTATTAATATCGCGGCGGGCAGCAGGGTTGGTTTTCTTATCCATTGGGGCGGGACCTTGATCAGCACATATAAAATACCACAGGCGAGAAATAATAAGACCTCTTCTTTTTCTGTAATAACGGTAATAGCAATACCCGTCACATAAAAAAGCCATAATAACCAGTTGGACCCAATTGCCGCCCATTGAAATTTACTGATAGATTTAATAGTAAGCTTATAGGCGCTCATCCCGATAATACCGATAACCGCCGCCCCAACGCCATAAAATACAGCCTGCATCCACACCAGGCCACCATACAGCCGGTATGCCATCCCCAATAATACAACCATAATAAATGATGGTATTACAAAAGCCAGCCCCGCGAGGGTAGCGCCTATTAGCCCGTAATGCACAAAGCCAATATAAATGCCCAATTGCGCCGCCAAAGGTCCCGGCGCTAGTTGTGCAAGCGCCAGTCCCTCTTTATATTCTTCCTCGGTAAGCCAGCCTTTAGTTTCAACCAAGTCGCGGTGCATATAACCAACCAACGCCACCGGTCCTCCAAAACCCCATGTGCCGAGCTTTAAGAAATATTTTGTAAGGTCGGTTAATGAATAAGCTGGTTTTGGCTGTTTATCCATGCATTATTCCATTTTCATTCCGCCCATGGTTTTCTTGCCCAGTACGTCTAAAGCCGATCGGAAGCCTTGCGCAAGCGTAGCCGCGTTGCCACGACCATAATAATGCAGGAATATCATATGCGGATCGTCGCCCAGCATGTGGTTATGTACGGCCACTACCTCCAGGTTATGCTGGCGCAGGGTTTTTATTACATTGTTTACCTCGCTTTGCAGCATGGCTATATCTCCGGCTATATGCGCGTCGTCCTGTTTCCCGGCGAATGACGCCCAGCTATTGAGGCCGATATTCGTGGTCATTTCTACACCCATTGCCATAACTTTCAAATCGGCGCGGCCAATGGTATATTTATAGGTTGGCCCGTTTACGGTACCTGTATATTTAATAATGGAGTCCAAAGCCGGCAGGTCAAAGTTTTCCTTACCTGTAATGCTCGACGGTGCCGATGCTGCCGGCTGGTTAGCCGGGAACAGTTTACTGTCCCTTATCGTATCAGCGTATTTTTTTGCCAGTTCGGCAATGGTACCTGTGCCGTGAATATGCATGTAAAATATTCGGGGTTCTTCGTAAAAAAAATGATTATGTATGGCCGCTATTTCCAATCCGTTAGCATGCGCCGCCGAGATCAACGGGTTAACCTCTTCCATTTGTAATACCGTATCGCCCATCACCATGGCTGATTTACCGTCGAGGGTTTTTTTGAATGATACCCATCCGCCAAAACCAAAAGGAATGGGAATAGGTTCACCCTTAATTTTCATTTTCAGGTCATTCCTCGGCAGTGCTATTGTATATACCTGCTCCGCCTCTTTATAAGCGCCTTTTTTTCCTAAAGCCGCATCAATGGCGGCCATTTCTCCGGCGGTTATATCCGGGGTTTTTGCTGCTAATATTGATGAGGCCTGTAATTTTTGTAAGGGAAGAAATAAGGTAGTGCCTAATACCGCTGTGGCCTGCAGGGCTTGCCTGCGCGAAAATTTTTCTGCTTTCATTATGATAGTTTGCGTTAACGTATACAATATTACGTATTAATAAAACTATAAACTTGTACAGATTTAACTATTTATTTCATAACCGTTCAACTACAGTACTGTTCATCTGTTACCTGTTCCATCCAATCAACAGCGGAGTCATTTAACTTTTCTTGCACAGCAATATGGCTCATCGTGGTTGTAGCAGTGGCTCCGTGCCAGTGCTTTTCACCGGGAAAGAAATAAACAACATCTCCTTTATGAATTTCTTCTCTTGCCTCCCCTTCGCGTTGTACCCAACCGGAACCTGCGGTAACAATTAAGGTCTGCCCCAACGGGTGGGTATGCCAAGCGGTACGGGCGCCCGGCTCAAAGGTAACCAGCGCCATTACAACGCGGGCCGGTTCGGGTGGGCTATTAAGCGGATCTATGCGCACGGTGCCTGTAAAATATTCTGCGGGGCCTTTACTTGAAGGCTGAGAACCGCTACGTTTAATTTCCATGATATATAGTATTTTATAATTTTCGTATATTAGTGCAATATGTCAAATGTAAAAAAAGATATAGTTAACCTTGAAAATATACTCCGGCTAACCGAAACCGAACGGTTAAAAAGAGATGTTTACAGGCTTGTTTTTATTTCCAACAATTTCTTTAGGGATAATATTTATTTGATCTTAATAAAAAAACCGTCAACTTATTCAGCTAACGGTTTTTAGTGCGGAACCTGTGCACTCCTTAGAACACCTTGAAGATATCCTACATATCGTTAAACTTATATTCGATATTATTGAATGATTTAAATAATTTTATCACGACAATCAAAAATCTATAGTCAATGGGATTATTTAAGAAATTTTTTAAAATAAAAACAGATCAAACTCAAGAACAGCAATTACCATTGGCGGTTGAATATGATGAAGAATGGGATTTCTATTTTAGTAATGCTGATGATATTATTGGTTCCTTTTATATTGACTTGGGTTTAGCCAAAGTGGCTCCTTTAGAAAGTTATTCCAATCTGATATGGGTGTCTGTAAAAATGAATAATCCCCAAAGTGATGGCTTATCTTCAAATGAAGAAAGTAATACTCTTTATCAAATAGAAGATCGACTAAAAGATTTCATTAATAAAAAACACCAAGCTATTTATACAGGACGGTTAACATCAAATGGAAAGAGGGATTTTTATTTTTATTTTGTTGACTCATTCCTTCATGACAAAACGATATCAGAATCTATGATAGCATTTCCTTATTATGAGTATGATTTTGGCATAAAAGAAGACATCAAGTGGGATCATTATTTTGAATTTCAGTATCCTTTGCCCCGTCAGTTTCAAAGCATCCAAAATCGACGTGTCTTATATCAACTTGAAAAAAATGGCGACACATTAGTTAAAGAGAGACGAGTTGATCATTGGTTGTATTTTAAAACATCTGTCGACAAAGAAATTTTCCTGCAAAAAATAACCAATGATGGATTCAATATTGGTGATGATGACTATGATGTACAATATGGTGCTTCACCCTATCGTTTACGCATCTTTCGCACTGATAAAGTTGATTTTGATAATATCGATGATTACACATTATATCTATGGGAACTGTCGCAAATATGTAATGGTGAATACGATGGATGGGAAACTTCCGTAGAAAAAGAATAATTAAATAAAAAACCGCTAACTGAATAAGCTAACGGCTTTTCTAAAATCTTTCCCCGCCACTTACGGCTTTGTAAAGATTGTGCGGAAGAAGGGACTCGAACCCCCACGCCTCGCGGCGCCAGATCCTAAGTCTGGTGCGGCTACCAATTACGCCACTTCCGCAGTTAGGATTTTTTAAGAGTGGCAAAGATAGGGAATTTTGTGAATAGTGAGTTGTCAATGGTGAAATAAAACAATAACTGACTACTAACCATTCACCAACCCAGCCAACTGCTCAAAATAAGCAGGCGCATGCAATAACCGGCTGCCATACCAGGAAAACATTTCGCCATCAACTAATAGTATTTGGGCATTAGGCAGAAAAGTTTTAAACTCTTCGATGTGTTTCTGAGTGAATGGATAAGGTTCTGATGACAGTAATACCACATCGGGTTGAGCATCGCTCAGCATTTGTTTGCTAACTACGGGGTAGCGGCTTTCGGCAAAAGCATTTGTTAACCCGCTATATTGAAGCATATTGTTAATAAAGGTAGCTGTGCCTGCTGCCATATAAGGTTTTCGCCATATTAAATAAGCGGCCCGCAAATTCAGGGGGTGGGTAAAGAGCGCATTAAATTGCTGTTTTATTGCGCTCACCAATATTTCTGCCTGTGTTGCATGGCCAACCAACTCCCCTATTTTAGTGATCATATCCAAAGCCTCATTCAAATTACTAATGTCGCTTATCCAAACAGGGCAAAAATTCATTAATTCTTGTATTTGCCCCTGTTCATTTTCTTCTTTATTGGCTATAACTAAGTCGGGTTTAAGTTCTTTTATCTTCGCAATGTTTAGTTGTTTGGTACCGCCGACTTTGGTGACATTAATAAATTTATCAGCCGGGTGTATGCAGAATTTAGTTATACCGATAACTTCTTCATTTAATCCTAAATAAAATAACAGTTCGGTTTGCGATGGTACTATAGAAATTATTCTTTTGGGTAATGAGGATAGGTTTACCCCGCGGTTTAGCTGGTCGTAAAAAACAGCCATGGTAAATTACTGGTTATATATCTGGTAAACGCCTATCAAACTCCGGTCTTCGGCAGAACCCACCAGTACATTGGTTATTTTCTTTTCCATCATCAATTGTTCGGCCTGGCTAATGAATTCGTCGCCGTCAACAATTACCGGGTTGGTGGTCATCATATCGGTAACCGATAATTTCGAGGTATCGGGATTTTTTAATAGTGCCCGGCGCAGGTCGCCATCAGTGATCACCCCTTCCACATAGGTCGCGTTACCCACAATTACCATCCCAAGCTTACCTTCCGACATGCGTAGCAATACATCCGTAAAAGAAGCATCCTTATTGATGAACGGTAAATTATCAACCCGCATAAAATCCTTCACCTTGCTAAGCAATTTGCGCCCCAGGCTGCCTCCCGGATGAAAGCGCGCGAAATCTTCTTCCTGGAACTTTCGCGATTCCATCAGCGCTATGGCCAGCGCATCGCCCATTACCAATGCCGCCGTGGTTGATGAGGTTGGCGCCAAAGCTAGCGGACAAGCCTCGCGGGTAATTTTTATATTTAAATGATGGTCGCTATTTTTAGCGATAGTTGAATTAGGGTTACCCGTTATGCTTATCAATAGGTTTTTATTCCATTTTAAAAAAGGGATAATCTTAAGTACTTCATCCGTCTCGCCCGAATAGGATATTAATATTACCGGTGCATTCGCGCCTACAATACCCAGGTCGCCATGAAACGCGTCGCCGGGATGCAGAAAGAAACTTGGTGTACCTGTACTTGATAAAGTAGCCGCTATTTTTTTACCAATAAGCCCCGATTTGCCAATACCAACCACGATAACCTTGCCGGTATTATTCAATATGGCCTGCACAACAGCCGTAAACGAATCGTCTATCAACCCGGCAACATGCTGCAGCGACTCTATTTCAACATTGAAAACCCTTTTGGCGATATCTTTCATTTAATATGTTGTACGTTTACGTGGTACGTTATACGTTTTTATCAGTTCGTTATTATGTCCCGGCAAAATTTAAGGCGATGTTTGTTTCATCCTATAGATCTTGTTTCATTGTATTAAAAATCAGCTGATTTTCAACAACCTTATTATCAAATAGATGTATTAAAATCAACTATAAAAATACAGACGAATACGTTGTTACATCTTGTTTCATTTTGTTTCACCTATTTTTTATAACTTTCTCATTTTTAACATTTTAATCAAA
>JABDBW010000036.1 GCA_013288485.1 Bacteroidota bacterium
TGATTGCACCAAACAAGCTATTAACAATTTATGCCTTTATCAATATTTTTCTTTGTGCTATAGTAGTTTCTAACAGTCATTGGCTTTCGGTTTATGCTTTATTAGCTGTTTTCTTTTTTGAGTCTATTATGTTTCCAACTATTTTCGCATTAGGTGTGAAAGATCTTGGGCATCATACCAAAAAAGGTTCGTCATTTATTATAATGTCTATAGTGGGCGGGGCGATAATGCCATATGTAATGGGTATACTGGCCGAAAAATATTCTACCGCAACTTCTTACAGTGTACCGTTATTCTGTTTTATAATTGTTGCGTGGTATGGGTGGAAAGGTTACGTTGTAAAAGGTGGAAATAATGAATCCGTTAAAGTTGAATTTAAGCATTAACTATGAATAGATACTGTTTAGCCATAGACTTGAAGGATGATCCCCAACTCATTGCCGAATATGAAAAATATCACGAGGCAATTTGGCCGGAAATACATAAAAGCATTGTAGAGTCGGGCATTACGCATATGGAAATATGGCGATGTTTTAACCGGATGTTTATGATAATGGAAACTGATAATAGTTTCACTTTTGATAAAAAAGGCGCTATGGATGCGGGTAACCCCACGGTGCAGGAATGGGAAAACCTGATGTGGAAATACCAGCAGGCCATTCCCGGGTCAAAACTCGGCGAGAAATGGGTATTGATGAATAAAATTTTTGAAATATAATTTGTGCAAATGCAATGACAGAGAATATAAATACTTTTTTACAAATACACCCGCACGATAATGTGCTGGTTGCCTTACAGGATATCGCCAAAGGAACCGTAGTGCCATTTAAGGGCGATAACATTACGCTGGTAGCCGATGTAGCCGCCAAACATAAGTTTACAATAACCGACCTTAACGAAGGCCAGGAAATTTATATGTACGGTGTATTGGTAGGAAAAGCCAACCATCATATACCGAAAGGAAATGCCATCACTACCGAAAACATACACCATGCCGCCAGCGATTTTAAGCTGGGCGAACGCAAATTAAACTGGCATAAACCCGAAGTAGATAAATTTGCGCAAAGAACTTTTTTGGGCTATCACCGTGCGGATGGTTCGGTAGGTACGGCTAATTACTGGCTGGTTATCCCCCTGGTGTTTTGCGAGAACCGCAATACTATGGTTATGAAAGATGCGCTGGTTGAAAAACTGGGCTTCAAAAAGGCAAAGAACTACGAAAACGAGGTTGATAGCCTGATCAGTTTATACCAAACAGGCAATTCTGTCGAATCAATATTAAATGCCGACCTGCAAATGGAAACGGCGGAGAAAAGATCAAAAAAACTGTTCGAAAATATTGATGGTATTAAATTTTTAACCCACGATATGGGCTGCGGTGGTACCAAGACAGATTCCGACGCTTTATGCGGATTGCTGGCGGGTTATATTACGCACCCAAACGTGGCAGGCGCTACCGTATTAAGTTTAGGTTGCCAGCACGCGCAAGCCAGCATACTGGAAACAGAAATAAAAAAACGCGACCCGAATTTTACCAAGCCATTGGTGATGTTGGAACAACAAAAAATAGGCAAAGAAAGCACCATGATGCAGGAAGCACTAAAACAAACCTTTGCCGGGTTGATAGAGGCTAATAAGCAGGAACGCCGGCCCGCCTCTATATCAAAAATTTGTATCGGGTTGGAGTGTGGTGGTTCTGATGGTTTTTCAGGCATATCGGCTAACCCCGCGCTGGGCTATGTATCAGATGTATTGGTTAGCCTGGGCGGAAGTGTTATACTGGCTGAATTTCCTGAATTATGCGGTGTGGAGCAAGAGTTGAGCGACCGTTGTGTTGATGTAGATACCGCCCAAAAATTCATGCACTTAATGCGCACCTATGCTGCGAAAGCTGAGGCCGACGGTTCGGGATTTTATGCTAACCCATCGCCAGGAAATATTAAGGATGGTTTAATTACCGATGCCATCAAATCGGCAGGGGCCGCTAAAAAAGGTGGTAATTCCCCGGTTGCAGCAGTATTGGATTACCCGGAAAAGGTAACCAAACCGGGACTCAATTTATTATGCACACCGGGCAGTGATGTAGAAAGTACCACCGCCGAAGTAGGCTCGGGCGCGAATGTAGTATTGTTTACTACCGGGTTAGGCACACCTACAGGTAATCCTATTACCCCGGTTATCAAGCTATCAACCAATACCCGCATTTATCAAAAAATGCCCGATATTATTGATATTAACTGCGGAACAATTATAGAAGGAACAGAAACCATTGAACAGGCAGGCGAGCGTATATTAAACTATGTGATAGATGTGGCCAGTGGAGTTGTTCAGCCAAAATCGGTACAATTAGGGCAGGACGATTTTATACCGTGGAAACGAGGGGTTTCTTTGTAAAGCCCCACCCAACCCTCTCCGCCAAAAGGCGGAAGGGCTTTAATAATTCTTAATGAGAAAATTTTAGCAATAAATAAAATCAAAAAAGTCTCCCCTACCGGGGGAGATTTAGAGGGGGCCAAATGTTTAGTTTAAAAGGAAAATCCACTATAATAACCGGCGGCGGAAGCGGAATAGGACGAGCAATATCTTTGCTTTTTGCAAAACAAGGTGCGGTTGTCCATATCATCGAATTAAATGCTGATGCCGCAAAGGATACCGTAAATGAAATTACACAGCAGGGTGGATCAGCCTTCGCGCATAGCTGCAACGTGAGCGATCAGCAGCAAATGGTTGATATTTATAAAAAAATAGGTGTTATTGATATATTGGTTAATAACGCAGGCATAGCACATATCGGCGTTGCCGATACAACCAGCGAGGAAGACTTCACCAAAATATTTAATGTGAATGTAAAGGGTGTTTATAACTCGTTGTTTGCGGCTATCCCGTTAATGAAAAGTAATGGCGGCGGTATTATATTAAATATGGCATCGATAGCTGCTGTGGTTGGTATTACTAACCGTTTTGCTTATTCCATGAGCAAGGGCGCGGTTGCTGCTATGACCTTATCGGTAGCGCGCGACTACCTGGATGACAACATCCGTTGCAACAGCATATCTCCGGCAAGGGTTCATACTCCTTTTGTCGATGGTTTTATCGCCAAAAATTATGCAGGTCAGGAAGAAGAAATGTTTGATAAACTATCAAACAGTCAGCCTATAGGCCGTATGGGCAAGCCCGAAGAGGTAGCGTCTTTAGCGCTGTATCTATGCTCGGACGAAGCCGGTTTTGTAACCGGTTGTGATTATTTGTTAGATGGGGGATTTGTTAAACTAAATAACTGATCAAAAAAACCATGATAAAAAAGGCATTATTATCAGCGTTGTTTCTGTTTACAGTAACTGCTTATGCGCAAACGGGCTATAAACCATCGCAGAGCAATTTAGCCTACCGGGATGCTTTCCAGGATATGAAATTTGGGTTGTTTGTTCATTGGGGAATATACAGTGAGTTGGGCGATGGCGAATGGGTAATGAACAATAAGAAAATACCTTACGCTAACTATAAGCGCCTGGCCGATTTTTTTAACCCGCAGGCTTTTGATGCTAAAGAGTGGGTGCAATTTGCCAAAAGGGCGGGCATGAAATACATTACCATAACCTCGCGCCATCACGATGGTTTCAGCATGTTTGGTACCAAGGCATCGCCCTATAATATTGTTGATGCAACCCCTTATCATAAAGACCCATTAATGGAACTGGCTAAAGAGTGCCAGAAAGAAGGAATCAAACTACATTTTTATTATTCGCTTTTAGACTGGGGACGTGCTGACTATGCTTTTGGCAGCCCTATTGTAAACGGCAAGCCAACAAAAGGCGATTGGGACAGCTACATCAAATTTATGAAGGACCAGTTAACCGAACTGATCACCAATTACCCGGCTGTAGGAGCTATATGGTTTGATGGGCAATGGGAGCGCCGCGATGTTAACTGGCATTTTGATGAAATATATGGATTGATACATAAACTTAACCCTGCAATAATAGTGGGCAACAACCACCATTTGGCGCCAATGGAGGGTGAAGATTTCCAGATGTTTGAAAAAGATCTGCCGGGAGGTAATACTACTGGCTTTAGCGGCGAATCAAAAGTAGGCGAACTGCCTTTAGAGACCTGCGAAACCATAAACAATAGCTGGGGCTTTAATATTACCGACAGGAAATATAAATCGGTGAAGCAGATAGTGCGCTACATCGTAAACGCCGCGGGTCATAATGCCAACTTTTTATTAAACGTTGGTCCTATGCCGAATGGTAAAATTCAGCCTGAATTTGCCGATACACTTGCCCTGGTGGGTAACTGGATGAAAAAGAATGGAGAAAGTATTTATGGCACCAGGGGTAACGTTATTCAGTCGCAGGATTGGGGTACCGTAACTTCGAAAAATAAAACGCTTTTTGTGCATATAATTTCAGCGCCTGAGCAACCATACATACTTTTACCACAATTAAAAGCCAAAATAACCAAAGCTATGCTGATGAGCAACGGCAGCAGCGTTAAATTTAAACAACTACCCGAAGGTGTTTTTATATATACAGATAATATAACCTTGGACCCGACGGATACAATTATTGAACTATCAACCATTTAATTTATGAAACTTATACGATTTGGTAATCCCGGCAAAGAAAAAACAGGTGTAATTATTAACGATACCAATTACGATACATCAGCCTTTGGCGAAGATTATAGCGAAGCTTTTTTTGAAACCGATGGCTTGACCAGGCTTAAAAAGTTTGTTCAAGACAATGAAGGCAAGTTGCCAAAAGTTGCTGAGGGCACACGTTTAGGCAGCCCGATTGCCAGGCCGTCAAAAATTTTGTGTATAGGTTTAAATTATGCCGATCATGCCAAAGAAACCGGCGCAACACCGCCCGCCGAACCGGTATTGTTCATGAAATCAACAACAGCGCTGGTTGGCCCTAATGATGATGTGGTTATACCGAAAGATTCTGTTAAAACCGATTGGGAGGTTGAACTGGCCGTAGTTATCGGCAAAAAAGCAAGTTATGTGGATGAGGCCGATGCCTTAAATTATGTAGCGGGTTATGTACTGCATAATGATGTATCAGAACGTGAATTTCAGCTGGAGCGCGGCGGCACCTGGGATAAGGGAAAAGGCTGCGATACTTTTGCGCCAATAGGCCCGTTTATGGCAACGCCTGATGAAATAGGCGATGTAAATAACTTGAGGCTTTGGCTAACCGTTAACGGTCAGAAAATGCAGGATGGTAATACCTCAAACTTTATATTTGATGTGCCTACAGTTATAGCCTATGTAAGTAAATTCATGACCTTATTACCGGGCGATATCATTTCAACAGGTACGCCAGCAGGCGTAGGGCTTGGCTTTAAGCCACCCATCTATTTAAAGGCGGGCGATGTGATGGAGCTGGGCATTGATGGCTTAGGCACTTCAAAACAAGTATTAAAAGCATATGCCAAGAATTGATTCACATCAGCATTTCTGGAAGTATGATCCGGTGCAGCATGCCTGGATCAATGATGATATGGAGATCATCCAGAATGATTTTATGCCGGAGGACCTGGAACCTATTCTGAATGAGTATGGCTTTAACGGTTGTGTAACTGTACAGGTGGATCAAACTGAAGAAGAAAATACTATGATGCTTGATCATGCCTCAAAGCATGATTTTATAAAAGGTGTTGTGGGTTGGGTAGATTTTAAAGCTGAAAACATTGAGGGCCGTTTGGCGTACTTTAAACAGTTTGAAAAGCTAAAAGGGTTCCGCCATATTTTACAGGGAGAAACCGACCGCGCCTATATGCTGAATGCGGATTTTAAGCGGGGCATATCCAAATTAAAACAGTTCGGCTATACTTATGATATCCTGGTATATACCGACCAGATAGGTTATGCAAATGAGTTTGCAGCGGCATTTCCTGACCAGCCATTTGTGATAGACCATATCGCGAAGCCAAAAATAAAAGCTGGCGATATAGCCGATTGGGCAAAAGATATGCGGGCGATAGCGAAGAATGATAATGTACTTTGCAAAGTATCAGGCATGGTTACCGAGGCCGACTGGAAAAACTGGAAACCCGAAGATTTTACCCCCTACCTTGATGTGGTGTTTGAAGCCTTTGGTACCGACAGGTTAATGTATGGCTCAGACTGGCCGGTATGCCGTGTGGCAGCCACTTATGGGCAGATGTTAAATATTGTTGAGGCTTACGTTTCAAAACTTTCAGAAAATGAACAGGCGAAGTTTTGGGGCGGTAATGCAATTAAATTTTATGGACTTAAATTAAACTAAAAAATATTAAGCAATGGATCTGCAATTAAAAAACAAAGTGGTTATTGTAACCGGCGGTGCAAAAGGCATAGGCGAAGGCATTGTGCGGGTGTTGGCAAATGAAGGCGCCATACCTGTAATTATTGGCCGTAAGGAAGCGGATAATTTAAAAGTTGCCGACGATCTGAAAGCACAGGGCTTTGAAGTTTTTCAGGTTGCTGCAGAGTTGAACGAACCTGCAGAATGTGAGCGCTCGGTAAAAGCTGTAATAGCCAAATATGGAAGGATAGAAGGCTTAATTAACAATGCTGGCGTAAATGACAGTATTGGCTTAGAAAAAGGCAACTATGAAGATTTTATGCGCAGCCTGCACCGTAACGTGGTACATTACTACCTGATGGCTAAATACGCGCTGCCGGAATTAAAAAAATACAAAGGCAATATTGTAAACATCGGTTCAAAGGTTGCAGAGACCGGGCAGGGGAATACATCGGCATATGCCGCTGCAAATGGTGGTCGTAACGCTTTAACACGCGAATGGGCAGTTGAATTATTGCCCTACGGTATGCGTGTTAACGCTGTTATTGTTGCCGAATGCTGGACGCCGTTGTATGATTGGTTTATCCACACACTGCCAAACCCCGAAGAAAAATTGAAAGAGATCGTAAAGAATATCCCGTTAGGGCACCGCATGACCACTACCGAGGAAATTGCTAATATGGTGGTGTTTCTATTATCGGAAGCATCAAGCCATACAACCGGACAATTGATACATGTGGATGGCGGATATACGCATTTAGACCGGGTATGCGGGTAGCTAATAGCTATCGGTGAAGTTTTTAATTTTAATGTGCGCGATATAGAAATTATTGTAACTTTATTAACCTAAATTATAACCAAAATACCTAAAACATAAATAATGGAGAAGAGAAGAGAATTCATCAAAAAGGTGGCTATTACTACCGGGGGCCTTGCATTGGGAAGCAAAGCCTTTAGTTTCACTAAATCGAGCTATAACCGGATCATCGGTGCTAACGACAGGATACACCAGGCCATAATCGGGCTGAACGGAAGAGGCGGCAGCATGTCGGGGACCTTTGCCCGGCAGCAAAACCTGATGATCAATACAATATGCGATGTGGATTCGAGGACCATACCCAAAGTTCAGAAATCTGTATCGGCTATAACTAAAGCCGACGCGCCCAAAGGCGAAGGCGATGTACGCAAAGTAATGGCTGATAAAGATATTGATGCCATATACATTGCCACCCCAGACCACTGGCATGCGCCAATGGCCATAATGGGTTGCCAGGCAGGTAAGCATGTATATGTTGAGAAGCCGTTAAGTCATAACCCTCATGAGGGAGAAATGGCAATAGCAGCTGCAAGAAAATATAACCGTATTGTACAAATGGGGGCCCAGCGCCGCTCATCTCCGCTGGCTATACAGTGTGTGGAAGAATTGCATGGCGGTGTTATTGGCAGGGTTTACTTAGCCAAAGCGTGGTATACCAATAATCGTAAAGAAACCTTTTTAAAACCAGCCGCCGTACCCGATTGGTTAAACTACGAGCTATGGCAGGGCCCCGCGCCCCGCAAGGCTTACCAGGACGGTTTGATACACTACAACTGGCATTGGTTCTGGGATTATGGAACAGGCGAGGCCCTGAATAATGGCACGCACGAAGTTGATTTTGCACGCTGGGGCCTTAATGTTGACTTCCCTACCCGGGTAAGTTCGGTTGGCGGCCGTTACCAGTTTAAAGACGACTGGCAAACACCCGATACCCAAATTATTACTATGGACTATCCTGACCGGGTATCACTGATGTGGGAGAACCGCAGTTCGAACGGAAGGAAAATAGAGGGTGCAGACAGGGGAGTAATATTTTATGGGGATAAGGGTAGTTTAGACAGCGATGGAGAAGGCTATACCATTTATGACCTGGCCGGCAAACTGGTAAAAGAGGTTAAAAAACAAGGCCCGACCGAAGTTATTGATGCCAGGAATACAGCGAGTGTAAGTCTGGGTATGGATAGCTTGCATGTGGCTAACTTCCTCGATTCTATTCGTAATAATAAAAAACCAAATTGTGATGTGGAATTAGGTTATAAGAGTGTGGTGGCGATGCAACTGGGCAATATATCATGGCGCGTTGGGCGCGACCTGCATCTTGACCCTAAGAATGCACACATAATTAATGACCCTGAGGCACAAAAATTATGGAGCCGTACTTACGAGCCGGGATGGGCACCTAAAGTTTAATTCTTGTACTAAAACCAATATAACTAAACCAATTTAACAATGAAAAAGTACACTGGTGTTTGCAGCGCCTTATTGGTAGCTGTGTTTATTTTATGTTCTTCTTTAATTAATGATGGTTCGTCGCTAAAGCATCCGGCGCCAAAGAAGAAAACTATAAAACGTGCCGAAGTTGATACCAAAATGGAATGGTGGAGCAAGGCGAGGTTCGGTATGTTTATCCATTGGGGTGTTTATAGTGTGCCGGCCGGCGTGTACCAGGGCCAGGAAGTAAAAAGCCTGGGCGAATGGATAATGCACAACGCCAAAATCCCGGTAGCTACTTACCAGGCTTACGCCAAGGATTTTAACCCAACCCAATACGACCCCGAAAAATGGGTTTTGATGGCAAAAAATGCCGGAATGAAGTACATTGTTATTACCACCAAACATCATGATGGTTTTGCCATGTTCGACTCGAAAGCCAGTGACTGGAATATTGTAAAAAGAACGCCGTATGGCAAGGATGTTATAAAAATGCTGGCTGATGCTTGTCGTAAATATAACATGAAACTGGGTTTTTACTATTCGCAGGCTAATGACTGGAACAACCCCGGCGGCGCAGCACAAGGCGGCCATTGGGATAAGGCACAGGACGGCAGTTTTGATGACTACATTGACAGAGTTGCCGTACCACAGATACGGGAAATATTAAATAATTATGGCGATGTAGCCGAGCTTTGGTGGGATGTACCAACAGATATGACCAAAGAGCGCGCTGCTAAATTTTTACCCTTGCTTAAAGATTACCCTAACCTGATCACTAACGACAGGCTGGGCGGCGGTGTACAGGGAGACTTGTCTACACCCGAACAGTATATTCCCCCCACAGGCGTAGCAGGGCGTTATTGGGAGGCTTGTATGACAATGAATGATACATGGGGATTTAAAGTAAATGACCATAACTGGAAATCAAGCAAAACCTTAATACGAAACCTGGTTGATATTGCTTCAAAAGGAGGCAACTATTTACTGAATGTAGGACCTCAATCTAATGGATTATTGCCTGAACCCATCGTAAATATTTTGAGTGATATAGGTAAATGGACCAAAGTTAACGGCGAAGCTATTTATGGTACTACATCCAGCCCTTTCCGCGTGCTGCCCTGGGGCAGATGTACAGTTAAGGAATCGGCAGATGGTAACAGCATACTTTATCTGCATGTATTTAACTGGCCTGCAAATGGTGAGTTATTGGTTCCGGGATTGGAGAATCAGGTTACTTCAGCAAAATTACTGGCAACAGGTGCTGGTTTAAAAGGTAAAAAAGCAGTTGATGGCTATGTATTAACCGTTCCGACTACTGCTTTGGATGATAACTCAACCGTTATTAAACTGGAGATCAAAGGCAAACCAAAAATTGCCCAATATATTCAATCACCTGAAGCAGACGGATCCTTTACATTGAGCCCGTTAATGGCCGATATGCATACCGCCGCAGGAGGTAAAGCTGTTATTGTTGAAGGCAGAAATGAAGCCAATTTAGGCGCCTGGACAGACCCCTCATCATTCGTATCATGGGAAATTAAAGTTGCCAAACCGGGTATCTATGCTGTTGAGGCAAATGTATTTACGGCTACTGATGCCAATGCTATTACTGTAAGCTCAGGCGACCAATCTGTAAAAACAGCTATTAAGGCAACAGGCATGACAGGAAGGAATATGAATTATGTTAAAACCAGTCTCGGAGAAATTAAAATTACCAAAGCAGGTGTAAGCAGTATTTCAATAACACCCATAGCCGAGGGCTGGAAATCTATCAATGTACGTAACATAACTTTAAAACCGGTTAATTAAGAATAACAAAAACATGAAGAAATATTCATTACCGGTATTATTCTTGTTAATCTTTGCAGCTTTTACGTTATCAGTAAAAGCTGCAAAGGTTGATACGGTTAAAACATACAGCGATGCTATGCATAAAGAGATCAAGGCTGTAGTAATTACACCTGATGGTTATGAACAGGGAAAAGAATACCCCGTGGTTTACTTATTACACGGTGCAGGGGGTAATTATAAACAGTATATATCGCTTAATCATGGTATCACTGCCTGGGCTGATTATTATCATCTTATGATTGTTTGTGCTGATGGTAATAATACCAGCTGGTATTTTGACAGCCCGGTTGATCCGACATCAAAATATGAAACCTATGTTGCAAAAGAACTGGTAGCTTATATTGACAAGAACTATAAAACCATTAAAAGCAGTAAAGGCAGGGCCATCAGCGGTTTGAGCATGGGCGGGCACGGGGCATTATACCTGGCTATTAGACACCAGGATGTTTTTGGCGCGGTAGGCAGCATGAGCGGTGGGGTTGATATAAGGCCGTTCCCAAAAAATTGGGACTTAGCCAAGCGTTTGGGTTCGTATGCAGAATATCCCGAAAACTGGGAGAAAAATACGGTTACCAATATGATCTACCTGTTAACGCCAAATGCCCTGGCCATAACTTTTGATTGCGGTACAGAGGATTTCTTTTTTAAAGTAAATGAAGAATTTCATGAAAAATTACTGGAAAGAAATATACCGCATGATTTTACTGCCAGGCCGGGGGCACATACCTCCCAATATTGGGCAAACTCTATAAATTACCACCTGTTATTTTTTAACACGTATTTCAAGAAGAATAACCCCCAATTAAATTAAAGGATATATCTTCGGAAAAAAATAACAATAGCACTTATGTCTTACCAACCTTCAGAAAAACGTTACGAAAGCATGCCCTATAAACGCAGCGGCGCCAGTGGGTTAAAGCTGCCCGCGGTTTCATTGGGCCTATGGCAAAATTTCGGTTATTACGACCAATTTGAAAACTGCCGCAACATTATTAAAACAGCATTCGATAATGGTGTTACGCATATTGACCTGGCCAACAATTACGGCCCGCCTCCGGGCTCGGCCGAGGAGAATTTTGGCAAGATATTGCATACCGATTTCAGGGACCATCGTGACGAACTCATCATATCATCAAAAGCGGGTTATACCATGTGGGATGGCCCTTACGGCGATTGGGGAACTAAAAAATATTTAGTTTCAAGTTTAGATCAAAGCCTGAAAAGGATGAAGCTGGACTATGTGGATATTTTTTATCACCATCGCCCCGATCCTGAAACGCCATTGGAAGAAACTATGTCCGCGCTCGACCTCATCGTTCGCCAGGGTAAAGCTTTGTATGTAGGTATTTCCAATTACCAGGCGCAAGAGGCATCGCAAGCCATTAAAATGCTAAAACAAATGGGTACGCCTATAATCATCCATCAGCCTAAATATTCCATGTTTGAAAGATGGGTAGAAGGAGGATTGCTGGATGTGCTGGAAAAAGAAGGAATAGGTTGTATACCGTTTTCGCCGCTGGCCCAGGGATTATTGACCGATAAATACCTGCATGGCATACCCGCTGATTCAAGAGCAGTAAAAATTGGTGATTCGCTGACAGAAAACAGCATCACACCCGATAAAATAGAAAGAGTTAAAAAACTGAATGACCTGGCAAAACAACGGGGCCAAAAACTGGCACACATGGCTTTGTCGTGGATATTGAAAGATAACCGGATAACATCGGTATTGGTGGGCGCAAGCAAACCCGAACAATTGCTTGATTCATTAAAATGCTTATCAAATACTAAGTTTACGCAGGAAGAGTTGAATATTATTGATGGTATATTAAAATAGTTACAATCAACATATAAACCTGGTTTTAAAGAGGTAGTCATTAAAGCTCAAACATTCTAAGAAATTGTTTGAGTTTTTTTATACCGAATTAACGTGCTATAAGTGATTCATAAAATAGTGAATCACTTTGAATCACCTGAATCACTTTTTGCTTGTAAGATGCTGAAAATCAAAATTTTACAAAAACAGAGTGAATCACCCTGAATCAGTATAAACACTTTAAATAATTTGTTTTAAACAATTGTAACTAATAAACTTATATAATTTTAGTAAAATTTCATAAAACCTGGTGAATCACTTTTTTGAATCAGTTTTGCTAATAATTTTTTATGATTTATGGAATTGCGGCCGGTTCTGCATCTAAAAGTCAAACCTATTATTATGCAATACTTAACTTTAAAAAAGGATATGCGGATATTTAACCTAAGCCTTTACCGAACCTTAATTATGCCTGTAAAACAATATTTATCAAAAAAACTACTGCTGGTACCAGCATTGATATTTTTTTGCAATACGGTTTTCGCGCAGGATTATCAAACAATAAACTACCGTATCGATTCGCTGGTGAATATCGGTTTACCAAAATCAGCGTTGGCCGAGGTGAACAAACTTGATGAGCTGGCCCGGCAAAATAAAAATGCGCCGATGCAAATTAAGGCTGTACTATACCGGATGACGTTCCAGTCGTACATTGAAGAGAATAGCCTGGTTGCTATTATTGATACATTAAAAAGCGATATTAACAGATCTGCTTTCCCCGTACGGCCCGTTTTACAATCTGTGCTTGCAAGCATGTATTATAATTACTATCAACAAAACCGATGGCAGTTTAGTCAGCGTACACGGCTTGAAAAACCCGGAACTGATTACACTAAATGGGACCTGCAAACAATAATAGATGAAACAAGCAGGCTATATTCGCTCTCGTTGCAGGACGAAAGGGAGTTGCAAAGCGCGCCAATCAGCATTCTTGACGGGGCATTAACAGGCGACAAGTCAACCCGTTACCTCCGCCCAACTTTGTACGATCTGCTGGTGCAGCGCGCGCTTGATTTTTTCCTTTCGGATGAGCCGGCACTTACTAAACCCAAACAGCCTTTTTCGTTAAATGACCCCCGGTTTTTTAGCGATAACAAAACTTTTGCTTATTTACTGGTTAAAACTGCCGACACTTCATCTACCTGGTATAAGGGTATTATTTATTTGCAAAAAGCTGCCCGATTTCATTTGCAAAAAGGAGATGAAGAACCGCTGGCCGACCTTGATATTAAGCGTCTCGGATTTTTACATAACCGGGTCACGCTCAGGAATAAGGACTCTTTATATTTAAATGCATTGCAGCAAATAGAAAACACGTTTATCGATAAACCCATTAGCGCCGATGCTATGGTGCTACAAGGGCAATATTACCAGCAAAAAGACAGCTTAAAAACTGCCAGGTTGCATTTTGATCAGGCAGTAAAAAAATTTCCTGGTAGTATAGGTGCTAAAAATGCAGATATCGCGATAGAACAGATAGAACAAAAGCTGCTGACGGCAAATATGGAGGCGACCTATAGCCCGGGTAAGCCCATATTAATGAATATTAACTACCGGAATGTGAAAACAGCCCGGATATTTATTTACAAACTGTCTGCCGCGCAGGCAACTGAACTAACAGATAATCAGCTTTACAGTTATCGGCGCAAACCTGATTCTGTTTTAAAGTTTTTAGCAAAGTTAAAGGTATTTCAGCAGCAGGAGCTTAAGTTGCCCGACCCTATGGATTATCGTATACATAGTGCAGAATTTAAAATTGATACGCTGCAAATTGGCATCTATGGTATAGTGGTTCGGGACATTAGCAGTGACACTACTCTTATGCAATATGGCAGTTTTAAAGTAAGTCATCTATCGTATGCAAGCCGGTTAAATCCTGATAATCATGTGCAGTTAAATGTAATGGACAGAGAAACCGGCAGGCCTTTGCGGGGGGTGAGAATATCTATGAGCGGTACATATTTGGTCAATAGGTATAATATCGAAAAGGTATTTGAAAAAGGTACCACAGATGCCGACGGTTCGTTTATAACAAAAAAAATTGGACGGGGAGATTTTTCGGTCGAACTTTCATTAAAAAACGATTCGATAGCCGACCCGCAAAAATACACCTACGGGCAAACCACTATGGTTTATGGAAATCAAATTCCTGATAAAACCATTTTATTTACCGACAGGCAAATATATCGCCCGGGCCAAACCATTTATTTTAAAATACTGGCTCTTAAAATCTTAAACGGGAACAACGGAATTAACCCTGATGCTGAAGGCGAGTTAAATATGCAGGATGCCAATGGTAAAACCATAAGTACGGTAAAATACCGGGTCAATGAGTTTGGCACCTATGGCGGGTCGTTTATTCTACCCTTGAATATGTTGAATGGCAACGTTATCCTGAATGCGGGTAGCGGGCGAATAACCGTAAGCGTTGAAGAGTATAAGCGTCCAACTTTCCTGGTGGAGTTTTTGCCGGTTAAGGAAAGCTATAAACCGGGTGATTCTGTAATGATCAAAGGTACGGTTACTTCGTTTTCGGGATATGGGTTATCGCGGGCAAGGGTTGCATATCATATTGTTTGTACCCAATCATTCCCGGGCTATATAAATGGAAAATATATTTACAGAGCTCCGGTAACAACGGAAATAGCAACTGATACATTAACAACAGACGATCAGGGAAATTACACCGTTAAATTTAAAGCCATACCCGGCGAAAATATGGATCCTTATTTTAATACTTATACCTATAATTTAAATGCCGATGTTACTGATGCGAGCGGCGAAACACATACAGCTCAAGCAAAAGTTACTGTAGGAAGGCCAAATATGCAGATCAATGCCAGGGTGCCTGACCGAATAGTAACTAAAGACCCGATAAAACTGGCGGTTAGTATTAATAACCTGAATATGCAGCCATTAGCCGGTGATATCAGAGTGCAGGTTTATCCGTTACAACAAATAGATAGGTTTTTAAAAAAGCGGTTTTGGAAAAAACCCGACCAACAAATATTGACGGCTGATGACTATAAAAAATACTTTCCGGAATATGCGGATCGCGAAGATAACAACCAGGCGCGCCCGGCTTTAAACCAGGTTGAAGAACTTAACCTGAAAGTTACCGCTGACAAGCCTGCTATAATGCAATTTACTGTTTTGCCCAAACAGCCCTCGGGTATATACAAAATAAAAATAAGCGCCACCAACCTTGCGGGTGATACCACCTCAATAACAAAGTTTGTAGACCTGGTAACCGAGCCCTCGATCCCGCAAAATACGGATGACTGGGTAATGCCGGTTATAGTTAATGTTAAACCCGGCGAAAATGCCAGGTTTGTAGTTGGAGCCGATAAGGACAGTTATGTGCTGATGGAAAAATATTGTGGCGCCGAGATCATGAGTTCAAAATGGCTTAGCATAACCAAAGGGCAACAATATGTAGACGTGCCGGTAGCAGAAACCGATTCTAACGTTACGGTGCAGTTTTTAATGGTACATCAAAACAGGATATATGTCAGCGCAGAAAAAATAACCGTTGACAGGCCGGATAATACATCGCTAAAGCTTGGTTTTTTAACTTTCCGCGACAAATTGCAGCCGGGCGAAAAAGAACAATGGAAACTGCGTATAACCGGAAGCAATAATGAAAAAGAGAATGCCGAGCTGTTAGCCACTTTGTATGATGCATCGTTAGACAATTTAACGGAAGCTCAAAGCTGGCGCGATCCCCTATATCTGAAAAGAAAGTATGTGCCTAATTATTTTACCTGGGATATCAATGGATTTTTAGGCAGTAAGTCCACCATCCAGATAGTTTCGAAAGCTATTCGGTATAACACTGTAATACGTAATTATGAGCGGCTCAATATGTTTAATTACGGCTACTATGGCGGTTACAATTATGCCTATAATAATTATATACAAAAATCTTTGCAAAAACTAAATGCACGGGCACTTGCCGCCCATACAGATAGCCTATTGGAAGAAACTTATAAAAAAGTTGTTGAACAGGTAAAAAACGGTATTGAAATAACCGGGCAGGTAAAAGATGAGGCCGGCCTGGTGATTCCCGGTGTAATTGTAAAAATAAAAAGCGCCCCCAGGTTAGCTGTTACCACCAACTCAACCGGATACTTTAGAATTAAAGTTCCCGTTAATGAGCAGCTTGTTTTTTCCTTTGTTGGCTATGAAACACAGGAAGTAGTAGTCGCCAAAAGTAAAAAACTTGCGGTATCACTAAAAGCTTCAAGTATGGCTTTAAGTGAAGTGCTAGTTGTTGGTTATGGTACGCAGCAACGAACAAGTTTAGCTTATAGCCTTGATACGGTGAATTATCGTTCTGCTGATTATCGCTCTGATATAGATATACGGGGATTCTCGGGTATGCAAATAGGCCGCACACCGGGTATACGTGTAAATGGTAAAGAGTATGCCGGCGGCGATGTTGCACAGGCTATGCAAAGTTTACCGGCAGACATAATGGAAAGTGTACAGGTGATAGATGATTACGGCAATCAGGCAAGTGCCCCCATCACTACCCGTAAAAACTTTGCCGAAACAGCATTCTTTTACCCGCAGTTGCATACTGATAAAAACGGTGAAATATTGATTGATTTTACCATACCCGAATCATTAACCAAATGGCGCTTTAAAGGGTTCGCGCATACCAAAGACCTTAAAACAGGCTATATTGAACAGGAGATAGTTACCCAAAAACAGTTGAGCATTAATGCCAATATGCCGCGCTTTTTAAGGGAAGGCGATACCATAACTGTTTCGGCGAGGCTGGCTAATTTAACCGCCGCCGAATTGAAAGGCAAGGTGAACCTGCAACTGTTTAATGCTTTAAATATGCAGCCGGTATCGTTATTACTTAACCCGGCAGATGCGCGGCAAAGTTTTACTATCGGGGGTGCGACAACTAAGGCAGTATCGTTCCGCATGGTAATTCCCGCGGGTTTGGATGCCCTCGATTATCGCCTTACAGCCGAGGCCGGGAAGTTTACCGACGGCGAGGAAAATACCCTGCCTGTATTGCCCAACCGTATGCTGGTAACCGAATCGATGCCTATGATGGTGAGGCCGGGCAAGGAGCAGTTATTCACTTTTAACAAACTGGTAAACCGAACCAGTACTACACTGCAAAATAAATCGCTCACCTTAGAATATACACAAAACCCCGTTTGGTATGCCGTACAGGCGTTGCCTTATATGATGGAATTTCCGTATGAATGTTCTGAGCAGGTATTCAGCAGGTATTATGCCAATAGTTTGGCCACAAACCTGGTTAACAAAATGTCCGTAATTAAAAAAGTATTCGACCAATGGAAAAGCATCAATAGCACAGAATTATTATCGAACCTGGAGAAGAACCAGGAGTTAAAAACGACCCTTATAGAAGAAACCCCGTGGCTGCGCGATGCAGAGAACGAAACGGAACAGAAAAAACGGATAGCCCTATTGTTTGACATTAACAAAATGAGTTACGAATTGCAGCAGAACCTGGATAAATTGCAAAAGAAACAATTACCAAACGGAGGTTTCCCGTGGTTCGGCGGCGACTATGCCGATCGTTATATAACACAGCATATATTGGCAGGTATGGGGCAATTGTATCAATCGGGCGTTGTTGATACAAAAAATGCGGAACTAAAAGACATAGCTGATAAGGCCATGAGCTATTTGGATAATACGCTGATAGATGATGCAGCCCGTGAAAAAGGGCAAAAAAGATATGATGACCGGGTTTTAAGTTCCATGGAGATACATGCTTATTATGCCCAAAGCTATTTTACAAGCAGAGATATGGGGGCTTCTATGCAAGCACTATTGGCCAATTACCTGAAACTTGCAACAGACCAGTGGACATTTAAAAATGTGTATGAGCAAGCCATGATAGCCCTAACCATGCAGCGCAATAAAAAGCCCAAAGTAGCCCAAAAGATCATCCGGTCGTTATTAGAAACTGCGCAGCAATCGGATGATATGGGGATGTATTGGGCAAAGAACCAGTTGGGATATTACTGGTACCAATCTCCTGTTGAAACGCAGAGCCTGATGATAGAACTATTCACCGAGATTGGGAATAACGATAAAGCTGTTGAAGAAATGAAAATATGGCTGCTGGGCAATAAACAAACCAGCAACTGGAAAACAACCAAAGCCACCGCCGCGGCTTGTTATGCCTTGTTAATGAAAGGTGACGATTGGCTGGATGCTAACAGCACATCCACAATTAAGCTGGACGGGAAAGCTCTACCTGAGTTAAAACCCGACATCAAGACCGATGCGGGAACAGGATATATAAAAACCACCTGGACAGATAACCAGGTTAAACCCGAATTAGGTAAAGTGGATATTAAAAACGACGGCAAGACAATTGCCTGGGGTGCACTTTACTGGCAATATTTAGAAACGCTGGATAAAATAACACCGTCAACAACCGACATTCAGTTGGAGCGTAAATATTTTATACAAAAGCAAACTGATGCCGGGCCGGTATTAACCGCGGTGGATGCCACGCATCAACCTAAAACCGGCGATCTGCTTAAAGTGGTAGTGTATCTTAAAGCGGGGAGAGATTTTGAATACATCCATTTAAAAGATATGCGCCCGGCAGGTACCGAACCCATAGATGTACTATCGGCCTACAAATACCAGGATGGCCTGTACTATTACCAGGTAACAAAAGATGTGGCGACAAATTTCTTTATCAGCACATTAAATAAAGGTAATTATGTTTTTGAGTACCGCTTGCGGGTAGCGCAGCCGGGCAATTTTTCAACAGGGATCAGTACCGTTGAGAGTATGTATGCACCTGAATTTAATGCGCATTCGGAAGGTAGCCGTTTGATGGTTAAACCTAATTGACAGCTAATTTATTTTCTATTTTAACAATAGGATAGTACTTTAGCCTCAACCAATTATAAAATTCTAAACGCAATGAAGAAACACTTGCCCGTAATTTTGAATATTGTATGGTTGCTTTTAACGGGTATGCCTGATTTAAAGGCGCAGCATATAGAACTACTGCAGCAAGGCAAGCCAACCAGCATACGCGGTTTATCAGTTGTTGACGATAACATTGCCTGGGTCAGCGGAAGCCGGGGTATTATAGCCATAACAAAAGACGGCGGTAAAAACTGGGACTGGCAACTGGTTAAAGGATTTGAAAAGGCCGATTTCAGGGATATTGAAGCATTTTCAGATAAAGAGGCTATTATAATGAGTTCGGGCACGCCGGCATTGATATTAAAAACTATTGATGGCGGTGCAAACTGGCAAGTGAAATACAGGAATGCTGATACTGCTTACTTTTTGGATGCGATGGATTTTGCGGATAGTCGGCATGGTTATATACTAGGCGATCCGATTAAGAATGAGTTTTTGATATTAGAAACTATGGATGGTGGTGATACATGGTATAATCACGATAGCAACCCCGTTGCATTGTTTGGCCAGGCAGCCTTTGCGGCAAGTGGTACCTGTCTGCGAGTTACGTCCAACCGGAATCTGTTTGTTGCTACAGGAGGCGTTTCTGCTGAAGTTGTTATGCCAAAACCAACCGATGGATGGCGCCACCATAGAGTTCCTATTGCAAGCGGTCAGGCTGCAAAGGGAGTGTTCTCAATAGCCGTGAATAAACAAATTGTAATTGCTGTAGGAGGGGATTACAGGCACGATAAACGCAGCGATTCTACCGCCTGCTACTCGACGAATGGTGGGGCGAACTGGCAATTGGCAAAGACCTTCCCGGCGGGTTACCAGTCATGTGTTGAATTTGTGAGCAAGTCAACTTTTCTATCTACGGGCACACCAGGTAGTAATGTCACCACCGACGGAGGCAAAACGTGGACTAAAATTGACGATTCCAGTTATAATGTATGCCGTAAAGCCAAGAACGGAACATTGGTTTTATTGGCCGGCGACGGGGGTAAAATAGGGATTTTAAAGCTATAGAATATTGGTAATGAAGCGCTTAATCAGGCCTAAAAATAAATTTAAATAAGCCTTGTACGCATAGGGCAATAGTCCTATATTTGCACCACTTTAACCGGAAGCGGTTTAGATGATCTCGTAGCTCAGCTGGTAGAGCATAACACTTTTAATGTTGGGGTCCTGGGTTCGAGTCCCAGCGGGATCACTCACCTATTCAAAAAAAGCCTTTACAATAGCGTAAAGGCTTTTTTTTATGTGTGTTTCACAAAAAATGCAAAGATAGTTTAACTAAAGGTTTACCGTCCCGCTGTTTAACAATGGCCTAACCGAATATATAATTTTACTTATACGCAAAAAACTATATTCACATTGTTAAAAAAATGGCTTAAATTTAATTTTTCAATTAACCTATGCCTCAAAAAGCTTTATCTATTATTATTCCGGCTTATAACGAAGAAAAAAATATCCCGCTGGTTATTCCCGGTATAATTGATTTTTGCAGGAAGAACGGCTATCGGCTTATTATAGTAAACGACGGCAGCAGCGATAATAGCAAAGAGGAACTAATAGGCCTTGGCGCTGATGATTGTTTAACGGTGATACATCATAAAATAAACCAGGGTTATGGGGGCGCCATAAAAACAGGGATAAGCACGTGCGAAACCACTTACCTGGTTACTATGGATTGCGATGGGCAGCACTTTGTTGAGAATGTTAAAGATTTGCATGACCAACTTTTGTTGCACGACGCGGATATGGTTGTTGGCAGCAGGAAGGGGTTAAGATCAAACAGTATAACCCGGTCTGTTGGCAAGAGGATTATACGTTTTATTATAAAAAGGCTAATGCCCCTGCCTATTTATGATATCAACTCGGGGATGAAGTTATACAGGACTGATCTTGGGAAAAAATATTGCAAAATATGCCCCGATGGCATGGCTTATAGCGATGTAATTTGCCTTACTTTTATTAATAAATATCATAGGGTAATAGAAACACCGATACGTATTAATGAGCGAAAGTTAGGGCATAGTACTGTAAGTATGCGAACTGCTTTACACACCATATACGAAGTTTTTAATATTATTATTCTTTTTAACCCCATACGTATTTTTTTGCCGGTTGCCTTAGTTGCTATAGGCAGTGGAATTGCATGGGATATACCTATTTTTTTACGGGGAAATGGTGTTTCTGTAGGCGCTATGCTTGCTATCGTATTTGGGTTGATTACTTTATTTTTTGCTGCCCTTGCCGAGCAGTTGTCACAAATAAGAAAAAAAGACCTGTAAATAGTAAACTGTAATTATTGTGTTTTACCTGTGATCAATAAATCATAAAATGCCTAAACCAAATAAAAACGTTTTAATTTTAGGGATAATATTGCTGCTTGTGTTAATAGCCGCATATGCTAACCATTTTAACAATGGCTTTCATTTTGACGATTCGCACACTGTTGTTGATAATGTACATATCAGAACACTTAAAAACATCCCTGCTTTTTTTTCTGATCCAAAAATGTTTAGTGCCGATCCGCTACACTGGTCATTAAGGCCCGTAGTAACCACTACACTTGCCATTGATTATTGGATTGCCGGAGGATTAACCCCCTTTTATTTTCAATTATCAACTTTTATTTGGTTCGTACTTTTAGGGGTGCTTATATTTTTTATGTATAAAAACTTGCTTTACAAAGCAATTGATCATGCCTGGGCCATCTATATAGCACTGGCAGCTACGGCATGGTACATATTGCATACGTCCAATGCCGAAACCATAAATTATATTATTGCCAGGTCCGATGTTTTATCAACGTTTTGTATTGTCGCGTCATTTTTAATATATGTCGCTTTTCCCGCCAAACGGAAATTGTTTTTATATGCTATACCTGCTGTTATAGGCGTATTTGCAAAAGAAACTGTTTTAGTATTGATTATTCTGTTGTTCTTTTACATCCTGCTATTTGAGGATGGTCTTTCTATTCCTGATCTGTTTAAATTAAAAAATTTTAAAAAGACGGGCGGCGCAATAACAAAGATTTTACCGCTTTTTTTTATTTTATTGGCAGTTCAAATTTATGCCCTCTCAAAAATAACCGGCACAACAGGCATTTCCAATCCGCTTTTTCCTTATCTGCTCACTCAAACTTATGTATGGCTTCATTATTTTATCGCTTTCTTTTTACCGATGAATTTAAGTGCCGACAGCGATTGGGGCACAATTACAAACATTTTTGATGAAAGGATAATTATAGGTCTGGTATTTGTGATAATTTTAATCATTGCTATTTTTAAAACATCACGCAAAAAGGAAACCAGGCCCATTGCTTTTGGTTTAATATGGTTTGCGGCGGCGCTGTTACCAACATCAGTTGTGCCTCTTTCGGAGATCACAAACGATCACCGGATGTTTTTTCCATTTATTGGTCTTTCTCTTAGCGTAGTTACCTATGTTGGGTTATTGCTCATTAAAATGGATGAGAAAAATATAAGGACCCGGAGGTACAGAACGCTTATTATCACTTGTTTTATACTGGCTTTGGTTTTAAATGTTTATGGCGTTCAACAACGCAATAAAATATGGAAAAATGAAGAAACCCTTTGGCTGGATGTTACCGTAAAAAGCCCGTTAAATGGGCGTGGACTGATGAATTATGGATTAACGCAAATGGCCAAAGGCAACTATGATATTGCTGATACTTATTTTGAAAAGGCTACCCAATACCTGCCTTATTATAACTCGCTTTACATTAATATAGGCATACTAAAGGGTGCAACAGGGCATCCCGCAGAAGCAGAGGAGAATTTTAAAAAAGCAGTTAACCTTAGCCCGAATACTTTCGATTCGTATGTTTATTACGCGCGATATTTAAAGCAGACGAATCGCGATACTGCCGCCATTGCGATGGCCGAAAAGGCGGTGCAGATAAACCCTTATTCGGTTATGGCGCTCCAGATTTTAATGGGCGCCTATAACAACCTGGGTGCCTGGGATAAATTACAGGAAACTGCCACAAAGGTGCTGGCTATTTTACCTAATGATGCCGATGCGCAAAAATTTTTACAGGCAGGTAAAAATCATATTGGTGTAGTAATAATTAATCAGCCGCCAGCACATAAAGCGCTTACCGCGAATGATTATATAGACTTAAGCCTGAAATACTATAACGAGAAAAATTATACTAAATGTATTGAAGCCTGTTTGCAAGCTATAAAGCTTAAACCTGATGCCGCCATAGCCTATAATAACATGGGGGCCTCCTATAATATGCTGCAGCAATGGCAAAAGGGTTTTGATGCCTGTACAAAAGCGCTGCAAATAGACCCGAATAATAAGCTGGCAATGGGGAATTTAAATTGGGCAAAAAGCAACCTCAATAAATAAATATTATGGTTGATTTAAAATATACGCCAACTGAAAAGGTAACTGTTGGACACCCCGTTAACAGGATAAAGTATATTACTGATGCCTGTGTTAATAAAAAAGTGCTTGACCTGGGCTGTTTTGACGAAACAGCATTGATAAAAGAAAAAACGGGCAGTTATTTATTCGGGGCAATTTCAAAGGTTTCGGCATTGCATATTGGGGTTGATAATTCTAAATTTCTACCATCCGAAGGAATAACCTTTAGTGATACGGTAAAAATATTGCAAGGCGATATTTATGAATTGGATAAACTGCCAATCGGCGATATTGATTTTGACGTTATTATTGCGGGAGAATTAATTGAGCATTTGCCGAATACAGTTGATTTTTTAACAGGTTTAAAAACAAAGTTTACCGGCAAAAGGCTCATCTGTTCAACTCCTAATGCCACTTCTTTTTCGAACATGCTTTTATCATTTTTTAAAAGAGAGTCTGCACATGCCGATCATTTGCAGGTGTATTCATTTAAAACATTGAATACTTTATGCAGGGCCGCGAAACTTAATGAATGTGAAATAATACCTTATAACGTAAAGTTTACCGAAATGATATTAAAAGCACGGCCAGGAAAAAAACAAATGGTTCAGTTGTCTGAAAGTATTATCAATGGTATTGAGACATTATTTCCGAT
>JABDBW010000037.1 GCA_013288485.1 Bacteroidota bacterium
TATCAACAATAAACACATAAATTGAGTATAAAAAATACCGACGAATATGTCGTTACATCTTGTTTCATTCTGTTTCACTCGCTTTTTACAAATGGCTGAAATATAGCATCTTAAGTCAAAATCTTGTTTCACGTGTTTCATCTGTTTCACGCGCGCGTGAAACACACATACCCTACCATCCGCTAATCCTGTTCATGACTATTCGCTCATCAACCTCCTGATCAGTTCCGCGCTTTGTTTGTTGCCCTCTTCGAGCCGTCCTTTAAAAAAGGCCTGTACATCGGTAAAATGCTTCTTATAGCCTTCCATATCACCATAACCGATGATCGATGACCACTCGCGTACCGCCGAATGAAACTCCAGGTCATCGCCCCGTATGGTTTTATCATAAAGCGCCGCCTGGATAGATTCTTCCAGCAGCTCCTCGTTTTTAAACAGGTATTCGGCAATACCTAAACGTAACCGGAACGGCGGGGTTTGGCCTATCAGGTTATCATACGGGTTTACACCCAAATGATACCAGGCATCAACCATACTTAATATGCTTAAATGCGAATTAGGCTTTTGCTTGTCGTGGTTTTGCGATAACGAAAACTCCTTCATCACCTTATCGCTCAGCATAATAGGTTTGCGGCTTTCGTGGAACACAAAATCGCGGGCCTTGTACAACCTTTCGCGAAAAGCGGCTTCCTCCTCCTGTATCATCAGCTTAAATAACTCCGACTCGGATACGGCATACTGCCTTACCTGCTGCCGGGCATACGGATTTAGTATAGCCAGCCCGGCATACACGTGCGCCTTATAGCTGAATATGCGCAGCGTGGTTAAAATCTTTACATTATCTATACCGCCTATGTACGAGGCATTTTCCCACGGAAAAAACCCGGCTGCCTTCCAGGCCGTGCCCATGCTTTCGAAACCTACATGCGTTACCGCCTGCGTATCGGCAACAATTTTATCGTGCTCGTGGTAATCGGCCAGTTCAACTATGTTTGACCCGATGGCCGTAAACAGATCAACCATACGCTGCCGCGCGGCAGCATCGGCGCGATGGGGTATCAATATCAGCGTTTGTCCTTTAGGCTCAAAGCCAGGCCCATGCATACCGTGAAAGGTAATGATCTGCGTGCTTGCAGGCAGGTATTTTTCAAACGCTTCTATCTCGGGGGTTTTTACAGAGGTTTGCCCCGCTACTATAGCGCCGGGTTTGGTGTACTCCGCATTTTCGGCAACTACCCTGCCTATTTTCTCGGCCTCAACCGAATAAATTACCAGGTCGCTTATTTGCGATACTTCTTTTCCATTATCCAATACCTTTATATGGTAAGGCGCAAGTTCTTCTTCCAGCTGGGTTTTGTTAGCCGGTAAATCGCATCCGCAAACCGTATAACCCGCTTTTGAAAACGCTTTGGCGTATAAACGCCCCATATCGCCTAAACCAATTATTCCAATATTCATTCCGCTAATATAACTATGAGCGGCAAAAATCCGTATGAAACCTTACATTAGCCTTATTAAAATCACCTAAAAACCAACACTAAACGTTTTTTAACTTGTTTTTTTAATAAATCATTGTCTAATTTTACCACTATGAAAAACCGTTTTGTGTTGAAATTAACCCTCCTGGTATTGTTGCTATCAGGCATTACAACTTTTACCAGAGCGCAGGATAGCCTAAGAAAGCCCATGGCTGTTAAAAAAACAGTTGTTAAGCCCGCAGTCGTGAAGTCGGTAACTATGGATCCTAAAACCGGGAAACCTGTGGTACCTATCAACCCCAAAACCGGGAAACCTTATAGCAGGCATGGATATGGTTACTATTCAAAATATAAATATAGCGCTAAAGCAATACATAAAGCAGATAGCTTAAAGAAACTGGCCACACTTAAAGCTACCGGAAACGCCGGAGCCGCTATCACCCCCGTTGCGCCGCATGATACTGCCGCACTTGTTAAAGCGGCCCCGATTTTTGATAAAAGCCTTAACGGCCAGTATCAATACCTGTTAACTAAGGTATATAATTACCAGCAACCCTTTGTTTCGGCCATCTGGAAAACCTTTATGGATACGCTGACCACCACGCGCAACCAATTGAAAGCTGCTCAACAAAAGGCCGACCAGCAAACTAAGGCCATCAACTCCTTGCAAACTGATGTGAACAATAAAGATCAAACCATTTCTTCACAAACTGATATGATCAGCTTTTTGGGTTTGGATATGTCAAAAAACCTTTACAGCGCTATAATGTGGGGCCTGGTTATCTTAATCGGTATTGTTGCAGGAGTAGTTATAGCTCGGTCGGGCAGTTCCAGGCACGAGGTGGTGCATCGTACCCAGCTGTATAACGAGCTGGAAGAAGAATTCAAGGCTTATAAAACCAAAGCCAACGATAAGGAAAAGAAACTGGCCCGCGAGCTGCAAACCGAGCGTAATAAGGTAGATGAGTTGATGGGAAGAGGGTAAAGCCCCCGGTCCCTGAAATAGTGTTTGTTTCACGCGTGTGTGAAACAAATGAAACACGTGAAACAAGATTTTGACTTAACTCATTGAAAAACATTGCCTTATAAAAACCGAGTGAAACAGTATGAAACAAGATGTAACGACGTATTCGTCAGGGTTTTTGTGGGTAAAATTAGTTTAATTTATTTATAATCAACAGGTTGTAAATTTGCTAATTTTTGTTTCATGAAACAAAATTTTCGCTTCGAAATTGTAAAGGTAAAAATAGAATTCGGGAAATATTGCGCTTAACAAAAAAAGCCACCCGAAAATCGAATGGCTTTTAATACTTATCAGACCTTCCGGCCCTGTTAAACTTTTATTTCAACTTCAACGCCGCTTGGCAATTCAAGCTTCATTAACGCGTCTACAGTTTTTGAGTTGGAACTGTAGATATCCAATAACCTCTTGTAAGAGCATAACTGGAATTGCTCACGTGCTTTTTTGTTTACGTGCGGTGAACGCAATACTGTGAAAATTTTCTTTTCGGTTGGTAACGGAAGTGGTCCGCTAACTACAGCGCCTGTTGGCTTTACTGTTTTTACGATCTTCTCGGCTGATTTATCAACCAGGTTGTAATCGTACGATTTTAATTTGATTCTGATTCTTTGGCTCATCTTTTTGTTTTTTATAACCAGCCATAAGAGCAATTAGCTATGGTTGATCAATTTGAAAATTTATTTATTTGAAAATTTGAAGATTGACAGGGCTAATTTTCAAATCAGCACATTATCAAATCTTCAAATTAATTTACGCATTAGCTGCGGCTTTTTTGCCTCTTGCTTTTGCAATTATTTCATCCTGTACGTTACGCGGTGCTTCAGCATAGTGGTCAAATTCCATAGTTGAAGTGGCACGGCCCGAAGTGATGGTACGCAACTGGGTTACATACCCAAACATTTCTGAAAGCGGTACAGTAGCTTTTATTACCTGCGCGCCTGCACGTGAATCCATACCCAAAAGCTGGCCACGGCGGCGGTTCATATCACCAATAACATCACCCATGTTTTCTTCAGGGGTCAATATTTCGATTTTCATTATCGGCTCCAGTATGATCGGCTTACATTTTGGCAATGCTTCGCGATAGGCGGAACGTGCGCAAATTTCGAATGATAAAGCATCCGAATCGACCGCGTGGAACGACCCGTCAATTAAACGGATCTTCAAATCCTGTAACGGGTAACCAGCCAATACGCCATTTACCATGGCTGCGTTAAAGCCTTTTTCAACAGCCGGAATAAACTCACGCGGAATTGACCCGCCTGTGATCTCATTTACAAACTGTAAACCTTTCAGGCCTTCGTCAGTAGGTGAAACAATGATCTGTATATCGGCAAATTTACCACGGCCACCGGTTTGTTTCTTGTAAGTTTCGCGGTGTTGTGTGCTGCCGGTGATAGCTTCTTTGTAAGCAACCTGCGGAGCGCCCTGGTTAACCTCCACCTTAAACTCGCGTTTTAAACGGTCCATGATAATGTCGAGGTGCAACTCGCCCATACCTGATATTACGGTTTGGCCGGTTTCTTCGTCGGTATTAACACGGAAGGTTGGATCTTCTTCTGATAGTTTACCCAAGGCCATGCCCAGTTTATCTACATCGGCCTGTGTTTTAGGCTCAATAGCTAAACCAATAACCGGCTCAGGGAAGTTCATAGATTCCAGCACGATAGGATGTTTCTCATCACAAAGCGTATCGCCTGTTTTAATATCCTTAAAGCCCACTACAGCAGCAATATCGCCTGCCCCAACATTAGGGATAGGGTTTTGCTTGTTAGCATGCATCTGGAATATACGAGAGATACGTTCTTTATTTTCTGAACGCATATTATATACATACGAGCCTGCTTCCAGGTTACCCGAATAAACACGTATAAAGCATAAACGGCCCACAAACGGGTCGGTTGCTATTTTAAATGCAAGAGCAGCAAATGGTTCTTTTTCTGATGGCAGGCGTACAATTTCAGCGCCTGTATCGGGGTTATGGCCCACAATACCTTCCACGTCCATTGGCGAAGGCAACAGTTCCATCACATAATCGAGCATGGTTTGCACACCTTTGTTTTTGAACGATGAACCGCATACCATCGGAACTATCTTAGCATCTAAAACTGCTTTACGCAAAGCGTCTAATACTTCACGCTCGGTAATAGTTTCAGGGGCATCGAAAAATTTCTCCATCAGGCTCTCATCATAATCAGCAACTGATTCTAATAATTTCTCTCTCCACTCGGTTGCTTCTTCGATCATATCCTCCGGGATAGGCACTTCGGTAAAGGTCATGCCTTTATCATGCTCGTTCCAAACAATACCTTTCCAGTTAATCAAATCAACAACACCTTTAAAGTTTTCTTCGGCGCCGATTGGTAACTGTAACGGAACCGCGTTGCTGCCCAGCATGGTTTTTACCTGTTTTACAACATTTAAAAAGTCGGCGCCGCTGCGGTCCATTTTATTAACGAAACCTATACGGGCAACGTTGTAGTTATTGGCCAACCTCCAGTTAGTTTCTGATTGCGGCTCAACACCATCAACCGCGCTAAATAAGAAAACCAAACCATCCAATACCCGTAACGAGCGGTTTACCTCAACGGTAAAATCCACGTGCCCGGGGGTATCAATAATATTGATGTGGTAAGTTTGGCCCCTGTATTTCCAGTCGATAGTAGTAGCGGCCGAAGTAATGGTAATACCACGCTCCTGCTCCTGCGCCATCCAGTCCATTGTAGCTGCACCTTCGTGTACCTCGCCTATTTTATGGCTCACGCCGCTATAGTAAAGAATACGCTCGGTGGTAGTTGTTTTACCGGCATCAATATGAGCGGCAATACCTATATTTCTTGTATATCTTAGATCTCTTGACATGTTTTTATATTGAGTGAATGAGCGGGTGAGCGAATGAGTGAATGTTTAATTAAAAACTCACCTATTCACTCATTCACTCATTCAATAATTCACTAATTAAAATCTAAAGTGTGAGAACGCCTTGTTAGCTTCAGCCATTTTATGCGTATCTTCTTTCTTTTTCACTGCTGCGCCTTCGCCTTTAGCGGCTGATATGATCTCGCCGGCTAATTTCTCCATCATTGTTTTTTCTCCACGACGGCGGGCATAGCTGATCAACCATTTCATACCTAACGCTATTTTACGCTCGGGCCTTACTTCGGTAGGTACCTGGAAGTTAGCGCCACCTACGCGGCGGCTTTTTACTTCAACGGCAGGCATTACATTATTTAAAGCTTTTTTCCAGGTTTCTAACCCGTTTTCGCTTGTTTTCTTTTCAACTATCTCAACAGCATTGTAAAATATAGCGTACGCGGTTGATTTTTTACCATCGTACATCATGTTGTTGACAAACCTGGTTACCAAAATATCATTGAATTTTGGATCAGGAAGAAGGATTCTTTTTTTTGGTTTCGATTTTCTCATTTTTACTATCCTCCTTTAATTATTTCTTTTTACCTTTTGCAGGGGCTGCAGCAGCCTGGCCTGGTTTAGGGCGTTTAGTACCATATTTTGAACGACGCTGATTACGGCCGGCAACACCCGAAGTATCTAAAGCACCACGAATAATGTGGTAACGTACACCCGGTAAGTCTTTAACACGACCGCCACGGATCAATACAATAGAGTGTTCCTGTAAGTTGTGGCCTTCTCCGGGTATGTAAGCGTTTACTTCTTTACCGTTGGTTAAGCGCACACGTGCAACTTTACGCATTGCTGAGTTTGGTTTCTTAGGGGTAGTGGTATACACACGGGTGCATACTCCTCTTCGCTGTGGACAGCTGTCCAACGCCGGCGACTTACTCTTGTCGACCAGAGCTACTCTACCTTTTCTAACTAATTGATTGATAGTAGGCATTTTTCCTTTTTCTGTTCTATTTTGTTTTAACCCCTCGCCCGCCACATCGGCGCGGCGGTTTTCGGGACTGCAAAAGTACGGAGTTATTTTTTGATATTCAAGTGGTTGAGGAAAAAAGTTTTGGGGAGGTGGTTGAATATTAATTCCTAGGTTGAGTAATTACTTTTGACATATCAATTATGGAAGGTATGTCTGAATGATTTTCATTAGAACTAATATAACCTGTTTGACCTGATTCATATATTGCCTTAGCTACTTCCATCAAAATTGCATTGTAAGATTCGGGTGCCAATTGATCAGGGGCCCGAGTCAAATATTCAAAAGATTTTAATGTATTTGCTCGGTGCTTGTTTAAAGTATAAAGGTGCATATTGACTCTAAACTGTTTAAACGAAAACGATACTATAAAAATAAATAAACTTATAAAAAGAAATCGGCCAATAATATGTACGGTTACCTCTGGTGTAAAAACATATTGATCTTTTAAACTGAAATAGTTGTCCAAATTAGTGAATGAATATATTAATAGTGCAAAAGCTATAACTGCGAATGCAAGCCATCGTTGAGCTTTACCAAAACATTTTACACTAAATTTTCTATTATCCACATTCTCCTGATCTATAAAAAAATTTGAATGTTCAAAGGCTTGCTTTTCAAAAATGCCAGCATAATCTTTTACACCAATTTTTCCTGCTTGCTTATTAAGAAGAGATAATGTCTTATCTGCTTCTGCCTTAAATATGCTAAATTTTTCTTCTAAGGAATTAATCTCTAAACTGGCATCATCCTCGATTTTTTTTATTGATTTATCAACTGAATTGCTGATTGATTCTATATTGGATAATTGATTATCTATTTTATGTGTTTTTGCATAATTTTCCAAAAAGGGTAAGGTATGATATATTGGAAATGAATTATTTTTTATACCTAATAATATAACTTGTCTAAGATTATTTATTGATTGTTGAATTGTTTGAGGTTGGGTAATTGATGCAGATCTCAATATGCCTAAAAAAAGATTAATTATTGCATCAAAACTTTCAACAAACCATTCAGGATAATCATCATTATTGATGCCATCTAATACTGATTTAATGGCGTTTCTTAAAAAGATGGTAGAGTTTATTGTGTTTACATCCGTTCTATTGGTTAAAGTAATTTTGATTAATTCTTCGTCCCACTTATTAAATTCGACATTATTAACAGTTGCCATATTAAATTTTTAATAAATATAAAAATTTATAATTAACTGATAATGAAATTAAAACATTGAGGATATTTCTTTAAAAGTCGTTTGGCTTTCCTTAAGAAAAATGCAGTAAGGCGTACATTATTTGCCATCCAAAAGTTCAAACATGGAATAAGACTTTGTTTTTCCCTCGCGGATATTCTTTACCTCTTTTAATCCCTGCTTGATCTCGTTGAGCAACTTTTCTTTTTTCGATGCCTGCCTGTCAGTAGATACAGAAATGATCTCACCACCCAACTCTTTAACAATAGCCGATAGTTTGCTTTTGGCTTTTCCTGGAACCTGTATGGTTATGATAGTCATATTCAAAGATACTTTATAATCAATATATTATTTGTAAATTTGATAATCAACGCCACAAGATCATGCAACAACGCGTAATTAATATTGACAAAGAAATAATGGGCGGCACACCTGTTTTTTTCGGTACCCGTGTACCGATCAAAAATTTATTTGATTATTTAGAAACAGGTGATTCTATCGAGACTTTTTTAGAAGATTTTGAAGGGGTGAGCCGCGAGCAGGTAATCAAAATATTGGAAATGTCGAAGAATCTTATCGAAACATCTACCAACATACTCAATGAAAATTTTGCTTGACGAATGCGTTACTAAAAAGCTTAAGGTTTATTTAAAAGGGTTTGAAGTTTATACAGTAACAGAGTTAGGATGGGGCGGTGTTAAGAACGGCAAACTTTTGACATTATGTGCAGAGAACGGTTTTGAGATATTTTTAACAATCGATAAAAACCTTGTTCACCAGCAAAATCTTAATAAATACAAAATCTCTATTGCCGTATTTAATACTGTAACAAGCAAAATAGAAGAACTTATTTTGTTTATTCCTGCCTTTGTAGAACAAGCATTGAAATCAGAACCTCACAAAGTTTATCTCATTGATAAATAACTTAGGGGGTCGGGGGGCTTAATAATTTAAATTAGGCCCCAACCATCTTTCAGCCGTTTCTACCGTCATATTTTTCCTCTTTGCATAATCCTCCACCTGGTCCTTGCTTATTTTGTTTAACCCAAAGTAGCGCGACTGCGGGTGCGCGAAATAAAATCCGCTTACGGATGCAGCCGGCGTCATGGCCAGGCTTTCGGTTAGGTGCATGTGGGCATTGTCCTCGGCTTTCAACAGGTCGAACAAAGTGATCTTCTCAGTATGCTCCGGACAAGCGGGGTAACCCGGCGCCGGGCGTATGCCCTGGTATTCTTCTTTTATCAGTTCTTCGGCGGTCAGTTCTTCATTTCGGGCATAGCCCCAGTATTCTTTACGTACCAACTCGTGCATTTTTTCGGCGAACGCTTCGGCTAAACGGTCGGCAAGGGCTTTAGCCATGATGCTGTTATAATCATCATAATCCTTTTCAAATTTAGCAACCAGTTCATCGCAGCCAATACCGGTTGTTACCGCGAAGCCGCCGAAATAATCGGAAACGCTGCTTTCTTTTGTGGCCACAAAATCTGATAAGGCATAATAAGGCTCGCCCTTTACTTTTTCTGATTGTTGGCGAAGGGTATGTATGCGCGATAATAATTGCGTGCGGCTTTCATCCGTATACAATTCAATATCATCCCCCACCGCGTTAGCCGGCCAGAAGCCGATAACACCGTTAGCCTGTAATAAGTTATTATCTACTATTTCCTTTAAAAGTTTTTGGGCATCATCATATAACTTTTTGGCCTCAACGCCAACAAACTTATCATCAAATATCTTAGGATAGCTGCCGCGCAGTTCCCAGGTATGGAAAAACGGTGTCCAGTCAATATAAGGCACCAACTCTGCCAGTGGATAAGCTTCGAAAACCTTAGTGCCCGTAAAGGCGGGTTTAGGCGCAACTTTATCGAGGTCTATCTGAAATTTATCGGCGCGTGCCTGCTCCAGCGTTACAAAACGCTTGTCTGATTTTTTGTTGGCATGTGCCTCTCTAGCTTTTTCGTATTCGTCTTTTATGCCCTGTATATAGTCATCACGTGTATCACGGTTCATTAAACTGCTGCAAACGGTAACGCTGCGCGATGCATCCAGCACGTGTATAGCCGCCCCCGAATAATTAGGCGCCACCTTTACCGCCGCATGTATGCGCGATGTTGTTGCGCCACCAATAATTAGCGGAATCGTAAAGCCCTCGCGTTCCATTTCTTTGGCAAAATGCACCATCTCATCCAATGAAGGGGTAATTAAACCGCTTAAGCCAATGATATCAACTTCCTGCTTTTTAGCTTCCTCAATAATGCGTTGTGCGGGAACCATCACGCCCAAATCTATCACCTCGAAGTTATTGCAGGCCAAAACCACGCCTACTATATTTTTACCAATATCGTGCACGTCGCCTTTTACGGTGGCCATTAATATTTTACCCGCATTGGCCCGGCTTCCGCTTGAATCCTCCCCGGCATCAATAACCCGTTGTTTTTCCAGCTCAATAAACGGCAGTAAATAAGCCACCGCTTTTTTCATTACCCGTGCCGACTTTACCACCTGCGGCAAAAACATTTTGCCCGCGCCAAACAGGTCGCCTACAATATTCATCCCATCCATTAAAGGGCCTTCGATCACTTCGAGCGGTTTAGCATATTTTTGACGGGCCTCTTCCACATCATCATCCAGGTATTCAATAATGCCTTTTACCAGCGCGTGCGATAAGCGGCTTTCTACCGGCTCTTTGCGCCATTCCTCGTCGCGTACTATCTCTTTGCCTTTGCTTTTTACCGTATCGGCATATTCAACCAGGCGTTCGGTGGCATCGTCGCGGCGGTTCAGCAATACATCTTCAACCAGTTCTAATAACTCTTTGTCAATCTCCTGGTAAACCTCCAGCATACCGGCATTTACAATGCCCATATCCATACCCGCTTTTATAGCATGGTACAAAAACGCCGAGTGCATAGCCTCGCGCACCACATTGTTCCCCCTGAAAGAGAACGAAATATTACTTACCCCACCGCTAACTTTAGCATAGGGCAGGTTTTGTTTTATCCATCGAGTGGCTTCAATAAAATCAACGGCATAGTTATTATGTTCTTCGAGCCCGGTGGCCACTGTTAAAATATTAGGGTCGAAAATAATGTCCTGCGGCGGGAAACCTACCTCATTCACCAGTATGTTATATGAACGCTGGCATATTTCTTTACGGCGCTCTAATGAATCGGCCTGGCCAGTTTCGTCAAAAGCCATTACCACGGTTGCCGCGCCATAGCTTAATATTTTGCGGGCATATTCTTTAAACTTTTCTTCGCCTTCTTTAAGGGAGATAGAGTTAACGATACCCTTACCTTGTATACATTTTAATCCCGCCTCAATAACCGTCCATTTTGATGAATCGATCATGATGGGCAGTTTGGATATATCAGGCTCAGAAGCAACCAGGTTCAAAAACTTAACCATCACCGCTTCCGAATCGATCATGCCCTCGTCCATGTTAATATCAATAACCTGGGCGCCGCCTTCTACCTGCTGGCGTGCAACAGTTAGCGCTTCCTCATAATTCTCGGCCAATATCAACTTCGAGAATTTTGGCGAGCCGGTAATATTGGTACGCTCGCCCACATTTACAAAAATGCTTTCGGGGGTAATAGTAACGGCTTCAAGGCCGCTTAACCTCATATAAGGTTCAACCTGCACTATTTTGCGCGGCGAATGTTTTACAGCTCTTTCGGCAATACATTTAATGTGGTCGGGCGTGGTGCCGCAGCAGCCGCCCACAATATTTACCAAGCCGGCTTTCATAAAATCGTCAACCTGGTGCGCGGTTTCGTGCGCGGTTTCGTCATACTGGCCAAACTCATTAGGCAAACCCGCATTTGGATAAGCCGAAATAAATACGTCGGCTTTTTCAGAAAGCTCCTGTATATGCGGGCGCATTTCTTTGGCGCCCAGAGCGCAGTTAAGCCCTACTGATAACAAATTAGCATGGCGTATAGAGTTCCAAAACGCCTCAACCGTTTGCCCCGAAAGGGTGCGGCCCGAAGCATCAGTTATGGTGCCCGATATCATTACCGGCAAATGTTTGCCGCTTTCGTTAGCATAACGATTAATGGCAAATAATGCCGCTTTGGCATTTAAGGTATCAAATATGGTTTCAACCAACAGCACATCCGCGCCGCCATCAACCAAACCGCGTACCTGTGTGTAATAGGCTTCGGCCAAATCGTCAAAAGAAACGGCACGATAACCCGGGTCGTTCACATCAGGCGATAAGGAAGCGGTACGGTTGGTTGGCCCAACTGCGCCCGCCACAAAACGGGGTTTATGCGGTTCTTTTAAAGTATATTCATCAGCTACTTCACGTGCTAAACGAGCGCCTTCATAGCTTAACTCATACGCCAGCTCTTCTAAATGATAGTCGGCTAATGAAATAACCTGTGTGCTGAAGGTGTTGGTTTCAATAATATCTGCTCCCGCATCCAAATATTCGGCATGTATGGCTTTAATAACATCAGGGCGCGTAATATTCAGCAGGTCATTATTTCCCTGCAGATCAGAAGGGTGATCTTTAAATCTCTCCCCACGAAAATCCTTTTCGGTTAACTGGTACCGTTGTATCATGGTACCCATTGCGCCGTCAATTACGAGTATACGTTTTTGTAATTCTTCTTTTATATTCATGTTGTAAAGTTGGCAGTTTGCTGTTGGCAGTGGGCAGTAAGCTATAGTTCCATGAAGAACTGCAAACTGAAAACTGGTAACTGCAAACTGAAAAGCGCTTATATCGAAAAGTCGGTTGGTAAATGACTTTCGCTTATCTTTCCTATCTGCAAAGCCGATAAGTAGAATTTAGCACCTTGTGGAGCACAGGTTGCTAAGACATCGCAGGGTCTAATCCCTCCGTCTTTCTCTATAAGCAGCGCAAAGATGCGGAATAAAGTTGTAATGTGCAAATAGGTGAGCAATGCCTATGTCATAAAAAAACGCCCGTGTTGACAGCTTAGTGATTAGAAGAATTGTTTTTCAAACTTGCAAATCACTGATCTCTTTAACTCAACCTCTTTATCAATTGCTCCTCAACCTTTTTAAATAATTGCAGCGGTTTTAGCGCGCGCCAGTTCAGGTCGTCCAGTTCGCCGCCGAAATTGATGTAGTAATCAATATTATTACGCTTAAACTCCTGCAGCACATGGTCCCTGAAGTTGATGCCGGCTATCCAGCCATCTTCCACATCCTGGAACCATTCTTCATAATAACAATCATCCGAAGAATGAAAGTTCAGCACATTTTCGCCGATCAAAATAAACTTGTTAATGCCGTTATCAACCATCAACTCAATTATTTCGCGCTTTAACAGCATAATATCATTGTTAATGGCATCGTTCCATTCGCCGATAAATTCCATGATAGCGTAGGAGCGGTCATAATCGGCAAATAATACTTTCATGTACAAAGTATTTGAGCCGAACGAATCCCATTGCGGATGCAGCAGGTAGTTATATATCTGTTTATCAAATTCAAACTCGTTATACTGCGTAGCATAAAAAGGAGAATACTCATCCTCCGATGCTACATAGTCATCGCGCCATTTATAATATGGTTCTATTTCGTGCATTTAGCCCCCTCTAAATCTCCCCCGGTAGGGGAGACTTTTTTATTTCTAATTTAATATAATTCTCCACGGCCTTTCTAACGCTTCCGTATTTTTTCAGCAGCCCGGCAGCGGCGGCTTCATCCAGTTTTGTTTCGTTCATTACCATGCGGGTGCCTCGGTCAACCAGTTTATTATTGGTTAGCTGCATATCCACCATCTTGTTACCTTTAACCCTGCCCAGCTGTATCATTACCGCGGTGCTCAGCATATTCAATACCATCTTTTGGGCAGTGCCCGCTTTCATACGGGTTGAGCCGGTTACAAACTCGGGGCCGGTAACTACTTCAACGGGGTATTGTGCTACGGCAGCTACAGGGCTGCTGCTATTGCAAACAACGCAGCCGGTAGTTATTTTATTTTGATTGGCAGCTTTAAGGCCCCCAATTACATAGGGTGTAGTGCCCGATGCGGCAATGCCTACCACCACGTCCTTACCAGTTATGTTAAAGGCCATGAGGTCCTTCCAGGCCTGGTTAACATCATCCTCGGCAAATTCAACCGCTTTGCGGATGGCGCCGTCGCCCCCGGCTATAATACCTACTACCCAATCAAAAGGCACACCGAATGTTGGCGGGCATTCTGAAGCATCGACCACGCCCAGGCGTCCGCTGGTTCCCGCCCCAATATAAAAAAGCCTGCCGCCTGCTTTCATTTTGGCAGTAACCGCGGTAACCAGTTTTTCTATTTGCGGCAACGCCCTGCTTACCGAAACCGCAACCGTTTCATCTTCGTAATTGATATGCTGAAGGATCTCACCCACGCTCATCTGCTCAAGGTGGTTATAGTGCGAATCTTTTTCGGTTGTGGTTTGCATTTGAGATGTATTATTTGCCAAAATTCGGTAAAATTCCTGATATGGCTTAATAAATATAGTACTGTCAAACCCAAATCAGTAAATTTGTAAGAGGAATTTATGAAAAAAACGGCGGGTATTGTTTTCAGGTCGGTCATTTTGCTTTTATTAGGCGTAACCATAGGCCTTTTAATAAGCGATAATAACCTTGCGGGCCATATTTCGTTCGACGGAAAGGATAAGGTTTCCAAGGTTTTAGACCTTGTTCGCCATAACTATGTCGACTCGGTAAATGTTGACAGTATTGAAGGCGTAACCTTAAACGGTATGCTGCAAAACCTCGACCCGCATTCGCTTTACCTGCCTGCACGTCAAGCTGCCAGCATCAATGAAAAACTGGAAGGCGGTTTTAACGGTATTGGCATTGAATACCTGTTGCTGCGCGATACGCTGGTAATAACACAGGCATATCCCGGCGGCCCGGCCGCTAAAGCGGGCATTGTACCGGGCGACAGGGTGATCGATGTTGACCATAAAAATTTTTCGGGTACACATTTAATAAACGACCGCGTAAATAAAATTTTTCGGGGCGAAAAAGATTCGCAATTGTTAATGGCTGTATTGCCCGTGGGGAGTAAAACCATTAAGTTTTTTAACATAAAGCGCGACCGCGTTGCGCTTAGTAGTATGGATGCCGCCTATATGCTTACCCCGGTTATGGGTTATATCAAGATCAGCAAATTCGCATCGGCTACGGATGCTGATTTTCGCATCGCACTGAACAAATTAAAAAAACAGGGCATGCAAAAACTGGTATTGGATATACGCGGAAACGGCGGGGGCTACCTGAATACCGCTACCGCCCTGGCGGATGAATTTTTATCTAAAAAACAGCTCATCGTTTACACAAAGGGGGTTCATGAGCCGCGCACCGATTATTTCTCGACCGATTCGGGCAGTTTTCAGCACGGTAAACTGGCTTTGCTTATTGATGAGTATTCGGCCTCCGCGAGTGAGATACTGGCAGGCGCTTTACAGGATCTTGACCGGGCAGTTATTGTTGGCCGCCGCTCATTTGGCAAAGGGCTGGTGCAGGAGCAATTTCCGTTTGGCGACGGCTCTGCTATCAACCTAACTATTGCGCGTTATTATACACCCTCGGGACGGTCTATTCAAAAATCATATAGCGGTGGTATAGAAAATTATCGCAACGAACTGACTGAACGTATGCGAAAAGGCGAGCTGTTTTCGGAAGAAAGCAATTTAAAGGACAGTGCTTTCCGCAAACCCGGCAATTATCATACTTCATTGGGCAGGAAAGTTTTTAGCGGCGGCGGTATTATGCCCGATATTTTTGTACCTGCCGATACCACGCAAGGCACCTTATTGATACAGCAACTCAATAGCCAGCAGCTTTTTATGGCTTATGTTGTTGACCACATGCAGCCTGAATTAAACAAGTACTTAGCAGGCGATGATTTTATAAAACGCTATACCATAAGCGACGCGGAATTGGGCGATTTTATTTTATACGCTTCGCAAACCGTCAAACAAATAGATCCGCATGAACTGCTGATATCCAAAGAAAATATTAAAACCTTGCTCAAAGCCACTGCCGCCCGTTTTAAATGGGGAGATGAGGCCTACTTTAAAACCATAAACACTAACGACGAGGTTTTGAAAAAAGCCGTAGCTGCGCTTTAATTTGAAAATTTGATGATGTGCTAATTTGAAAATTGATCATGGCTCATTTTCAAATTCTCAAATTAGCTAATTTTCAAATTAAACTATTTTTGCCTGAACCAAACTTGTATAGGCGCCCCGCTAAATTCGAAGTTTTCCCGTAGCTTATTTTCAATAAAGCGATAATAGGGTTCCTTAACATATTGCGGCAGGTTGCAGAAGAAAGCGAACATAGGCGATGTGCCCGCTATTTGGGTAATGTATTTAATTTTAACGTATTTCCCTTTGATGGAGGGCGGCGGATAATGCTCAATTATGGGCAGCATTACCTCGTTCAGTTTTGAAGTAGGTATTTTTCGGGCGCGGTTTTGATACACCTGGTTAGCCACGTCTATCACTTTTAAAACCCGCTGCTTTTCGGTTACTGATGTAAATACAACAGGCACATCGGTAAACGGCTGCAGCTTTTCTTTTATCATATCCTCAAAAACTTTGGTGGTCTTGTTGTTTTTTTCTATCAGGTCCCACTTGTTTACCACGATCATTACCCCTTTTTTATTTTTTTCGGCCAGGTGAAAAATATTAATATCCTGCGATTCTATGCCCTCAACCGCGTCTATCATCAGGATAACCACATCAGCCTCTTCGAGTGCCTTAATGGTACGCATTACCGAGTAAAACTCAATATTCTCTTTAACCTTGGTTTTTTTACGCATCCCGGCTGTATCTATCAGCATAAAATCATGGCCGTACTGGTTGTAATGGATGTGGATAGAATCGCGCGTGGTGCCCGCTATGGGGGTGACTATATTGCGTTCTTTACCTATCAACGCGTTAATGATGGATGATTTACCCACATTGGGCCTGCCAACAATAGCATATTTAGGGCGGGTGTTTTCTTCCAGCGGCTCGGTATCAAAATGCTTTACCATTTCATCCAGCAGTTCGCCGGTACCCGACCCCGTCATAGACGAGATATTATAAATTTCGCCCAAACCCATACTGTAAAATACCGTAGCGTCTGATAGCTGGCTGTTGTTATCCACTTTGTTAACCACCACAAATACAGGCTTGTTGCCTTTGCGCAGCAGGGCCGCAATTTCATCATCCAGGTCTGTAATACCGGTAGTAACATCTACCAAAAACAAAATTACCGACGCTTCCTCAATAGCGATAGCCACCTGTTCGCGAATGGCGGCTTCAAACACATCGTCGGAGTTGGCTACATAGCCGCCGGTATCAATAACCGTAAACTGGTGATGCGTCCATTCGGAAACGCCGTAATGCCTGTCGCGGGTTACGCCGCTAAAGTCGTCCACAATAGCTTTGCGGCTCTCGGTTAATCGGTTATATAAAGTTGATTTGCCCACATTCGGGCGGCCAACTATGGCTACTATGTTGCTCATTTAAAAGGGTTTTACGTTAGACGTTGAACGTTTTACGTGTTGAAGAGCCGGGCTCTTGTATGTATTAATATTAGTTTGCAAAGATAAACGTAAAACATATTACGTATTACGTAAAACCCTCTGCTACTCGTACCCAAATTTCTTCAGGTAGTTTTTTTTGCTGCGCCAGTCGGGTATTACTTTTACAAACATTTCCAGGAACACTTTCTTCTGGAAAAAATCTTCCATATCGCGGCGCGAATAAGTGCCTACTATCTTCAGCATTTTGCCGCCCTCGCCAATAATGATGTTTTTTTGCGAGTCGCGCTCAACAATAATTTCGGCGCTTATGCGGTGCAGTTTTTCGCCCTCCACAAAGGCGGTTACAATAACCTCGGTGCTGTAGGGTATTTCTTTTTTATATTGCTTAAATATTTGCTCCCTTATCATTTCTGATGCGAAGAAGCGGTCGTTACGGTCGGTCAGCGCATCTTTTTCATAATAAGCCGGGTGCTCGGGCAAATGTTCTATCACAAAATTCATTACCGACAGCACGTTATGGCCATGCAGGGCCGATACGGCAAACACTGCGGCGGGGTTTAATTTCTCCTCCCAGTAATCTACTTTTTTCTTCACCGTTTCCTCGTCTGACTGGTCAATCTTATTGATCAGTACCGCTAAGGGCGCTGTAGATCCTTCCAGCTTTTTAAGTACATCCCCTTCATCATACTCCTCGTAAATATCGGTAACCAGCAGTATAAGGTCGGCATCTACAATAGAGCCATTAACCTGGTGCATCATGCTTTCGTGCAGGGCGTAATGCGGTTTGATGATACCGGGCGTATCTGAAAAAACAATTTGGTAGTCATCCGTATTCACAATACCCAATATGCGATGGCGGGTGGTTTGGGCCTTGGGTGTGATGATAGACATTTTTTCGCCTACCAGCGCGTTCATCAGGGTTGATTTACCCGCGTTGGGCTTACCAATAATACTCACAAAACCTGCCTTATGCCCCATAGAAAAATAAACAAAATATAATTTGGACTGCAAAGAAACGAATTATATCTTTGCAGTCCAATTTAAACGGAATGTAAATTGCATTTTTAGCTTAAACGGAACGCTTTTTGTAGTTATGAACAAAGGGTGATAACACCAAAAATAGTGCGGGATGGAGCAGTTGGTAGCTCGTCGGGCTCATAACCCGAAGGTCGTAGGTTCGAGTCCTGCTCCCGCTACCTTTAGTTAAGTCAAAAGCCTCAAGTCGAAAGATCTGAGGCTTTTTTGTTTGATGACGATTTTTTGCTTCTCAAAAGCTGGCGCAAGTATGCAGCGTAAGCCAAAGCACGGCGTACTTGTGCCTATACCATTTTGCTGATCACAAGATTGTCCATATATTTAAAATATGAGCAGCAAATATAAATTTCATGACCAGGAAAGACTATACTTTATAACTTTTGCCGTAGTTGGCTGGATCGATCTGTTTATACGTAACGAATACAGGCAGATACTTTTAGATAGCTGGCAGTATTGCCGGCAAAATAAAGGATTGCAGATTTTCGGCTGGTGTTCATGACCAGCCATGTACATATGATAATCGGTACAGAAAAAGACAATATGCAGGATATAGTAAGGGATATGAAACGGCACTCTTCCATTGCATTACGAAAGGCCATAACGGAACATCCGCAGGAAAGCAGGCGCGAATGGATACTGAAATTAATGGAACAGGCGGGGCTAACCAATAGCAATAATACAGGCTTTCAACTTTGGAGGCAGGACAATCATCCCATCGAATTATTTACCCCAAAAGTAATACATCAAAAATTGGATTATATTCATGATAACCCGGTAGAGGCCGGGTTTGTTGAAAGCCCTGAGGACTATTTATACAGCAGCGCTAAAGATTATTATGGCCTGCCATCATTTTTATTTCCGGATATTGTTTTGATCGAGCCAATGATAATGTAATTTTAGGCACAAGTACGCCGCGCGCTTGCCGGCGCTGCATACTTGCGCCAGCGGGGGAGGAAATACAAGGTTTTTTAAATGTAGTCAGCCCAGTTCTTTCTAATCAACTTTATATACCACTTCGTGTTATTTATAATAATTGCCAACCAAAATGAAAAAGATACTTTTAGTTGTTTTATGCCAACTATTTATTAGCAGTAAATTATTTTCACAAGCGCCCACTAATACTGACTATAGAAATTGTATAAAGGAATTTTATAAAATTTTATTTGAAAATAAAGCGACTATTGGCGAGCTTTCAAAGATTTATGCAAACGGAGGTATTCATGGTGAAGCAGAACAAATAGTAGCTGACAGCCTAAAGAGTGATTTTTATGATTTCAAACTAATAGAAAAAAAGAAAATTACCTTAAATGATGCGAGTCCATCTTTTATTATTAAAGATTTTAAACCCTATTCGTTAGATTTAACACAAGGATTAAACTTAACTCAGCTTAAAATATTAATTGATGGGGCGAAAATATATAATCAGGGCGGTAATTTTGATGACTATCTTGAATTAGATTTTCCAAATGGGAAAAAGGTTTATTTTGATTTAGGTATAGAAACACCTGTACAAATAAGTTGGATCTGGTTAAATAATGGCGACCTGTTAGAAGGTAAAATGTATGATAATATTCCTCAAAGGCTTTATTTAGTAGGGTCAATTAATGATAAGGATGGATATGTTAATGTTAGGGCCAAGCCTTCTGCGACGTCTTCAATTGTGGATAAATTCACTAAGGATGAGTTTTTCTATTATGTGCCAGATGGTACAAGCGAGTGGTGGCCGGTCAATAGAAAAGGTCTTCAAAACATTATAGGATATGTACACAAGAGCAGAGTTAAAAATTATGTCGATTTTAGCGAAGAAATGAAAAATCGTGTAATAAATGCGCGTAATAAATAATCTATGAAATCATATTTTTAGCACCAAGATAGCACGGAGGTCCTCCAAAAAGTTCGACACTTCGCCGCTTCCCTCTACCTAAAAGAAAGGCAGTTACGATAGAAAGTAACTGCCTTTTTTATTTTCTGTTGAAACAATGTTTATGCAAATATTATTGCTTCGTGTTTTTTACTATGAACGCCACTATTGGCTCCGGATCTCTGGGTACGCGCGGGAAATGCCCTTCGCCGGGTATAGTTATAACGGTCATGCTGCCGCCCAATGCTTTATATTTTTCTTCGGCAACACGGGTATCAGTAGTTAGCCATGGATCGGTAGCGCCGCTAACGTGCAGCGTTGGTATATGGGCCTTTGCCAATGGCGCAAGCGTATCAAGCGGTTGTTTCTTTTCCATAATGCTGCGCATAGCCGCGTTATCCGCGTATATGCACGATACTTTATCGGGGTTGTAAATGGCCCATATATAAGCCTCGCCGGCATAAGCGCCGGTACCCATCATAACCGGTTTTTTTGAAAATCCTTTAGCAACCAGCATATTATAATAACTGTCCCAATCCTTGCGCACGGGGTTTTGCCCGGTTATAGGCGGCGACACGATATAATAGCCTTTAGCCAGCAAGGCCTGCTCTACGGGAGCGTCACCGTCCAAAATACGGTCGGCCCTGAAAACCCAGGGATTGCCCGGCGCGGGTTTATTGGGCGCAATTATAGTTAATGTTTTTATGCCGAACTTGGTATCGTTTTTAACGTTATAAACATCGTAAACCGGCGTAAACCATGGTCCGCGCACCGTTGCCCAGGTATTCTCTATCTTAAGATACTGGTACTTATTTTCCGAGCTGTAGTAATAAGTTTTTACAAACGCGCCGGTATCGGCAAAAAGCGGGTCGCGTACCGTTGGTTTTATATTTTGCACCACCCAATCGGCTATAAATGTGGCGTCTTTTATACTATGCGGATGGTGCCCTGTCCCTTCCTTTATCATCATGGTCATGCGCCCGCCCATAAGCAGTAAAGCCTTTTCTATCAACCGCGTGTTGGTGGGGAAAACAAAATCTTCTGTACCAACTATACTTAATACGGGTATGTCATATTTTACCAGGGTATTCAAAGCGGCAAAACTCTCGGGCCGAATGGCCGGGTTATCCGCATACAGGCATGATACCTTATCAGGGTGCACCGTAGCCCAGGCATATTCGTTAATGCCGCCGCGGCTCATGCCGCTGAAAGCCGGTTTTTTCGACAAGCCATGCCCGGTAAAAAAGCTATACCAGGCTTCCCATTGTTTGCCCGGATCTATGTTAACATACACTACGTGGAAACCTCTTTTAAGCAACTCCACTTCCGATTGCGGCTCATGGTCCCAGTAATAACCGCGCCAGGTAACCGGGTTTCCCGGCGCAGCGGTTTTGGGTACAATAACAATGCAGCGTACCTTGCCTTTGGGCGTATTTTTGTCGTCCATTCCGGTCCTTTCAGTCGCAAGGGCTGTAAACGGTGTAATGGCAAAGGTTTCCATGTCCATAAAATAGTCGTACCGGTCAAATCCGTTCCAACTGGTTTTTTCCCCCTCAAACGGCTTAAGGGCCTGGGCGAGGGTTTTGCCGGAGCCTATCAGCAATAAGCAGATGGCAGCTAATGTGAGTTTAAAATAAATTTTCACTTTTTAAGGTCTTTTGGTTGATCTACTAACAAATAATTTTAAGTGAAAGAATGGTTCAAATTTCCATTCCCGGTTATGCTTTTATATTACTATTTATATCACTTTTTTATTTCAGGAAGTGCAAGCACCGTATACCCCCTGAACGTCTCTTCGTCCGTCTTGGTTCTATCCGTACGGCCGCTTGTTGAACAGATCACCAGGTACTCACGTCCCTTGTACTCATACATTGCAGGCAGGCCATCCGGTTCCCTCGGTAATTTATATGACCATAAAATATTCCCGTTATCTGCATCATAAGCATATATTTTCCCATCATTGCAGGTAGCAAAAACCAACCCGGTAGCTGTAATCAGCATTCCTTTATGCTGCGAACCTTTAGGCGAGCCGGTATCTTTGCCAAATTTATCTACATTACCAAGCGCCCGGTTCCATTTTAATTTTCCTGTATTCAGATCATATGCTGCTATACCTGACCATGGGGCTTTTAAAAGATCAGGGAAACCTAAGCCATAACTTGTGCTTGAAGCGTTCATATCATACTTGACAGGAGGAACTGGAAACCCTTCAGGATAACCACGCTGTACACGTTCACGGCCCTTGTCCTTCACCGGGGCACCGCCCGATTCTACAACCGGCCCCTCAGGCATTGCCCCCGCTGTTTGCCCGAAGCCACCCCTGCCACCGCCCCTGCCGCCAAAGTTACGGGCTACAATAGGCGACGAGAAAAATTTGTAAAGATCTGCTGTAGCCTGATCGCCCAAATGAACAAATGCCGGCATTTGCCCTCTTCCACTTTCAAGCAATGCATCAAAATTTTGATAAGTAAGCCTGTTATTTAAATTAACCAGCGAAGGGCCAATAGCACCGTTGTGGTCAGGGCCATGACAGCTTTGGCACTTTTCGGTATACATGGCTTGCGCCCTTACAGTTTCGTCTGCCGAGATTGGCACCCTGAGCGTGGATGGCGGTGTCTTGCCTAATTTATATACTGACGGGGCTTCCTGGTAGGATACATAAACTATTCCCTTGCCGGGGTTAGAGGCTGTATTTCCGTGGAGCGCACCGCCGTTAGCACCAGGCATTGTAAAAGTTTCGTATTCGGTTGAAAGAGGTTCATATAACCCCGACTTTCCTGCAGCCAGCCGCTTTAACATGCTGTCGCGCTTACCGGCCGACCAAAGCGGGTTAATATCCTTCGCGGTTATTACCTGCCGGTTATAAGGAGGAACAACTGTTGGAAAAGGCTGGGTGGGCCATGAGTGTTCGCCTGGCGTCTTGCTCTGTGGAACAGGGATCTCTTTTACGGGCCATAAAGGCTTGCCGGTAACCCGGTTAAATACATACAGGAAGCCCTGTTTAGTAGCCTGTGCAACCGCATCAACTTTTTTACCATTGTGGTTTACTGTTATTAGCTGAGGGGCTGATACTGCGTCAAAGTCCCACATATCATGATGCACCATTTGGAAATGCCAGATGCGTTTTCCTGTACGTGCGTTGAGTGCGATAATACAATTACCAAATAAACCTTGCCCTTCGCGGTCGGCTCCATAATAATCGTAAGTAGGCGACCCGGTAGGGCAATAAACTATACCCCGTTTGGCATCAACCGAAAACTCTCCCCATACATTTACGCCGCCGATATATTTATAGGCTTCTTTGGGCCAGGTATTGTAACCAAACTCACCCTCACGCGGTTCGGTATGAAATATCCATGCCTCTTTTCCGGTAATTACGTTATATGCCCTGATATCGCCCGGAGTTGAGAAATAGCCCTCACCGGTTGTGGATCCCTCTATGATCAAATCTTCGAAAACATGGGCCGGAGAGGACGATGTAGGGTTGGATATAGTTGCCGGGTCAAGCCCGTAACCTTCTGTCAGGTCAACCGAACCATTGTCGCCAAATGTCAGGATAGATTTCCCGGTTTTCGCGTCAATTTCCTGCAGGGTATTGCCTACGTTGAATAATAAGCGGCGGTCCTTCCTGTCCTTGCTTTCCCAGTAATTGATTCCTCTTTTCGACCGCGGGTTCAGGTTGGCGTGTATCCATATTTCCTTACCTGTTCCAATATCTATCGCCACCAATGAATTGTTCTTTGCCAGCACATACATTACATTATCTACAATTATGGGGTTGAACTTGGAAGTAGCAACATTATCATTTGTTGAATAGGTCCAGGCGACCTGGAGCTGATTAACATTTTTCTTGTTGATCTGCTTAAAGTCCACATATTTTGACTGATCGTTGCCGCCACCATACTCTGTCCAGGTTTTATGCTGAATCCCCCCTGTGCTTCCTTTACCCTTGCTTAGCTGAGCCGAACTTTCCTGGGCATTACACACCGAAGGAATTGACAAGAATACTATTGCACTTCCCAAAGTGCAATACAGTCCTGTTAAAAATTTACGTTTGTTTTTGTTCATAAACTTATTTCTATTAATGGTTAATTTTTATTTTCTAATTGTTTGACCTACTTCCTGCATTACCTGCAGCGCTTTTTCATCAACTGTACCATCCTGGTATATTCCCATATTTACGGTAACGGCTCCTCCCTGCTGCATACTCCCTTTAATATATTTGCTCAATTGTTCGGCG
>JABDBW010000038.1 GCA_013288485.1 Bacteroidota bacterium
TGTTGTAATTACCATTTCGCACGAAGGATATATTAAACGCACGCCGCTTACCGAATACCGCAGGCAGGGCAGGGGAGGCAAAGGGTCGCTGGGCAGCAATAGCCGTGATGCTGACTTTATTGAGCACTTGCTGATCGCGTCGAACCATAATTATATGCTGTTTTTTACCGAATCGGGGCAATGTTTTTGGCTCCGGGTATTTGAAATTCCGGAAGGCACGCGTACCTCAAAGGGCCGTGCTATACAGAATATTATCAATATCCCGAAGGAAGAAAACATAAAGGCATATATTAAAGTAGTTAACCTGAAAGATAAGGAATACCTGGAGAACAACTTTATTATTATGTGTACCAAAAAGGGTGTGATCAAGAAAACTTCGCTGGAAGCCTATTCACGTCCGCGTGCAAATGGTATTAATGCCATTAATGTTAACGAGGGCGATTCGCTGCTGGAAGCAAACTTAACCAGCGGAACAAGTGAAATTGTAATGGCGCTAAAATCAGGAAGGGCCATACGTTTTAATGAATCAAAAGTAAGGCCGATGGGTCGTACAGCTACCGGTGTAAGAGGAATTACACTGGAGAATGACCAGGACGAGGTGGTAGGAATGATCAGTATTGATAACCCGGAAACTACGGTATTAGTGGTATCAGAAAAAGGCTACGGCAAACGTACTGATATTGATGATTACCGGGTAACCAACCGCGGCGGAAAGGGTGTTAAAACATTGAATATCACCGATAAAACAGGCAACCTTGTAGCTATAAAAGGTGTTACAGATAAAGAGGACCTGATGATCATTAATAAATCGGGCATAATTATCCGTATTGCTATCAGCGAATTAAGAACTATGGGCCGCGCAACGCAAGGAGTGAGGCTGATCACGCTGAAAGGCGATGATGAAATAGCATCGGTAGCAAAAATTGAGCATGATGAGGAGGAAGATATTGAAATTGATGCTGAAAACCCCGGTACGGAGCCAACGCCAGGTGATGCGGGTGATATAACTGAATAAACAATGAAAGGCCGTAAGATCATATTATCGGTTCTCCTAATATTATTTACTGCACCTTTTGCCTTTTGCCAAACAGAGGTGCTAAAAGGGGTAGTAAATAGTTTGGCATATTACAAACAAAAAAATGAGCTTAAATATTTAAGCAACGCCAAAATAGCCATTGATAGCCTGATCAAGGCCAATCCGGGGAATGCCGACCTGGAGAAAAATGTTTATTGCGCGGTTGTTAACTCTGCAATTTTGTATATCGATTCATTAAACAAGCTTAACCAGCCTGCAGATTTTTTTAAAAAGACGGTTGAATTGGTTGATTTGCTGAACACTAATAAAAGAATATATAAATATCAGCCTGAAATGGATTTTGCCCGGCAATGCCTGGCAAATGTTTATATACGCAAGGGCTTTACTTATATGGATAACGCTGATTATGTTAATGGCGAACAGGTTTTTTTAAAGGCTCATAAATACGCCCCGTCATTTAAACAACTCAATGCTTATATAGCCTATACAAACAACAAATTAGGTAATTTAGAAAATGCGGCCAGGTATTATGACAACTTAATTAAGGCCGATAGTACAAAAGTAGCCTATATAGAAGCGGCATCGGCAGCTTATAAAGCAATAGGAGATACCTCCAGGGCAATTGAAATGATTAAAAAGGGCAGGAAATTATTTCCGGCAGATAAATTTTTACTGCTGGATGAAGCAAATATTTATAGCAATAAAAGAGATTACAGGTCGTTAGCGCCATTATTAACTCCATTGCTTGATATTAATATAAATAACCCCGATATTGTATTTGTAGTTGCAAATTGTTATGACCATCTTTATCAATATGATAAGGCTGAACAACTTTATCAGCACGCGATAGATCTGAATGGTTCAGCTTACGACCCGATATTTGATCTGGGGTTACTTTATTTAAGAAAAAGTACCTTTAAAAAAGGAATTGATAAGGAAAAAAATATAAGTAGCGCACTGCCGTGGGTAGAAAAAGCAAACGAAATATCACCTAATAATGTAAGTTGCCTTGAAGTTTTGCAGCTTATATACGCACAATTGGGTAATAAAGACCAAACGAATCAAATAAGTAATAAATTAAAACAGTTAACCAACCAATAAATAACCATGAGAATTAAATTTTTGATAGCAGGCCTGTTGGGCTTAGTTACAGCAACAGCATTTGCGCAAAAAGGCGAATTAAAAGATGCAAGAGAAGCATATGAAAAATATGATTTACTTAATAAATCAGGTGCAGCAACTTTGGCAGCCATAAGCCTTAATACAGCTAAAACATCAATAGATAAGGCAGCTGCAAATGCAAAAACATCCGGACTTGGTGAAACCTGGGCCGTAAAGGGATCGGTTTACGCTGCATTGGCATTAAATGATACTTCACAGGCTAAAACGGCCCCGTTATTTAATACAGCCGACGAAGCATTAAAAAAAGCCCAGGAGTTAGATAAAGGGGATAATAAAAAAATGATAGATAATGCCAAAACACTGTTAGCCCAATACCAGTTAAATAAAGGGGTTAAGCTGTATGGGCAAAAAAAATATGACCAGGCTTATCGTGCATTTGAGTATTATCGGCAGGCTTTCCCCACAGATACAAATGCTATATATTATTCGGGCATTTCAGCAGTAGACGCAGAAAATTATCCCGCGGCTATTACTAACTATACAAAGCTGCTCACAACCAGGTTTTCTAAAAATTCAACTGTATATCTTGAGTTATCATCAATATATTTGAGACAAAAGGATACTACAAATGCATTAAAAACACTTGGCGAAGGGATACAAAAATATCCAACAAATTCTGACCTGCGTAAAAAAGAAATTGAACTAAGCCTGCAATCGGGCAAACAACAGGAAGCGCTTGCAAAACTGCAAATCGCTATAGCCAATGATCCGAAAAATAAAGTATTATATTATTACGCTGGTTTAACCTATTCGATTTTCGCCGACGCTATAGTCAAGGATATGAAGGATAAAAGCAAAACAAAAGATGCTGCTGCTAAAGCCGCCTTACAAGCCAAAAAAGATGAGACTTATAAAAAGGCTGCCGATATGTATATGAAAGCTGTTGAGATCGATCCGAATTATTTTGAAGCCAATATAAACCTTGGGTACGCCCTGATGAGCCCTGCTATAGATATATACAACTATGCTAATAATGAGATACCGGTAAATAAACAAAAAGAATATGACGCGGCTATTGTAAAATCAACGGCACAATTTAATATTGCTAAACCGTATTTATTAAAGGCTGTTGAACTAAAACCAAATTCGTACGATGCTTTATTTAATTTGAAAACTTACTACCTCGGTACAAAAGATACTGCACATGCCAATGAGATACAGAAAAAAATAGAAGCTTTACCCACTGCACCCGCAGCAGTTAAATAGGGGTGCCCTTTAAAGCCTGCAGTTTAAGCAGGCTTTAAAAATGGAATACTATTTAACATAATGTTAATTATGAGATAAATTATTGGAATAATTATATCCCGATGTTTTGGTATTAGATTTTAATTTCGATATTTAAAAGCTATGGCGATATCGGAAGGTTTATTGAAATGGATAGTGCGTTTATACCCGCCACTCTTTTTTCAGCGAATTTGGGTAATCCGGTTTGATAAGGGTTTCCGGGGTGTTAATGTTAAGGTCAATAAAAGTTTCTTTAATCGTAACTACAACAATTCAATTTTCGGCGGCACCATTTTTTCTGCCGCCGATCCATTTTACCCGTTGTTATTTCACCAGGTTCTTACCCGTAAAGGCTATAACGTAATCGCATGGTCAAAATCGGCCCAAATACAGTTTATAAAGCCAGCATTAACTAAATTGCGGTTCAATATCAATTTAAGCGACGAAGAAATAGCTGAAGCCGAGCAGGTATTACTTGTAGGTGGCAGATATGTAAAAACCCATCCTATTGATATTTGCAATGAAGCTGGCGAAATATGTGTAGTAGTGATGGTTGAAGTTTATGTGCGCAACCTTGATTTTATTGAAACCTACAATGAAAGTGTTTATAAATGATAATACGTTCCTGGATAAGGGATTTTATATTTCAACAGATAAAACCTTGTTGAATTTTGAACTGATCTATGATTATTTAAGCAATGATTCGTATTGGGCAAAAGGAATACCGGAAGAAAGGCTTAAAATAGCTATAGATAACTCATTATGTTTTGGTGTATATCATGATAAAACCCAGGTTGGATTTGCAAGGGCCATTACTGATAAAGCTACTTTTGCTTATATTGCTGATGTATTTATCTTGCCTGCGTACAGAGGCAAAGGCTTGTCGAAATGGTTAATGCAAACCATTACCGGGCACCCCGAATTACAAGGGCTACGGCGCTGGTCGCTGGCCACCGCTGATGCCCAGGGATTATATAGCCAGTTTGGATTTTCACAAATAACCAGCCCTGAAAGGTGGATGGAAATATTTACGCCCTACCCTGTTAATAATAAAGATAATGAACATTAAAAAGCTGATTTTTGAGGGCGAAGGTATATCTCTTGACTTTAAAAAAACTATTACCAGCTGCGAAAAAATAGCGCGGACAATGGTATCATTTGCCAATAATAAAGGCGGGCGGTTATTAATAGGCGTAGCTGACGACGGCACGATAACTGGAGTAAAATCAGAAGATGAAGAAAGATATATGATCACTAAGGCTGCTCACCTTTATGCAAAACCGGCTCTTGAACCAATTTTTGAAGAAGTTTATGTAGATGATAAATTGGTATTAGTGGTTGATACACCCGAAAGCCCTATCAAACCCCATTATGCTTTGGCCGAAGATGGAAAATGGTGGGTGTATGTTCGTGTAAAAGACAAAAGCGTGTTAGCCAGCAAAATAGTTGTTGATGTACTTAAACAGTCGGCTAATAAAAATGGCGTATTTATTGAATATTCTTCAAAAGAAAAAACATTGCTTGAATATCTGGAAAAAACAAGCCGCATTACGGTTAAAGAATACTGTGAGCTGATTAAAGTTGGCCGACGGGCAGCACAGCGCATATTGGTAAACATGGTACTTTCAGGTGTAATACGTATACATACTACTGAAAAAGAAGAATATTATACCGCAGCCTGATCGTTTTTTACAATGAGGTCCCTCTACAACAAATACAGGTCACACTACCGCGATAACTTAAAACTGGCCATACCGGTGGTTATATCACAGCTTGGCCAAACATTGGTTCAAACCTCTGATACTATTATAGTTGGCCATTTTGCCGGAACGGTAAGTTTAGCAGCGGTATCATTAGCCAGCAGTATTTTTGTGGTGCCTCTTATCATCGGTATAGGTATTTCATACGGTTCCACTCCTTTAATTGCACAACATAATGGCCGCAAAGAATTTGCAGAATGCGGTCAATTACTCTCCAATAGTTTATTTATTAATGTTTTAAGCGGGATAGCGCTTTTTGCAATTGTTGCATTTGGTCCGGTTTTTTTTCTTGATCATTTACATCAATCTCCAGAAGTTGTTAAACAGGCAAAGCCATTTTTATTGTTGCTGGCGTCATCGGTGATCCCGATCATGGTATTTAACACGTTCAAACAATTTGCCGAGGGCCTGGGGTTTACCAAACAAGCGATGATGATATCCATTTGGGGGAATATTTTAAACATATGTTTGGGAATAACCTTTGTAAAGGGATTGTTTGGCATTCATCCAATGGGTATTATGGGCGTTGGCTACAGTACATTGATAGACCGTTGTACAATGGCTTTGGTTATGGGCATATATGTTTTCCGGTCAAAAAACTTTAAGCAATATCTAAAGGGATTTGCCCTGAGGAATATTGACCGTGTTCGCAGTATGAAAATATTGAAGATCGGCGCGCCAGTAGCTTTACAATATGCTTTTGAAATAAGTGCCTTTAGCGCTGCCGCGGTTATTATCGGGACTATTGGACTTATACAGCTTGCCGCGCATCAGATAGCCATTAACCTGGCTTCTATTACTTATATGATGTCGAGCGGCCTATCCGCTGCTGCGGCAATTAAATCGGGTAACTATTTTGGCGTTAAAGATCATAAAAACTTGCGGTTATCAAGCACCGCCAGTTATCATCTTGTATTAGCATTTATGAGTATAACCGCGCTTATATTTACATTTGGCAACCATTTATTACCGTGGATGTACACTTCAGATAATAAAGTAATACTCATTGCAGCACAGTTACTTATCATAGCAGCCATATTCCAGTTATTTGATGGTACGCAGGTTGTGGGCCTCGGGATTTTAAGAGGTATGGGCGATGTTAATATTCCTACCATAATTACCTTTTTAGCGTATTGGGTAGTAGGCTTGCCCATAGGGTATTATTGGGGCATACATTTAAAATGGGGAATCACCGGCGTTTGGTACGGGCTGGTATTGGGCTTAATGGTATCGGCAATATTATTGTTTATTCGCTTTAAACTTATCAGTAAACACCACCGGGATCATCAAACTATTATAATAGCCCGGGACTGATTATTTATTTGGCTTACTTACATAAATATTACCTTTTATATAAAACCGGTAGGGTAACAAAGCATCCTCGCCCGCATAGCTCACCCCTACCCTCGGCACTGCCGCGATGTTTTCGCCGGGAATAACCAGTCCACTGTCTTCTATCCATAAGATATCGCTTTGCAGGCTTATAGCGTTTATATTACGCGATATACCTAAAGCTTGCGCAACAGATCCGGGGCCTGAAGTTATATTGGGCTTTAAAATGCTCATGTTCCGTCGTGCTAACATTATATCTATACCTTCCGTGGGTTGTATGGCGCGAATTAAAATAGCGTGGGGCTGCCCTTCAACCGATGTTACAATGTTAAACATTTCATGTATGCCGTAACACAAATACACATAAGCAATGCCGCCCTGCAAGTACATGGTTTTAGTCCGGGGTGTTAAGCGGTTACCAAAGCTATGTGAAGCTTTATCAATTATGCCATTATAGGCCTCTGTTTCAATAATATATCCACCAGTTAGTTCACCGTTAATGCAAGTGAATAAATACTTACCCAGCAGTTCCCGGCTAATAGCAACCACATCATTACGTTGATAAAATGATAAAGGCAGCTTCATTTTTCCTTCAAAATTTTCTTTAATAATTTATTTATTTCCTTTGCCTTATCAAATACCATAATATGGGTGCCGCCTTTAATTATTGTGGCATTTTTAATCTTTTTATTAGAAAATATAAGGTCCTTATCTCCTGCTATATGATATACATTGGGTGGTATAGTTTCGTTTTTCCAAAGCAACGAAGCTTCCATGGCCCAACGTAAAAAAACCGGGGAACATTTTTTAAGCATGTCTTTGAAGAGCCACAGGTCGGCCTTGTTCATTTCCCCGAAAAAAAACTCAATAAACACCCCAAATGAACTGTACAGTTTTTTAGGTACAATTTTATAAATAGGCAGTTTGCGAAAAAAGCTGAAATACCGGGGCGCCTCGCTAATTGTTTTAATACTTGATATTAAAATTACTTTTTTCAGCGGAATCAGTTTAGCCATCTCAATTGCTATCATCCCACCCAATGAATTACCGATAACTACAGAATTTGGGGTAATATGATATTGAACTATGAGTCTTTGGGCATAAGTAGTTAAATTATCATGTTTATGGGGTAATATCCAGTCAACAGGTGTTACCTCATGCCCATGCAGGTCAATATTATTATAAACCCGCGTGTCGGCGCCTAACCCGGCAATTAAAAATATCTTACTCATTAAAATTAACCAGTTTTACAACCTGCTCTAACCAGCGGGCATCCACTTCATCAAATTGCGTCGGGTTTTCACTGTCAGCATCTAACACACCAACAACCTCACCATTATAAAATAACGGCACCACAATTTCAGACCGCGAAGCAGAGCTACAGGCAATATGGCCCGGAAATTCATCAACATCAGGTACGATCAATGTTTTTTCTTGCTGCCAGGCAGTGCCGCACACTCCTTTCCCTTTTGCTATACGCGTACAGGCCACCGGCCCCTGGAACGGCCCTAGTACCAATTCTTCCCCTTTCACCAAATAAAACCCCACCCAAAGCCATTTAAACTGCTCCTTTAAAGCCGCGCATATATTAGCAAGGTTGGCAACCATGTCGGGTTCGCCTTCAATCAGCGCCGTTATTTGGGGTATTAGCGACCTGTATTGTTCTTCTTTATCGGTTGAGGTTGTAATTGTTAGGTCTTCTGCCATGAAGCAAATGTAGTGATGCGGGTTTGAAAGTAAATAAGTTAAATCTCATATTTAATCTTTTATTTAGCAAAAGGATTAATTTTAATAACCATGAGAATAATAGCCGAACTCCCCCACCCAGAATTTAAAATATCCATTTTCTATATGAACCAAAAGTTTATTGTTAAAATAGAACGGGGTGTATTAGAGCAGAGTTATAAAATAGCCGAGGCGGATGTGACCGATGGCGTTAACAGCATATTTGAATTGCTTGACGAAGAATTTTTAAAAACTGTTTCGGCACGTTTTACTGAAATGAGTAAGGATTTTAATGCAAGTTACTACCGCTATAATTATTAGTATAAATAAGCTATATAAATAATTGATTATTAATTATATAAATGTATAAAATAATATAAACAAAATTATATTTGGCAAATTAACATATCGAATTGATTTGTAACATTTATCACAGAATATAATTTTGTTTTAATAAATAAATAATTACCTATCAGTTAGTTAATAACTTTATATCATTTTATAATAGAAGTACTTTATTGAGCAGTATACCTATAGGCCATTATCATACACTTTTTGCAAAAAATAAAGATTATTATTGTTTCGCAATTAATGTTAAATAAACCCTCAATGAAATTATCGCGTACCAATTTATTTCCAGGGCGGTTGCCTGTCCTGTTATTACTGTCTTGTTTAGGAATAGTAATGCTGCTGCTCCCCTCCTATGTGTTTCGTAAAAACCGGGCAATTAAAAATGATGATACAGCGCCTACTATTACCCTAAACGCCCAACAATTGGTTACCGACCTGCAAGCACCCCTTGATATGGCTTTTGCCCCCAATGGCGATATTTTGGTGGCCGAACTGGCCGGTAAGATTCGTTTGATAAAAAAAGGCAAGCTAATGGACGCACCCGTATTGGATATTCACAGTAAACTGGTAAACATTAATATGGGGTTTGATGTACGGGGAATATTGGGCTTTACTATAAGCCCAAAGTTCAGTAGTGATAGAAAAGTATACGTGTTTTACTGCGCACCCCCTACCGCGCTTAAAACCGATCATAAAGATGTGGTGGCTGAATACACGCTATCTGCTAATTCAACCCCGGTTGACCCGAACAGCGGGCGGATCATATTTACTTCTGATAGTCCGCAGCAGGGCAATAATGGCGGCTGTATCAAATTCGGGCCCGACGGTTATTTATATGTTTCTATGGGTGATGGCGGCGGTGGCGGCGATAAGCACGGGCCGATAGGAAACGGGCAGAACATGAATACCCTGCTTGGTAAAATATTGCGTATAAATGTAAACAGCGATTCAACTTATACTGTACCAAAAGATAATCCATTTGTTAACAAACCCGGCGCAAGGCCCGAAATATGGGCGTATGGCATACGTAATGCCTGGCGGTTTTCTTTCGACAAGACCACTAAGCAGTTATTTACCAGCGATGTCGGCGAAAGTACCTGGGAAGAAGTTGATATTATTGAAAAAGGCGCGAATTACGGCTGGCGCATAACGGAAGGGAACCACTGCTTTAACCCTAAACTAAACTGTGACATCACAGGGATTACCAAACCAATAGCCGAATACGGTCACCGTGAGGGTGTATGTGTTATCGGCGGTTATGTTTATGAAGGAAAGCAGTTGCCTGCTATAAAAGGCAAATACTTTTTTGCTGACTGGACCGGGCCAATATTTTACATACAAAAAACCGGTGATGAATGGCAGAGGGGAAAAGTTACGCTGCAAAACTATCCTGCAAATTTAAAAATAACCAGTTGGGGCGAGGACCCTTCGGGCGAAATATATGTGATAACCAGCCCTGATACATCGCCGGGAAATACAAAGGGTACTATTTACAAGATCGTGAAATAGCGTTAAGTTATTCGGTTATTAGTTATAAAGTTATTAATTGTTACCTATCCTAATAACCAATAACATAATAACCTAATAACAGTCCACCATTTTTACTGTGGTGAAGTTGGGCGGACTGCCGTAAGCGGGATCAACCCTTTAAACATTTTACCTCCATCGCCAGTTAACCGCATGTAATAATCTGCCGAACACGCTGTTCCATCTTCATCAAGCGTAACGAACCCACCGCCTACAGGGGCAAATGCCGCTGTTTCGGCTGTTTTAACAATTTGATTCCCCTCATTAAATTCGTCAAACATAGATATATAAATTCCTTGACAGCCGAGCCTTGTCATATTATAAAATTGCCTCCACATAAAATCGCCGTGGGCCCGTTGGTGTACCGACAGATCGCCAGGTAATATGCAAGGCTGGTAATCAATATTATTGGCATTACAGTAAGCCTGGTCGGCCAAATTTATATTGGTATAAAAGCTATCACTATCTCCGGCGTTGCCAATTCGGCCTACCATCCAGGGCGATAACATATTGAAAGCATTGTACACACCTAAAAAACCCGGCTGTGAATCGCTGGTTTGGGCAAGCCAATGTGTAGGCACACCGCCAATAACATAACAGCCCTGGCTTTTGAACCAGTTGATCACATCAAGGCAGGCAGCAGTGGTAAACTGATGATTGGCATCATTAAAGCCAAATCCCCAAATACAGACTACCGGTTTTCCATTTTGTTTAGCGTATGCGGATGATGTAGTGTATAATGACATTTTATTGGTCCAGTCTGATTTTATTTGGGTTTGCATATTGGTCCAGCCGCTTACATCATACATAATATAAAATTTGCGCGCGTATGTTTCTGCGGCAGTTTTAACTTTAGCTGTAATAGCATCACGAACCGGGCCCTCCGAACCGGTTGGATTAAATCGCTGCAGCGCCGCGCAATCAATATTATTTTGCTGCATCCATTGAAACTGGATATTTACAGTTTGATCTGTAAAAGAAGAAAACAACGCGGCGGGTTGGCCGTTACCCAGGTTTGCAAACGCTGTTGGGAAAGTAGAGGTATAATCACGTACGTCTGGCCATGCTTTTATGCTGATATTACTGGGGGAAGGTATTTGCGATTGATTCTGCGCCCAATGCCACCAAACGTTAATGGGTGAACCATCGCCAATAGCGGCAAACCATCCCTGGTATCCTACGGTAATTTTACCTACCACATCACCCGGAGGCGAAGGCGTAGGCGGGTTATTATTTGGCGGAATTACAGGAGTAACTGGCGCAACAGGTGCAGCTGGTGTTGGCGTAACATTTATTACCGTATCGGGGCTTTTTTTCGAACAACTTGTTACTACGGCAAATAAAGCAATTAAAAAAAACTTATTAAAGTGTTTAATATTCATAGGTTAGCTGTTAAAATAGGGCATTTTTAGGTAAATGCGTAGGTAAATTAGTTTATATTGGTAAGGGCAAACTTACAATTAATAACACAAAAAAGTTGAGTGTGTTTTCGGTTAATTTATAGTGATGTAAGGCTTGCTAACTAAAAGGCCAATGTTCTTTTCAATAAAAAATGTAGTGTTGATTATTTTAGTTACAATACTTCAGTTGTTTCACTTATAGCGTGAGAAATTACCGGTGCTATATTTAAAGGTTTTAAATGGCCCTTATAAGCATTAGAAAATACCTGTGCATATAAATCAAGAAATTCAGCTTTGATTTTATTTTTATCAAACTTTTCTACCAGTTTTTCTGAGATCTTAACCCCTTCATTATAATAATCCTGATCGTTTAGTAACTGATGCGCAATTTTTATAAAATCAGCGGTGTCTGCAGCTTTCAGATAGGGCAACTGATATAAGGTACTGTATTCTTTGATATCCCTGAATACCACCGGCAAACCTGATGCCGCGGCTTCCAGTGGGGCCAGGGGGCAATTTTCCTGGTATGAGGGGAATAAAAAAATATCGGCTGCAGCATACATAGGTGGCATATCTTCAATTTCTTTTAAACCGGTAAAGAAAATATTAGAAGGTGCGTTTTCTATCCGGTTATTAATACGCTGAACTCCTTCCGTAAATGCCCCCCACGGCCGGCCGCCAACCCATACAAATTTTGAATCGGGCATGGCCGAGGCCATATCGATAAAATCCTCTACACCCTTTCTTTCCTGTAGTTGCCCTACTCCCAGTATCAATTTTTCGTTTGGTTTAATACCCAGTAGCTGCCTGCCTTTTTCCCGGTTCTCAGTTGTCCTCGCCCAATTTTCTGTCAAAACCGGGTTATATATCCGGACAACATCGGTTTTAACGCCCATATCCTTAATTGCTTTTTCAACCATCGGTGAGATAGCTACCACAACATCTGCAAAAGAATAAGCAAGTTTTAAATATAAATTGGTAATGGGTAGCAGTTGTTTCCAAAAAGGAATAGCCCCTCTACTGGAATCGGGTATCACATGGGCGGTAATAATACGCCTTCCTTTATACCGTTGCCCTTTCCAGAAATAATAAGGTCCATATGTATGTGAATGAAAGATATTCCCGGTACCTTCATTATTAATTACAATACGGATGTTCTTTTCATCTTTTAATAATTCAACTAATTCTAAAAAAGCGGTATGTACACCCTGTCCCTGGGTTACATAAGCCGTTTCAGAAACCATGTGAATGGTTAATAACTGGTCTGTTTCATACTTAAGATCCTCGGCCATTCTTTTTTTATCTTTATAGTGCTTATTAAATTTTGCAATAGTGTACACCGCTAATATAAGCAGAACTACACTCAAAATATAGTATTGATAAACCGACCAGTCCGCTATTATTTGGTTCCAATACGGGCCAAAATATTTACCCGTTGTTACATAAAACCCGCAAACTAAAATTGAAGAAAGCAGGGCGATAGGTATAAATATTCTTGGCTTGATGTGTACCAGGCCAGAGATCACCGAGGTATAGCCGCGAATGAATGGGGTAAGCCTGCAAATGGCTACCGTCAATAATCCCCCCTTGCTTATTTTACCCCTCAGGTTGTTCAACTTTATATCAGATAACGGAAACCATTTAGGCTTATTATTTATAATATAATTACCCGCATAATAAAAAAGGTTGTATAAGACCATTGTGGCTAAAAAATCGGCTGAAATGATAATCAAAACAACCACTGAAAAAAGCAATACACCTTTAAAAACAAGATACCCGGAAAACAACATTAATAATTCGTTGGGCAGAGGAACGGGAACCCCAATCTCCTGTAAGAAAACAAGCAGAAATATAGCTAAGTAACCATAAGAACTTATATAATAGAGAATTTGCGGAGGCATAAAATACAATAAGGACTTTATAACTGAAAAAGGAACACCTATTATAAAATGGTTTTATTTTAATACGCCGCACTATGGGGGGACATATTATTGGCAATAGTAACTATAAATTCTGTAGCAAATTGGAATTATGACAATAAGCTTTTTAGGTGTTATTATTTATATCATTTTAAAAATGTGAACATGCTTACTTACTGATACAAATATCCATAAATTATTGAATTACAAACATTTAAAAAGATTGAGTTACAAATGAGTAGGTATCCTTCTTAACCTAACCGAACGATTATAACTTCGTATCCCAAGTGAACGAAGACCAGTCATTTAATATATATGTATTAAAAGCCAGAGGGTAACTCTTATACTTTGAGCAATCCACCCAAGAAAGCGATACACTGGGTTTTTGATAATTAAGCTGGTTGAATTTTAAATAATCTTAAAGCGCAGATTGATGTTGTTATCCTAGGTAATTTAATCGCTGTTTTCCTAATAAACGAATAATTGCTATGAAAAACTAGCAGCGCAAAATGTTGTGAAATACTATTTTTTTTAGCAATTTTATATCCTCATCGAAGCTTATTGAAATCATGATAACGATTATAAAAGAAAGAAAAGCCATATATCGCGTAGCCCGAATTGCAATTGAATTTAACTGGATATTTCGTGAACAGCCAACAATAGATTTCGGCATTGATGCTATATTGGAAACTACAATAAGTGACCGCCCAAGCGGAAAATTGTTTGCTGCACAAATAAAAGGAGGCACTAAAAAAGTTAGGCGAACTAAATTGGGTTTTACAATTTATATGTCAGATGCTCATTACACCTATTGGCTATCATTAGCGGAACGAATCCCTGTATTCATGTTTTTTCATGATCAATTAAATGACCAGGTTTATTGGCAATTATTGGACATAGAAAATATTACTAAAACTGCTAAGCATTGGAAAATTTATATACCCAATCAAAATAAACTTAATGAACAGTCAAGAACACAAATTGAGGATATTGTTATTAATTATCACCCGTTTATGGAATTGGATATGTCAGATTTTGATGTTGGACAAATGCTTAATAATGAAATCGATTCCAACATAGTAGAAATTTCATTCAGTGTAAAACGCAACAATAAAACAACGCTTTTCTGTAAAATATCGGATAAGCGTGGCTTTGAAGAAATAGAATTAGTTTATCATCACGGATTAGTTTTATGGGATAACAAGAAAAAGAAACTTTTATGGGAAGATACTTATTACTTTACTATTTCCGATTTAGAAAAACATATCACTGAGAAATACAACGGATTAGTGATTGATGATAATCCTAATCCAATTCGCATAATAATAGATGAAATAAATACCTGGTCTCTTAAAGATGGCATTGAAGGTATTGCAAGGAAATTATTTAACAAGGAAAATTCAGAACATGGTATTCCTGAGTATGATAAATTTATTGAAGCATTTGAGTATCACTCAAAACTAAACAGGGGTCAATATTTTGTTCAGGCCGTCGGATCAGAAATTCACTTTACAACTTTGGAACGCAATGATTTTGTAATTGATACTTACGAAGGCAAAACAAGAAACCTAAGATATTATATCGACCAAAAATCGTATGATGAAATTTATACTATGACTAATGAGTCTTTTTGGAGTGAAATATATCTTGACGCGGGCATAGAAAAAGAAGTTTTTATCCCTCAAATGCTTTCAGAATGGGAAACTTATTGGGATACTTTGTATGATCGAATTAAACTAAGCGTAGGTAGTACGGAGCATTTAAACGATAGCAAAGAAAAGTCATGGCGACAAATGCAAGCGTTTATGGACGGTTATAATGATGCAGGGGATATAATTAAATTAGCATTAAATTTTGATGACATGACGCTATACCCTATTGCCGTTGTCACCATGATGAATATATTTAACGCGGATGTTTGTTATAGTGAATATTGTGAATATGAGTTTTTTGGGTCGGATGAATGGGACAGCATATGCGTACGCGATGATTTGCCAGAATACCCTATGTTTTTTATAAAACCAGGAGAGTTTTAAATAGCTATGGTAATTTGAATGATTGGTGATAAAAGTGTTAAGCGATTAAACTATAAGCTGTATTTCGGCCACCACCGGTTTCTTTTTCCAATATGCCTTTTTCTATCAAGTCTTGTATGTCTCTTAGTGCAGTATCAGGAGAACTCTTAGTCATTTTAGCCCATTTCGTGCTGGTTAGCTTGCCATAAAATTCGTCAAGCAACACGCTGACTACATATTGCTGACGATTATTTAACGAAACCTCTCGATTCTTTTCCCAAAATCGAGCTCTGTTTGTAACGACAGATAAAGTTTCTTCAGTGTGATCCATGGCCTGGAATAAGCAATCTAAAAACCAGCTTAACCAATGGGTAATATCCATATCACCTTTTTGCGTTTGTTCCAGCATATCATAATAAGCTGCTTTTTTTCGTAATATTTGGGCAGACATACTATAAAAACGCTGAGATGTTCCGTCGGCGCGGGCAAGTTGCATATCAGTAATTGCTCGGGTAATACGACCATTGCCATCATCAAATGGGTGTATGGTTACAAACCATAAATGCGCTATTGCTGCTTTCAATACCGCATCGGTAGTGGGTTCAGCATTAAACCAATTAAAAAATGAGTCCATTTCAGTAGACAATCGCTCAGCTTCAGGAGCTTCAAAGTGTATTTTCTCTTTGCCCATTACCCCTGAAACCACTTGCATCGGGCCGGCCTCGGGCATACGCCAAGCTGCTACTGTGATTTTATGCATACCACTTCTACCGGTTGGGAATAAAGCCGCGTGCCAATCGTATAAACGATCTGCAGTTAAATCATCCATATATTTTTGGGTTGCGTCTAACATCATTTCAACCACTCCGTCTACATTTCGGTCGGTAGGCACGGCCCCCGCAAGTTCTATACCTAGCCTGAGCGCTATCGAAGATCTTACCTGATCGATATTAAGCTTCACCCCCTCTATCTCGCTTGATTTGGTAACATCCAATGTCAAGGTATCTAATACAGCGCTTTCTTGCAGCTTAAAACCAGCCGAACTCATTAATCCTAATATACGTCCCTGTCGGTGTCGTACTTCACCTAAACGAACGAGTATCGCTTCGGTGTCCCAAGTGAACGAAGGCCAGTTTTTTAATTGATGTATATACATATTTTCCGCGATTATGCGGTAAATATAGAACTTTTTCTCCGCAAATTTGCGGATTATTGATATATTTCCCCTTGGTTCGCACTTATACTAATCATATGGCCTCACCTCAGGACTTTTTTTAACTCCGCTCAGTATGCGATCGTTTAACTAAATATCTATGACACATAAAAAAGCAACGATTTTAACCTTCTAAAATATAAAGATAAACTTTTGATTATCAAATAGTTAAAAATATCATTTTCCGATACAAAATTTGCTAAAAATGTTTTCCAGCAAATCATCGGTAGTAACCGCGCCGGTAATTTCGCCCAGGTAATGCAGCGCTTGTTTAATATCCATTGAAAGGAAATCAGAAGTAACGGTATCTATTCCGCTTAATACCCTCGCTAACGCATCTTCAGTTTTTTGCAGCGCTTCCAGGTGGCGAACGTTGGTTACCAGGGTTTCATTGCCATCTAATTCATTTTTTACTGCCGCGTGGTATATTTTAGCTTTTAGTTCGTCAATATGCCTTTTCTCTTTAGCCGAAATGATAACAGCGCTTTGTGTGTGCGGCAAAGCGCTTAATTGTTCAGGAGTAAGCAGGTCGGCTTTATTAGCTACAACCAGCATAGTCACATTAGGGCGCTGTAAACTTTTTAGATCGCTGTTCAGTTCTTCGAGGGTTATTTGCTCGGCATCATACACATAAACCAACAAAGCAGATTGATTGATCTTCTCCATAGTTCGCTCTACCCCTATTTTCTCAATAGTGTCGGTAGCTTCACGTAAGCCTGCGGTATCTATGAGCCGGAAATTAACGCCATGTATGTTCAGCACTTCTTCAATTGTATCACGGGTTGTGCCGGGTATATGGCTTACTATGGCGCGTTCCTCGTTAAGCAGGGCGTTCAATAAAGTTGATTTACCCGCGTTTGGCTTGCCTGCTATTACAGTATTTACACCCTGCTTAATGGCATTCCCCAATTCAAATGATTTTATCAATACAGTAATAACCCGTGTTATTTCATGGATGAGTTTTTTTAGCTGGTCGCGATTGGCAAACTCTACATCTTCCTCGGCAAAGTCCAACTCCAGCTCAATCAGCGAAGCAAACTGCACCAGCTGGTCACGCAGGGTTTGCAGCTGATTGCTGAACCCGCCCCTTAACTGCTGCAAAGCTACCTGTTGCGATGCTTTGGAATTGGATGCGATCAGGTCGGCAACTGCTTCGGCTTGCGAGAGGTCCATCTGTCCGTTTAAAAATGCACGTAAAGTAAACTCGCCGGGTTTGGCCGACCGTGCCCCGGTTTTGATGAGGAGTTTGATAATAGATTCTATAATATAAGCCGAGCCATGACAAGAAATTTCAACCACATTCTCCCTGGTATATGATTTAGGTGCTATAAATAACGACACCAATACCTCGTCCAATATAAGGTCGCCATCCATTATGTTACCAAAATGGATAGTGTGTGATTGTTGTTTAGTGAGGTCTTTCCCCTTAAACACCTTATTGGCAATTACTATGGCGTCGGGGCCAGATAAGCGTATAACACCAATTGCGCCGGTTCCGGTTGGGGTTGCTAAGGCTACTATGGTTTCTTCGGTATTGGTCATCAGTTCATAGTTAATAGTTCATGGATCATAGCAGTTATGATCCATAAGCCGAAAGCAAAGGTCGCAAATTAGAATAACTATAACTCATCTTTATAAGCCAACCTCATAAACCCCAACACCTCTTTATTCAAATCATCCACACTTAACATCCTGAAATGATGATTAAACTGTTGCTGACCAGGCACCTTAGCTATTTTTTGAAAACATAAATTATCATAATAGGGTTGCTCAAACGGAAAAACCACATGGATAAAGTTTTTGCCCATTTGTGTTACCCACGCAATACGCCTGTGTGAATTGGATATACCTATCATGGTTTTGGTAGGTTCTACTGTAATATCACCTATCTTTTTAAATTTAGTTAAAAAATGATTGTAGAGTGATAAGGTATAATCAGATTTCCCGGCTAAAAAGTCTGATAATTGGTTAGTATGTTCTGTTTTAAAACGGTCTGAGTTCAAATTCTGTTTATTCGATAGGTATTGTCTAAGTCCTCTTCTATCTCCGTCCAATTGCGGGCAGTGGTTTTACCATCAATATAATCCTGCCTTGTTTTAGCCAGGCTTTCAATTTCAGCTAACGAAAAAGGGTATTCATCAGCATTCTTATTTTCTGTGATTTTTGGCATAGCCAAATTTAACTACTTTTAATTATCTTTGAATAAAGGAATAATAAAATGATCATTGAACGAAATAATAAAGAAGTAATTATAAGATTACCTGCATCAGTTAATACTGATGATTTGCAGGATTTTATCGACTACGCGCGTTACAAAGAGCTTACTTCCGACAGCAAAGCCACTCAAAAAGAAATAGATGAGCTTTCTTCTAAAATCAATAAGGATTGGTGGGCAGAAAATAAAAAACGTTTAGTTAAGTGAGGGTAAAGGTTGTTATTGATACAAATATAATTTTTAGCGCCATTCTAAATCCGGGTAGCAGAATGGGAAAAATAATTATTAATTCAAAACATCACTTTCAATTTTACACTTGCGACTTTTTAAGAACCGAACTTTTAAAACACCGCAATAAAATACTGAAATATTTAAAACGCTCTCCTCAAGAACTTGATGAATTAGAGTTTTTACTAACTAAAAATATCATATTTGTTAACGAAAACCTGCTACCTCAAAAAACTATAATGTCATCTGAGAAGGCTTTAGTAGGGATTGATATAAACGATACGCCTTTTGTTGCTTTAACTAAACATCTTAAAGGAAAACTCTGGACAGGGGACAAAGAATTAATATCAGGGCTTCAATCAACAAATTTTATTGACATTATATCAACTAGTCAATTGTATGATTTACTGGATAAATTGGAACGAAATTAATCGGCAATCCTCATCAAAACTTTTCTTCTATTCCTAAAGCAAATAAAGCAAAATCATACTTAACCGGATCAAGCGGGTCAAACTCACGTAAGCGTTCAGTTAGTTCAACGGCCGTTTGCCAATCGGTTTTTTTGCGGGTGATGAGGCCGAGTTTACGTGCCACACGGTCGACATGCAGATCGCAGGGCATTATTAATTCTGATGGCTTGATGCGGTTCCAAATCCCAAAGTCTACCCCACAATTATCCTTACGTACCATCCAACGTAAAAACATATTCAGCCGTTTACAGGTTGATTTTTGTGCAGGTGAGGATACGTGCTTTTTTGTGCGGTGAGGGAAATCGGGTAAGGAAAAGAAGTAGGACCGGAAGCCCCCCAACCCCCTGAAAGGGGTGTAATTGCCATCGGCGGGTATGAATGCCGATTCAAGCGATTCGTTCTGTGAATAATGATGCCTGAAAAACGAAATAAAATATAGCGTATCAATATCATTAAATGTTCTGTGCTTAAAGCGCAATAACTTTTTCAGATCAGGTTCTTCATGATTGATGATAAAATCATGAGGCGCGTCATCCATCAGCGCAATTAACTCTTTGCATTTGTTGATGATAGTAACCCGCTGCCCCCAGGCCAGCGTTGCCGCCCAAAACCCCATGATCTCAATATCCTGTTTCTTGCTGAACAGGTGCGGTATACAAACCGGATCGTTTTTTATAAAATCGGGACGGTTGTATTGCTCAACTTTAGAATCGAGGAAAGCTTTGATATCAGTTATCATGTATTAAGCTAATGCCCGGGAGAGGTCCTCCAGCAAATCATCCACATCCTCTACCCCTACGCTTAAGCGTAATAAATTATCAACCACGCCAACCTTTTCTCTTTCGGCTTTTGGTATGGAGGCATGCGTCATGGTAACCGGGTGATTGATCAGTGACTCTACCCCACCCAATGATTCGGCCAAAGTGAATACTTTAAATGATGAGGCTACTTTAAAAGTTTCTTGTAAGTCGGCTCCTTTTAGAGTGATAGATATCATTCCCCCAAAATCGAGCATTTGTTTTTTGGCAACATCGTGGTTAGCATGGTCGGCAAAACCCGGCCAGTATATTTTATCAACACGTGGATGGTTTTTTAAGAACTCTGCTATTTTTCGTCCATTCTCGCAATGCGCTTTCATGCGCAGGTGCAGGGTTTTAATGCCGCGTAGCACTAAAAAGCTGTCCATGGGTCCCGGTGTAGCGCCACAGGCATTGTAGATGAACCAAAGGCGTTTATACAGGTCCTCATCGTTCAGCATCAGGGCCCCCATCACCACATCCGAATGGCCGCCGATGTATTTGGTTACCGAGTGCATTACAATATCGGCGCCCAGGTCGATAGGGTTTTGCAGGTATGGCGAGGCGAAGGTATTGTCAACCACCAGCATTAAATTCTTTTGTTTGCTAATCTTAGCTATTGCCGCTATATCAACTATCTGCATGGTCGGATTGGTTGGCGTTTCAATCCAGATCAGTTTGGTTTTATCATTAATATACTGGCAGATATTGTCCGGATTTGACAGATCTAAAAAATGAAACTTAATGCCATAATTGGCAAATATCTTAGTGAACATACGATATGAACCACCATAGAGGTCATTGCCGGTAATAACCTCATCTCCGGGCAACAGCAATTTCATTACGGCATCTGTAGCACCCATTCCACTTGAAAAAGCCAGTCCGAATTTAGCATTCTCTAAAGCTGCCAAACAATTTTCCAGCGCCTTGCGGGTGGGGTTTGTTCCGCGCGAGTATTCATACCCCTTATTATCGCCCGGCGATTTTTGCCAATAGGTAGAGGTTTGATATATTGGCGTCATCACCGCCCCGGTAGTTGGATCGGGCTCCTGCCCTGCGTGTATAGCTTTTGTTGCGAATTTCATATTTTGGTGAATGGTTGATTGGGTTGATTAGGTGAGTAGTTAGCTCAATTCATCAACTTTTTTCTTTTTAAGATATTGAATATATCCATTTAGCAGCTTCAAACAACTTTCATATTCAGTTTGAAAGGTTTGCAAATCTTCTTCTTTAATTAATTTGTTATCAAATGCTATTATTAAATGATCAAGTGTTTCAGATAAAGAACCTCTGGCCATTATACAAAACCTAATATTGTCCTGGTAATGAAATCGCCCATGCCCCTCGGCAATATTATTACCTATAGAACGTGATGAGCGTATTACTTGATCTGCCAAACGGTACCTTTCTTCCGCAGGAAAATTTTTAATTAAATCAGTTATCCAGTTTCTTATTTTTCTTGACTGTTTCCAAACTTCTAATTCAGTAAAAGATGCCATTTTTAGTTAATTGGTTTATTGAGTTGATTAAGTGAATAGTTATTTTAAAATTAAGGATGACTAAATGTTAATTTGATTAATACACCTAAAACTCAACCACTCACCTATCTACTTAATCAACCACTCACCAAAACACAACCACTCACTTAGTCAACCCAATCAACTACTCACTATACTTTAATACGCCCGCGCAAATAACACCCTCTGGCTGGAAGGCTTGCCGGTTAAAATACACTTGCCCGCTTCCTGTTTATTATCCAAAGGTATACAACGTATGGTAGCCTTGGTTTCATCTTTAATTTTTTGTTCGGTTTCGGCAGTGCCATCCCAGTGGGCCGATAAAAATCCAGGCTCTTCGTCAAGGAGGCGTTTAAATTCTTCGTAGCTGTCAACCTCAACAGTATTTTCTGCCCTGAACGCCAATGCTTTTTTATAAATATTTTGCTGAATTTCTTCTAATAACGCTTCAATATAGGCTGTTAAACCATCCTGGCTAACCGTCTCTTTTGTTTTTGTATCACGTCGGGCCAGTTCAACGGTTCCGTTTTGCATGTCACGGCTGCCTATTGCCACGCGCAATGGTACGCCCTTCAATTCATATTCAGCAAACTTGGCACCGGGGCGATGGGTATCGCGGTTATCAAATTTCACCGAGATATCTTTTGCTTTTAAGGCTTTGATGAGCGTGTTTACGTAAGCTGTAATGTTTTCCAGTTCTTCCTCGTGTTTGTAAATAGGCACCACCACTACTTGTATAGGCGCCAGTTTTGGCGGCAATACCAAACCAGCATCATCAGAATGCGCCATGATCAATGCTCCTATTAAGCGGGTTGATACCCCCCATGAAGTTGCCCAAACATAATCCAGCTTATTTTCTTTACTGGTAAATTTAACATCAAATGCTTTGGCGAAATTCTGTCCTAAAAAGTGCGAGGTACCAGCCTGCAACGCTTTACCGTCCTGCATTAATGCTTCTATGCAATAGGTGTCTAACGCCCCTGCAAACCTTTCGTTCGGCGTTTTTTTGCCTTTTATAACGGGTAGCGCCATCCAGTTTTCGGCAAAATCAGCATATATCCTTAACATTTGCTCGGTTTCGGCAACAGCTTCTTCTGATGTGGCGTGAGCGGTATGCCCCTCCTGCCATAAAAACTCGCTGGTGCGTAAAAATAAACGGGTACGCATTTCCCACCGCACCACATTGGCCCATTGGTTAACCAGTATGGGCAGGTCGCGGTACGATTGTATCCAGCCTTTATAAGTATTCCATATAATGGTCTCCGACGTAGGACGTATAATTAACTCCTCTTCCAGTTTCGCATCTTCGTCCACCACGATATTCCCATTTCCATCATTCTTTAACCGGTAATGAGTTACAACCGCGCATTCTTTGGCAAAACCTTCCACGTGGCTGGCTTCCTTTGTAAAGAATGATTTTGGGATAAATAGCGGGAAATAGGCATTACTGTGACCGGTATCTTTAAACATTTTATCCAGTACGGCCTGCATTTTCTCCCAAATGGAATAGCCGTACGGTTTAATGACCATACAGCCCCTAACCGGCGAATATTCGGCCATATCGGCTTTTATTACCAGGTCGTTATACCATTGCGAATAATCTTCATCTTTACTTATAACGCCTTTACTCATATTGTTGTGAAATATAATTTGACTGTTTAATTACTTATTATTGTGTCAAATTTATAAATTTATACGTTATTAGAACGTTGAATAACTAAACATAACCGGAAAAACCAAACAAATACCTAAAATCATGAAAAGGAACCTTTCAAAAGGGATCGTTCTTATCAGCATCGTCTTGCTGAGTTCCTGCTCTGTCACCAGTAAATTAGCCGGTACGCAAAATAACGGTGACGATGTTTATTATACAAAGGCTATAGCCGGCGACCAGGTTGGATATGCCGATGTTACCACCAACCGGCAAAATAGCTATAGCCCCGACAATGATTATTACTATTATGGCGATTATACATCGCGCATAAACCGTTTTAGTTATTCTTCGCCGTTTG
>JABDBW010000039.1 GCA_013288485.1 Bacteroidota bacterium
CCGTTAAAAACCGTTGTAACACCGGATGGTAATTATGTGTATGTAATCAACCAGGGAGGAACTACTGTTTCGGCTATAGATGCCTTGTCAAACACGGTGATTGCCACAATAACAGTAGGAATGAATCCCGAAGATATGGCAATAACGCCTGATGGCAGCAAGATATATGTATCAAATGCAAGTCCTAATAATATTTCCGTTATCAATACTGCTACTAATACTGTAATAGCAACTATTCCTGTTGGTGTAGACCCTATGCACTCGGCAATTAGCCCGGATGGCAGTCATTTCTATGTAGCCAATTTCGGGTCTAGCACTATATCTGTTATCAATACTACAACAAATTTGGTGGAAGCAACAATTAACAGTATCCCGGGTGCAGCCGATATATTGCCAAGTCCTGACGGCACACGTTTATACGTAACAAGTCGTGGTTCTAATAGTATTATTATAATAAATACGGCTACCAACTCAGTAATATCCTCTATTGCAGTAGGTAATTATCCTCAAGGAACATCAATAAGCCCGGATGGCAATCGGTTATATACATCAAACCAGTTTTCAAATAATGTGTCGGTAATAAATACGGCTACCAATACTTTAGCAGCAACTATCCCGGCAGGTAATTACGGACTTGGTACCGCGATAAGTCCTGATGGGAACTATGTTTACGTGACAAATAGAATATCGCAGACAATATCTGTTATAAACACATTAAATAATGCTGTAACTACCACCATACCGGTTGCAGGGCTTTTAGACAATCCGGTAATGAGTCCGGATGGTAGCCGTCTGTATATAACCGATGACGGCTCCAATACGGTACATGTTATTAATACAGCAACAAATACAGTAGTTGCAAATATACCTGCGGGTACAAATCCATTATTGTATCCTACTTCAATTAGCAAAGGGAATGGTTGTAGTGGTACGCCAATTACATTTACAATTACCGTAAATCCAACAGCTGCTGTGCCCATTATAACTACAGGCGCGGTAACGGGCACTATTTCTGCCTGCGTGGGTACAGCTTCAGCAAGCCCAAATATTCAGCAGTTTACAGTTTCCGGGGCTAATCTGTCTGCAAATATCATAGCTTCCGCGCCTGCAGGTTTTGAGGTTGCGCTTGCCGCGGCGGGTCCGTACTTCAATGTTGTAACAGCTAATCAAATTGGGGGCATAGTAAACGGCACAGTTTATGTGCGTTCATCGACATCGGCTTCAGCCGGAAATATATCCGGCAATATAACAGTTACATCAACGGGTGCTACCAGCCAAACCGTGGCGGTTACGGGTACTGTAAATGCGCTGCCAACGGTAAACGCGGTAGCTAACCAAACTGTTACCAATGGCGCAGCAACTACTCCGGTTAATTTTATAGGTACGGCTAATACATATAATTGGGTTAATAACACACCCGGTATCGGCATGGCCGCAAACGGAACAGGTAACATTGCGCCATTCACCGCAGTATATGCGGGCAACATACCCATTACGGCTACTATAACGGTCACACCTGTATCGGGCGGATGTACCGGCACACCAGTTACTTTTACTATTACCGTAAATCCGACAGTATTGTCACCAACTATTGTGGCAGGCACCGCAACCGGCAGTATTGCCGCCTGTGCGGGCACCGCATCATCAAGCCCGAATATTCAGCAAATCATTGTTTCTGGCAATAATTTAACCAATAATATAACCGTTGCCGCGCCCGCTGGTTTTGAGGTATCGCTAACCCAAGGTAGCGGGTACGGTAGTAGTATAATAGTTCCTCAAGGGGGCGGTACGGTGAACAATGTTGTGGTGTATGTGCGGTCGGCGGCCTCGGCTTCAGCGGGTAATATTACAGGCAATGTTGTATTAACTTCGGCAGGGGCAACCAGCCAAAATGTGGCGGTAGCCGCCACGGTAAATGCGTTAGCTACAGTGAACCAGGTAGCCAACCAAAACCTTGCGAATGGAGCTGCTACCACAGCGGTTAATTTTACAGGTACAGGGGTTATTTACCAATGGGCCAACAATAATCCCGCTATTGGTTTGGGAGCGAGTGGTACGGGCAACATCCCGTCATTTACCGTTACTAATAACACCAATAATTTCACTATTGCTACCATTACAGTTACACCAATGAACTCGCAGGGTTGCAGTGGCTCATTTATGATTTTTACAATTACAATTAGCCCAACCATAGTTCCAGCCATTACTGCAGCGGGTATTTTATCGGCATTAAATACAACCTATGGTACACCATCAGCAAGTACCCAATTTAATGTATCAGGCACTAATATGCCTTCGGCTATTACGGTTGCTTCACCGCCCGGCTTCGAGATAAGCACTAATAACCTTACTTTCACCAATACGGTTAACGTAGGGGCGGGGGGTACAATTACTCCAACTCCGGTTTATATCCGGTTAAAATCAAGCACACCTGCTGGCAATTATGCCGGCAATATTTTGTTAACTGGTACCGGCCCCACAAATGCGAGTATAGCTATGCCTAACAGTACCGTAACACCGGCACCATTATCTATAACTGCGGATAATAAAAATAAGATTTTCGGAACCATTAACCCGGTTTTAACCATAACGTACAATGGTTTTGTTAATAATGACGGACCGATGCAATTAACAACCCCGGCCAGCATAATTACAGCGGCTGTTACTACATCGCCCGTGGGTCAGTATCCTATTACAGTAAGCGGCGCAATATCATCTAATTATGTGTTTACTTATATACCAGGCTTACTTACTATAAACCCGGTTGTTCAAATTGGGGCTGCTGTTATTGTGCCCAATATGTTTACCCCTAACGGCGATGGAATAAACGACACCTGGGACATTAAAAACCTAAGTACCTATATTAATTGTACGGTTGAGATATTTAACCGCTATGGCGCCGGCGTATATTTTTCAAATGGTTATCCGATTGCATGGGATGGTAAATACAAAGGCGTGGAACTGCCTGTCGGCACATATTATTACATTATAAACACCGGCAGCGGTGGCAAAGCATTTTCAGGATATGTAACTATTATTCGCTAAAAGTATAAAGCAGAAGTGCGTTAAATATTGCTATAACAAGTAAATTTATAACTAACTATATTACAGGTAATTTTAGAAAAGCTATATTCGTCAAATTAATTAGGTTGTTTCGGCAATGATTAAAGTGTAAAAGCGTTTAATTGCTGCATATTACAAAACAATAACCAGGAACCAAAATAAAGATGCGTGAGTAAAAGCATGTGGCATAAATTGTTAATAAAGAGGGTTTTATACTTATTTGTTTTTATTATTGTTGGTATACAAGGGGTAACGGCACAACAATTACCGCAGTATACGCAATACGTATTTAACAATTATCTTTTAAATCCTGCTGTAACCGGAATTGAAAACTATACGGATGTTAAAATGGGCTACCGCAGCCAGTGGACGGGTTTGGATGGCGCGCCGGTAACCAGTTATTTATCAATAAATGCCCCTATTGGGCAAAATTTTATTGAGGGCGATGCCATGGGTTCTGTTGAAGCAGGGGGTATAAACCCGTCAAGCAGGATGTATACACAATATTACCAGGCGGCCGAGCCGCATCACGGTATTGGGTTTTCGGTTGTGTCTGATAAGGCGGGCCCTATTACACAAACAAATATCGACGCCTCTTATGCCTACCATTTAGGGCTGGCTCCCCGTTTAAATTTAGCTGTCGGTGTATCTGCAGGTATTAATCACATTAGTTTAAACACGTCCGAAATTACATTAGCCACCCCGCTTGACCCGGCTATTACCAATGGAAACAATAGCCAATGGAAGCCGGATGTGGGAATAGGTGCATGGTTATATTCGTCTGATTATTATGTTGGGCTGTCTGTACAGCAAATATTGCCCGAAAATCTTTATTTCAGTACATCCAATACTGCGGTAGATGTAAGTAAAACTGTTCCGCATGTTTTTTTTACTGCCGGTACCAAACTTTATATATCAGATGATATAACGCTGTTACCCTCTTTTTTGGTAAAAGAAATAAAACCTGTCCCGATAACTTACGATATTAATGCGAAATTTTCTTTCCAGGATAAATTCTGGCTGGGCGGGGCCTACCGGCATGGCGACTCGTTTGGCATACTGGCCGGCTTTAACCTGAGCTCTTTTATTAATGTTGGCTACTCTTATGATATTACCACATCGGCGCTAAACACCGTAAGTAATGGTACACATGAATTAGTGATAGGTTTATTGCTGAATAACCGCTATAAAGTAACCTGTCCGCAGCATAGTTTTTGAGTGTTAAGTTATGAGTAACAGAAACTCACAACGCATCACTTATAACTCCTTCCGCAGCCTTGCCACGGGGATATTCATTTGCTCGCGGTATTTTGCTACAGTACGGCGGGCAATATTGTAGCCGGCTTCTTTTAATATATCGGTCAGCTTTTCATCGGCCAAGGGATGGCGTTTGTCTTCCTTACCAATGTGTTCTTCGAGTATCTTTTTTACTTCCTTATTTGATACCTCTTCGCCGCTTTCGGTTTGAATGGCTTCCGAAAAGAATGATTTAAGCAAATAGGTGCCATGCTCGGTTTGTACATATTTTGAATTAGCCACACGTGATACAGTTGAAATATCCATACCTATTCTATCGGCAATATCTTTCAATATCATGGGTTTCAGGTTCTTGTCGTCGCCGGTTAAAAAGAATTCGTACTGGTATTGCATAATAGCGTTCATGGTTTTTAACAGGGTTTGCTGCCGCTGTTTAATAGCATCAATGAACCATTTTGCCGAATCTAATTTTTGCTTGACAAATTGTACCGCCTCTTTTAGTTTTTTATCTTTTTGCGATGCTTTATCATAATGCTGAAACATTTCCTGGTACGAACGGCTCACCCTTAATTCAGGCGCGTTTTTTGAGTTTAAGGTCAATATCAATACACCATCGCTATTCTTGATATGAAAATCAGGGATAACCTGCATTTGCTTGGTATTAACTTCGTTCGAGTCGCCGGGTTTGGGGTTGAGCTTTAAAATTTCATTTACAACACCCCGCAATTCTCTCGAGTCCATGTTCAATGATTTTTCGAGTTTATCATAATGCTTGCGGGTAAACTCATCCAGGTAATCCTCAACAACCATAATGGCTTTTTTGATGATCGGATCGTTCGGGTCCTTTTTTCTCAATTGTATCAATAAGCATTCCTGCAAACTGCGTGCGCCTACACCGGGGGGGTCAAAGCTCTGTATTACTTTCAGCATATCCTCTACCTCTTCATCTTCGGCCATTACATTTTGCGAAAATGCCAGGTCGTCGGTAAGCGAGGTTATTGGTCTGCGCAGGTAACCGTCATCATCAAGGCTGCCAATGATCTGGTTGGCTATTTTGAAATCTTTGTCTGATAACGGAAGCATATCCAACTGCGACTGTAGCAATTCAAAAAACGAACTTTGCACGGCAATAGGTATTTCCTTTCGCTCGTCCTCATCCTCACCATTTTGGTCATAGCGCGATCCGTACTCGTTTACATTATCGTCCTGCAGGTAATCATCAATATTAAATTCATCCGTTTCACCCCGTTCTTCATCGCTGTTGTAAGTATCCTCATCGGGATCGCGGTCGGGATATTCATCTTCGGGTTCATTCAGGTTGGTTAAGCTCAGGTCTTCAAGTGCCGGATTTTCTTCCAATTCTTCTTTTATACGCGTATCTAATGATACGGTGGGAACCTGCAGCAATTTGATAAACTGTATTTGCTGGGGCGAAAGTTTCTGTAAAAGTTTTTGCTGGAGATTTTGTTTAAGCATAAGATAAGGCAAATTTACATCAAATTACCTATAAATTTAGAACATAGTTAAAAAATTACCTGTAGTTAAAAGAAACATTACAAGTAAATGCCTGAAAACAACATTTGTTTGAACTGAATGTATTTTTATTAATAACTTTAATAAAAATAACTATAAATATGGCTATTGTAAAGGAATTTAAAGAGTTCGCTATGCGCGGCAACGTGGTCGACCTGGCGGTTGGCGTTATTATCGGCGCCGCTTTTGGCAAAATTGTCACCTCGCTGGTAACCGATATTATTATGCCGCCATTAGGCTATTTGGTAGGCCGTATTGATTTTAAAGATTTAAAATATGTTATAAAGCCGGCAGTTGGCAAAACACCCGCAACTGCCGTTAATTATGGCTTGTTTATTAATAATATTATTGATTTTTTAATAGTTGCATTTTGTATTTTTTTGATAGTTAAAGGCATTAACTCGCTAAAGAAACAGGAAGAAGCGGCCCCTGCGCCTGATCCCGAACCAACAAAAGAGGAAATATTGCTCACCGAGATACGCGACCTGCTGGCAAAGAAGTAGTAGTTGGTTCATGGTTTATAGAGATCGTACTATGAACTATCAACCATGACCTATGAACTTTTTTCAAATGTATATTTGAAAAAAGAAATAATTACGCTACATTTGCGCTCTTGTTTTTAAAAAACAAATAGAATAAAAAGTCATGAAAAGAACGTTTCAGCCTTCTCAAAGAAAAAGAAGAAATAAACACGGTTTCCGTGAGCGTATGTCAACTGCTAACGGTAGAAGAATATTAGCAGCAAGAAGAGCTAAAGGCAGAAAAAGGCTATCCGTATCTGACGAAGGCCGTCATAAAGCATAAGTCGCCGGTTACTTCTCCGCTTTAGGGGCCTGAACCGGTTATAGTAAATTACGGTTCATAAACAGTAACTTATGCATACTTTTAAAAAAGAAGAACGGTTATGTAATAAAAAGCTTATTGATGAGCTTTTTCATAACGGTTCTTCTTTTTTATGTTATCCCTTTAAAGCTTCGTGGTTGATTATTGATGAACCGTGGCAAATTCCCGCGCAAATATTATTTTCGGTATCTAAAAAAAGATTTAAACGCGCGGTAGACCGTAACCTGGTAAAAAGACGAATGCGCGAAGCTTACCGCCTAAACAAACAACAACAATTATATGACCTGCTTAACAGTGCCGGTAAAAGGATTGCCCTTTCGGTAGGATATATAGGTAAAGAAATTGCTCCTTATGAGCTGATCGAAAAAAAAATGCTGAAGCTATTAACACAGCTTGGAGCCGAATTGATAAAATGAAAGCGCTTGCCGGCATATTTAAGGCTGTTACAGGCGCTTTGTTTGTATTACTGATAAGAATATATCAATATTTTATATCGCCGCTTACTGGCGCCTCATGCCGTTATACACCCACTTGTTCGCAATATGGTGTTGAGGCTATAAAAAAACATGGCGCTTTTAAAGGTGGGTGGTTAACTTTAAAACGTATTGCCAGCTGCAACCCCTGGGGAGGGCATGGGCATGACCCGGTACCATGACTATACTGCAAATTGAAACCGCTACCACTGTATGCTCTGTTGCTTTGGCAAAGGATGGGCATGTTTTGGGTTTTAAGCAAATTGATGAGCGAAATATCCATGCGGAAATAATTACCCTGTTTATTGATGAGCTAATTGCTTCGGCAGCGATACGGTATGGTGATATTGACGCGGTAGCAGTAAGCAGCGGGCCGGGCTCGTACACCGGTTTACGCATTGGCGTGTCAACAGCCAAGGGTTTATGTTTCGCGCTCGAAAAACCGCTTATTGCCATTGAAAGCTTAGCTGCGATGGCACAAGGTGTCATTGCAGAAAACAGTATTGACAAAAAAACATTGTTATGCCCCATGATAGACGCCAGGCGCATGGAAGTTTATACCGCGTTGTTTGACAGTGCCGGGAATCGCATAAAAAACACTACAGCCGAAATAATTGATGAACAAAGTTTTTATGGGCTTCTGCAAAATAACCGGGTATTGTTTTTTGGAGACGGGGCCGAAAAATGTCGCGAAGTTTTAAGTAAAAACCCAAACGCGCAATTTGTAACCGGATTTGTTAATTCGGCAACTTATTTAACCCAAATAGCTGTTGAAAAATATGCTAACCGGGATTTTGAAGATGTTGCTTATTTTGAACCTTATTATCTAAAAGATTTTTTAGTTACCAATAGAAAAGCTTAATAGTTCTTGTCTTTATTAAATAACTTCTCCCATGTTCTGCCAATAAACCCTGTATTGGGAACTGAACTTGAGTTGAGCCGGCGTTCAATTAATTGTCCGAATTTCCATGAAACCCCTATAAAGAAATCCATCCCCGAATAGGGCTTTTGAACGGTTGTAACCTGGGTTTGATTGGGGTCGCCGGTGCTGTGTATTGCTGATGAGATGAAATGAGCCGTTTGCATCGCGCGTTCACTGCCTATAAAAAATTCAGAATTGATAGCCTTTATCATAAACTGTCCGCCAAAATTAAACAGCTTTAAATCGTTATAGGATGAGGTCATCGTTACTATATAACGGTCATATTGCAGAGGTGCAACCAATGCGACTGTAAATCCCGAATAAAAAATTTCTTTTGACGCGATCAATGTCGGCGAGAAATTAAATTGCTTATCATAGTCAAACAAGTAAGTTTTATTCGCACTTAGTTCAAGCAGGCCGTTTGTGTACGAAGTAAACCCCGTTTTTGTTGCATGAGCCGTAATAATATTACCCGCTTGTGTTAATATTTGGTTTTCCCTGTTGGAAGTTGATAGACCTGTGATCAACGAATCGCCACTAAACGAAGCAATACCCGAATTACTGTTCCAATGAATAAATCCAAGATCTTTTATATTGCCCTGCCATTTAATACCATTTTGGTCTAAATAAGAGGTGCCTATACTAATTGCCGCGCCTGGGTTATGAAAACCGTACCCCAATTTTTCTATAATGGTGGAATTATTGAAACTTCCGCTCTGATAATTGGTTCCCTGTAAGAATAACATTGCCTGATTATTGGGTATATCAAAAGTTATACCTGATTGATCAATCTGAACTTTATTGTAATTTAACCCTGATAAAGCGCTTATTTTTATACCAAATGCAAACCGTTTAGTAACCTGTTCCCGATAAGTAAACCCAATCTGGTTATACACCTGGATAAAATAATTATCATTAAAAACATTTGAATAACTCGTATTCGAAAAATTGAGCGGGCCGTTAAATATAGCCACGCTTTCATCGCTTACCAGGCCATGCAGTTCTGCTTTTGTATTTGTAAAAAAGCCTACCTCCTGGTCGCCTTTTTCACTCGCAAACACTTTAAACATTATAGAATAAAAATTCGCTTTTAGATCAACATGATTAAACTTGCTATTTCCGGTTTGTAAATTGGCTGTATTGTAATAGCCTGAAAATAGCCTGGTTCGCAGGGCTTCCTGTATATCGCCTGTGACAAAAAAATTAGCGCTGATATTCGGGACTAAAAAATTGAATGCGAAATTTTTAGTGGTATCGGGGATGAAAGTCCTTTGCGCCGGGTTTTCAAAACTATCATATAATGACCCGGTATTATATTGAGAAAATTGCTGGCCAAAAACTTTAGCTGTGATCAGAAAAAAACAGCAGGCTAATAAAATTTTCTTCATTTACAACTATGGTCAGCGTGTAATAATAACTCCCTAAAGATAAAATTCAAAATCTATTATACGTAAAATAAATGCAATTTGTTGTATTTTATCTAATACCAAATATGGATTTAGTATGTAAGTAACCTTATTTAAACGCAAATTGTTAGCGTCGGTTTATAAAAAACTTTACTTTTTTATCAGCGTACTATCAGCTTTATTCAAGTTCATGCAAAAATTAGTATAGAAATTCTTATCGGCGGCAATTAGTTGGTAGGTTAGGGCATAAAAGTTTTTCCAGCCCGGCTCGTTATTGGCAAAGTCGGTGTAAAAATTGTCGTTCATATCCTGTCGTAAAACAGGCTGTGCATTTTTAAAATTAATATACCAGTTAACGTTGCTTCTTTCGGCCACCAGGTTATCAAACTGGTTGTATTGCTGTATTTTACTTTGAAACTTGCGGTTAATATAGGTATCGGTATAGCTTTTTAGTTCGGCCTGGCTGTTGGCTAAAATTAAATAGTTATCAATGATCATGAACCAGGGATGGTTAAACAGGCTGAATGGGTCGCCCAATAAAAAAAACGGCAGCTTGTTATAATTTAACTGGCCCATATCATCATCGGCCATTTTACTTATATTTTTCATTACAGGTTTAAATGCCGAACCATCGGTTAATGATATAATGGCAAATTTTTCCATGTAGCGGGTAGTGACTATGGCAAATTCATTGCTCAGCACCTGGTTAAACTCTGTTATTAAATTAATACCCGTTTCTGCTTTTACTTTATTGAATATGGAATCTTTTTCGTGCTGGAGCCCGGTTTTTATATGCCAGTCAGACAAGTCGGCCTTAAATTTTTTGTGATTAGAAACAGCAAAACTCATGCTGCAGGCTGTGGTTGAGGGAAAAATATCTTGCAGATGAGTAACAACAGGTTGCTGGTTAACAAACAGCGTTAAATAGCTGGACGGCAGATTATTCTGGATATTGGTAAACCCGGTAAACAATAAAGCATCGCTTTTAAAATTCAGGTTCAAGGCGGCAAGCGCTGGCAATAACCGCATACTTTTTAAAATATCTGTATTTTTATTTTTGAAAAGTAACTCAAATAAATTGTTTAGCCGACTATAATTTATATACAAATTGGCTAATGAAGTGGCGTTTTGCTGGTCGGGAAGCATTAAAAAAAGCTGCTTATCTTTTTGCGGTATATATTGCGCGCATTGATCTGCGAGGTCTTTTGAAAAAGTTCCTGAATAAACATCGTCTTCTTTATTAAGCAGGTAAAATCGTCTTTTTAAAACGGTTGAATAAATGGTGTATCCTTTTTTCCCATAAAAAAGCATAGGGGTGATCAATAAACCATTGGTCACTTGTTTCGCTAACTGATCAATGTTAGTTAATGAAAAGCCCTTTGCCGCCGCTATTGTAAACAATAACCCGAGAGAGTGATCTTTTAACGGATGCAAAGAAATAAAGGCGTTTTGCCCGGTAAAAAATTTTTCTATCAATGGGTTTGTGAGCAGTTGTTTACGCAGTGTGTCTAAATCAGCGAGTTGTTGTTCGCCAATGAGGGGGGCAAATAGTTTATTGCCTTTAAAAATATCGTAAAAGACAGCATCGTTGTTAAATTCAAACACCAGGGCGGCATTGTTTGGAATAACACGCATGGTTTGGCTGGTATGTAAAGCCGGGGTATTTAAATTTTTAAAATAGACAACCGTTATAAGCGCTGTGGCTATAAGCAATATTATTGTAATAATAATAAATCGTCTCATATAAATTTATGTTGCAATTTAGATTTTTACAGCGAGGCATTCAAGTAATACTTTCAATTGGTTAACTTAGCATTTTAAATCGCCATGAATAAACGCATAATTATTACGGCTTCGCTTTTGGGTATGCTGGCGGTTATAGCCGGCGCGTTTGGCGCGCACGGGTTAAAAACATTAATAGCGCCTATGCAGTTAGCTGTTTGGCATACCGCTGTTGAGTACCAGTTTTATCATGTTTTCGCTTTGTTGTTTCTTTCGATAATTGCGAAGGGTAAAAACACGCTTATCAATGTCAGTTATTATTTTTTTACTATCGGGATCATATTGTTTTCAGGCTCGCTATACCTGCTTGCATGCCGCGACCTGTTACATTGGGAATGGCTATGGATAATGGGGCCTGTTACGCCATTGGGCGGTATACTGTTTATCGGGGGCTGGCTTTCGCTTGCCATTGCTGCCATGAGGGGTAAATAAACCATGTTAGAATTTGCCGAAGCACAATACACCGATCGCAAAACACTTTTTGTAGAAGTAATTTTACCGCTTGCCATATCAAAAAACTACACTTACCGTGTGCCTTTCGAGTTAAATGACGCGGTAGCCATTGGGAAAAGGGTAGTGGTGCAATTTGGTAAAAGTAAACTTTACACTGCTGTTATAGCCGCCATAACCGGCCACGCGCCCGAAAAATACGAAGCCAAATATTTATTGGATGTTTTGGATGACCGCCCGGTGGTAACCGAACGTCAGCTGCAGTTTTGGAAATGGCTGGCCGAATACTATATGTGTAATGATGGAGAAGTAATGAATGCCGCCTTACCATCAGCATTAAAACTGGCAAGCGAAACCAAAATAGCACTTAATAAAGGTTTTGAGTATGATAAGGCTGCGCTGCATGATAAAGAGTTTTTAATAGTTGAGGCGCTTGATATTCAACCTGAATTAACGGTGAGTGACATAGCGAAGTTACTGGGGCAAAAAACGGTAATGCCCATACTGAAACTGCTTTTTGAGAAAAACATCATCAATATATCCGAAGAAGTAAGCGACAGGTACAAACCACGCAAACGCACTTTTATTACCCTGAACTCCATTTACCACGACCAGGAAAACCTGAAAGAGTTGTTTGCGATATTAGAAAAACGCGCCCCCAAACAAGCCGACGCGGTATTGGCTTATATCAAACTGTCGCGACATCAAAAAACCATATCAAAAAATGAACTGGCAGAGGAGAGCGGCGCAGGCACCGCCAGTATTAATTCGTTAATTGAAAAAGAAATATTTATTGCCGAAGAAAAGAATGTAAGCCGCCTTTATTATGAAGATGAGGATCTGTTTGACACGTTTGAACTAAGCGTTCAGCAACAGGATGTATTGGCAGATATAAAACAGCAGTTTGAGCAAAAAGACGTGCTGCTGCTGCATGGGGTTACCTCATCAGGAAAAACGCAAATTTATATCCGGCTGATAGAGGAGATGATAGCGCAAGGCAAACAGGTATTGTATTTGTTGCCCGAAATTGCGCTCACTACTCATATTATTGAGCGCCTGCGGCAATATTTTGGCGGTAATATTGGCGTATATCATTCCCGTTTTAATGATAATGAAAGGGTAGAGGTTTGGCAAAAGGTATTGAATAACGAATACAAGGTAATTTTGGGCGCGCGTTCATCGGTTTTTTTGCCGTTTGACGACCTGGGGCTGATCATAGTTGATGAGGAACATGAAACCTCCTACAAACAGTTCGATCCTGCTCCCCGCTACAACGCACGCGACGCAGCCATATTTTTAGCCAATATGCATGGGGCCAAGGTATTGCTGGGATCAGCAACGCCGTCGTTCGAAAGTTATTTTAACGCCCGTACCCACAAATACGGTTTTGCCGAATTAACAGAACGCTATGGCGGTGTGGAGTTGCCCGTTATTGAAGTGGTGAGCATTGCCGAAGAAACGAAGAAAAAAACTATCCAATCGCATTTTACAAGTGTGTTGATGCTTGATATACAACAAGCATTGGCCAATAAGGAACAGGTTATATTGTTCCAGAACCGCCGGGGTTACGCGCCGGTTTTGTTGTGTAAGATATGTGCCTATACACCCAAATGCATTAATTGCGATGTAAGCCTTACCTATCATAAACATACCGGCAAACTGCATTGCCATTATTGCGGGTATAAAGAAGATACGCCGCCTGTTTGTCCGGCATGTGGCTCAACACATTTAGAATACCGGGGCTTTGGCACCGAGAAAATAGAGGACGAACTGAGCCTGATACTGCCCGCCGCGCGCATAACTCGTATGGACCTCGATACCACCCGTTCGAGAAACTCCCTGCAAAATATTTTAAATGACCTGGAGGAAAAAAAGATAGATATACTGGTAGGCACACAAATGGTTGCCAAAGGACTTGATTTTGCCGATGTAACGGTTATAGGTATTATCAACGCTGACGCCCTGTTAAAATTCCCCGATTACAGGGCCAATGAACGCAGCTACCAGATGCTGGCGCAGGTAAGCGGCAGGGCGGGGCGCCGGGGCAAGCAGGGCAAGGTAGTGATACAAACTTACGACCCTAATCACCGGGTTATTAAGCAGGTGATAGAAAATGATTACCACGGCCTGTATTTTACCGAGATGGAGGAGCGCAGGAGTTTTCATTACCCGCCGTTTTACCGCATCATTAACCTGGATATTAAACATAAAAACCCCGAAATAGTAAATAACCAGGCCGTATACCTGGCTAATGAATTACGAAAAAATTTCGGCGAGCGGGTAATAGGGCCCGAGTCGCCGCTGGTAAGCCGGATACGTAATTATTATATCAGATCGATCATGCTGAAATTTGAAAAAGACGGTATATCTATCAATAAAGTTAAAGCTACAATAAGGGAGGTGATAACGCAGTTTCAAACCACTAAACTGAGCAAGGGGAGCGTGGTACAGCCGGATGTGGACCCGTATTAAGCTACATGGATTTTATACTTTTTAACTCTATTTGAGTAATTCCGCCGCCAGGAGGGGAATCGCCGCACTGGAATTTTGTTGTCAATAAATAATAGGAAATATTAACCTGCAGGTTATTTTTTTGATAATCTGCAGATAGGTTTGTAGCTTCATAAGTGGTACTATCGTTTAATTTTATCAGCCATCCGCACCCATCCACAGCAACTGACCCGGTATCGATAATTGTTGCATTTGCTGTTAACAGGTTTGCATCTTTTTTACATGAAACAGGGATAGCAAAAAGTAACAGGAACAGTATAGTTTTAAAAGATGAGATATTCTTCATATAAGATGCAGGTTAACTATTAAACAATACAAAATTAGGCTTTAAATTATTTTCAATAGATTATGTTTATGTTAAATCCTAACGCTTGCTTTTATATAACTTTGCGGACATAATGGCTTATAAATACGTTGATAATTACAGGGAGCAGGGTGCCCGGAAAAAACTGGTTGACGAGTTGCGGAAAAAGGATATCCAGGATGAGCAGGTATTGCAAGCCATAGGTAAAGTACCCCGCCACTTTTTTTTCGATGAAACTTTCTGGAACCAGGCTTATAAGGATATTGCGTTCCCCATAGGCGAGGGGCAAACCATTTCGCAGCCCTACACTGTTGCCTACCAAACAGAATTGCTGCACATAAAAAAAGGCGATAAGGTGCTCGAGATAGGTACCGGATCGGGCTACCAGTGTTGTATCTTAGTGGAGCTTGGCGCTAAAGTATATACCATTGAACGCCAGCAAAAATTGTACGAACGTACCAAACAGGTTTTACCGCGCATGGGTTATAAGCCCAAATTCTTCCTGGGCGACGGCTCAAAGGGGCTTGAAGCATACGGCCCATTTGACAAAATAATTGTAACCGCCGGCGCGCCCACGGTACCCGAAATGTTATTAAAGCAGCTAAATATTGGCGGCATACTGGTTATTCCGGTTGGTAATGAGGAATTGCAAAAAATGGTAACGATATTAAAAACCGGCGAGAATAATTACGAAAGGCATGAGTTAGATACATTTAGATTTGTGCCGCTGATTGGTGGCCCCCTAACCCCCTGAAGGGGGAACAATAGTGGAACTTGATTGCACCAACGTTTAATCACATCCCCTTTAGGGGGCCGGGGGGCTTACCTTTTCATCGCTCTATCCATCTCCACCTTAACATCGCGCTCTTTCAAGGTTTCGCGTTTATCAAACGTTTTCTTGCCTTGCGCCAGACCTATTTCAAGCTTGGCAAAACCTCGTTCGCTGATAAATAGGGCAAGCGGTACTATGGTCAGCCCTTTTTCTTCGCCGCGTGTTTGTAGTTTTTTCAGTTCTTTTTTGTTGAGCAGTAAAACACGGTCGCGTTTGGCTTCATGGTTGTAAAATGAGCCGAAGGAATATTCGGCAATATGCAGGTTGCGCACGTATAGCTGCCCGTTAATGAACGTACAAAAAGCATCATTTAAATTTGCCTTGCCCTCGCGGATAGATTTTATTTCGGTGCCCAGCAGCTTTATCCCGGCTACGTATTTATCCAGGACATAATATTCAAAATATGCTTTTTTGTTCTTTATGTATATTTTATCCTCGCTCATCTCGCTGCAAACTTAGGAAAATTAGTGGTTAGTCGATTCAAGTTCTCCTAATAACTGATTAACTAGTCTCTAATAACTAAGCCGAAGGCTTCACCACCAATACCGGCACATTCACCCGATGCCTTACCTTATTAACCGTAGTGCCGAAGATCAGGTCCTTAATGGCTTTATGGCCATGTGAGCCCATCACTACAAAATCAATTTTTTCGTTATTTATAATATCTGTTATAGCCTTTGCTGCCGATCCGTAGCCGATTTTTGCTTCGGCTTTATACCCCAATTTTTTTAAAGTTGAAACATATTGCTCCAGGTTGTCAACATCGCTTTGTGTTTCATGATCCAAAACATCATCGCCATAATAGCGGGCGCCGGCAGTTTCTACCACATGTATAAGGCTATAAAGCGCATTTTTGCCCCCCTGCATAATTCCATGGCGAATGGAGTTTGTATCGTTCTTTGAAAAATCGATCGTGACGCCGATATGCTTGTAATGTATAGCGTCAAGGTCATCAATAACAGTAGCAATTCCGTGCGGCACCTGTGCAGGCATATCGTGGTGTTTAAAAAGTATGGGCCTTAAAAAAACATAAAGCAATAATACGGCCACCCCTATTATTAATGGTATGGCCAGCCCATATATCCATATAACAGCCGATGGGTACTGTTTTATCCAGTCGATCACCTGGTCTGCAACCAATTTTGCATTTAAAGCTACAATTAACGCGGCGCTTAACCAGGCCAATATTTTCACCTTCAGGCTGATGGCGAATTTTCCCATTCGTTTGCGGTTCGAAGTAAAATGGATAAGCGGGATAACCGCGAAACCCAGCTGCATACTTAATACCACCTGGCTTAAAATAATGAGGCTTCCCAGGCCTGATTCTCCAAAATAAATAATGGTGAATATAGCAGGGACAATAGCCAATAACCGCGTTAATAACCTGCGCAGCCAGGGCTCAACACGCAGGTTAATATGGCCCTCCATTACAATTTGGCCCGCGAGTGTACCTGTGATGGTTGAACTTTGCCCTGAAGCTATTAAAGCTACCGCGAACAAGGTTGGGGCAAGTGAGCCAAAAATATGCGCGAGCAGTTTATAAGCATCCTGAATTTCTGCAACCCGGAAATACCCGTTCTTAAAAAAAGCGCTTGCTGCCAATATCAATATGGCAGCGTTTACCACGAAGGCCAGGTTAAGCGCTATAACCGTATCAAACAGGTTAAATTTTATGGCCGACCGTAAGCCGGTATCGGTACGGTCTATCTTCCGGGTTTGCACCAGGGAGGAGTGAAGATACAGGTTATGCGGCATTACCGTAGCACCGATTATACCTATGGATATGTACAGCATATTTCGGCTTATCAAATCCCCTTTGAATAAATTATTGGGGATGAAACCTTTAGCTATTTCCAAAACGTCGGGTCTTACGATAAACATTTCTATTAGAAAAGACATGCCCATGATAAATATCATCGACATGATAAATACCTCCAGTTTTCGCATCCCCCTGTTCATTAAAAACAGCATTAATACCGTATCGGTAAGGGTAAGCGATACGCCCCAGATGAGCGGCAGGTGAAACAATAATTGCAAGCCTATACCCATCCCTATTACTTCGGCGAGGTCGCAGGCAATGATGGCTATTTGCGCCAGTATATACAGGCAAAGGTTCACCAACTTAGGGTACGCGTTTTTTGAAGCCTGGGCGAGGTCGAGCCCGCGCACAATGCCCAGCCGGGCACTTAACGACTGGAGCAGCAACGCAATTAGGTTCGATGCAAACAATACCCATATTAGCCGGTAACCAAACGCGCTGCCCCCGGCTATATCGGTTGCCCAGTTGCCCGGATCCATATAGCCTACACTTACCAGGTACGCGGGGCCAATAAAGGCGATAATCCTGCGCCAGCCTATTTTGTTCTCGGTATTAATAGAGCTGTGTACGTTGCTTAATGACGGCGTTTGCTTATCAGTATTATTGCTCATATAACGATCAGTAAGTTTTTAGCCGCTTCGCGGCTGATATGTATTTTTGTTTGCTCTACTTCTAATATCATGGATTGATCGTATTCAATGATCTCTGTAACTTTTATTTTTTTGCCTATGGTGAGCTGTTGTTTTTCGAGATATTGTAAAAACAGGGCCGAATGATCGCGCACACCCGATATAATGCCGCTTTCATTAACCTGGAGCGCGGTAATTGGCTGGAGCTCATTTTTTTTGAATTTCCCGTCGCGGTCAGGTATGGGGTCGCCATGCGGGTCGTGCTTGGGGTAATCCATAAACTTATCCAAACGGTCTGTTAGTTCAACCGATGATATATGTTCCATTTCTTCGGCCATATCATGTACCTCATCCCATTTAAAATGCAGCTTTTCTACCAAAAAATATTCCCATAACCTGTGTTTACGAATAATATGCAGGGCAACTTTTTCGCCTGCAGAGGTTAAAGTCACCCCCTGGTATTTAGCATAGTTTATCAACTCTTTATCGGCCAGTTTTTTTAGCATATCTGTTACCGAAGCGGCTTTAGTATTTAAAGCCGCCGCGATCTGGTTGGTGCTCACATTACTATCATTTAATGAGAGGTGATAGATCGATTTTAAATAGTTCTCTTCGGCTAGTGTATTCATTTAAGCAAATCTAATAAAAAATTTAGACTTGTCTAAAAAATTATCAATAAAATTAAATTCTATAAAATTTGATATTGAAAAATATTATTTTGTAGTTTTGAATATTTAGTTCAATAAACTATGGCAGCAGAATTAGACAGGACAGACCTGCAAATACTTAGAATACTACAAGACAACGGAAGAATAACTAATCTTCAGCTTTCAACTGAGATAGGGCTTTCCCCTGCACCTACTTTAGAGCGTGTGCGCAAATTGGAAAACGCTGAGTATATAAAGAGCTACCACGCCCTGGTTGATGAAGAAAAATTAGGGCTCGGTATTAAAACATTTATACAGATATCGCTCGATTTTCATCAGAAAAACACCATCCAGACGTTTATTGACGAGATACTAAATATAAAAGAAGTTACCGAATGCCACCACGTAACCGGGCAGTGCGATTTCCTGCTGAAAGTATACGTGCGCGACATTAAAACCTACGAGCAACTGATAATGGAAAAAATAAGCCGCATAAGCGTGGTTAAAACTTTCCAAACCATGATGATCATGTCGACGAGTAAGAAAGAACCTATTGTGCCTTTAGAATATTAGGTTATGTGAAAATTAGATAATTTGAAGATTTGAAAATGTGACTAATTTTCAAATTCCCACATTTTCAAATTCTCAAATTAATGTATCTGCCAATCAATGGGTTTTTCGCCCTCTTTTTCGAGATAAGCATTTGTTTTTGAAAATGGCCTGGAACCAAAAAACCCTCCGCGACTAACCGCTAATGGTGAGGGGTGGGTTGATTTGATGATGAGGTGTTTGCTTTCATCTATCAAAGCGCTTTTTGATTGCGCGTAGTTTCCCCAAAGTATAAATACAACCCCTTTCTTTTTATCAGATACGGTTTTAATTACGGTATCGGTAAAAGTTTCCCAGCCTTTTTTTTGATGAGAGCCTGCATTTGCCGCCTGTACGGTTAAAGTAGCATTTAATAAAAGTACACCCTGCTCTGCCCAATGTGTCAGGTCGCCGGTTTGAGGTATGATAAAACCGGGAATATCGGTTGCTAATTCCTTATATATGTTTTGCAGCGACGGGGGCACCGCAACACCTTTTTGTACTGAAAAAGATAGCCCGTGCGCCTGGTTCGGTCCGTGGTAGGGGTCCTGCCCTAAAATAACCACCTTTACATTATTGAATGGTGTTTTTGCAAAAGCATTAAAAATATCACCGCCTTTTGGATAGATTATTTTGCCCGCCTGTTTCTCGTTCGTTAAAAATTGTTTTAGCTTAAGCATATAATCTTTTTCAAATTCATCACCTAAAACCTCCAGCCATGATTTTTCTAATTCAATTGCCATAAATATTTTTGAAGAAGTTGATTAAGACTACAAATAAACGGATATTTGCACTCTATTTTATTGATCAACAAATTATGTCAAATATAATTAGGCTAATTGTAGCTTGTGTTTTTTTCGGTAGCGCGGTAGCGCTTTGTGCCTTTGGTTTTTGGGGTTGGGGAATTTTAGTACTGGTATTGGGCGGGATCATCCTGTTATCTTACTTTTTTAATGAGAACATGATCATAGCGCAATATTTTTTGCGAAAAGAAAGATCAGACAGGGCAGAAGACTGGCTGTTAAAAATAACTGATTACGAAAAGCAATTGCACAAAAATCAGCATGGTTATTATAATTTATTGCTGGGTTTGATCGAATCGCGTAAGGCGCCGTTAAAATCAGAGAAATATTTTAAAAAGGCGCTTTCGTTAGGCATGACTATGTCGCATAACATAGCGTTGGCCAAATTGAGCCTTGCAGGTATCTCTATGGCTAAACGCAACAAACGCGAGGCGCAAATGTATTTGCAGGAAGCAGCTAAGGATGATAAAAACAAATTGCTTACCGACCAGATAAAGATGATGAAGCAGCAAATGGCGCAGATGGATAAACAGGTAGTAAAGGGCGGGTATCGCCAGCAGTTTTAGAAAAAAAATAGCCTTTAAAACAAAACGTTTTAAAGGCTATTTTTCTTCGATCGAACTGAAATAATCAGGTTCAGATGAGTGACTTTGACTTGGGGAATAATGCCTTTCAGGCATTTCCGTGCTTTCCTCATGAGGATCAGCAACCTCAACCAATTTTAATAAGCTTCTAATAAACGACAGGTTGAAACTCGACCTGTTGAGCTTGATTAAATATTCACTATCGGTAATTTCTAATATAGAATTAGTCATAACTTTTCAAATAAATGTGCATGTAAAAATAAGCAACACATTCAATGCCAAAGTTTCGGCAGTTTTATTATTACATTAAAGAATTGTTAATAACTTAAGTTGGATGTTGATAAATTTGAGACAATTCGGGCCTACTCAAACCAACCCATCACCACTTCCTTTGCAGGCATAGCAATTTCCAGTTTTAATTTTTTACGCATGCCGCCCAGATCATTGAACACCTTGTTTGGATTTGCAGACTTCAATTCTTCCACCGTATTAAAGCCCATTTTATTTAATACCTGTACCCATTCGGCAGGTACGCCTATATTTATGAAATCATCGGCGGTGGCTGCTTTTGCCTTTTTCTCGGGCCGCATTTGCGGGAAGAACAGTACTTCCTGTATGGTGCTTTGGTTGGTAAGCAGCATCACCAAACGGTCAATACCAATACCCAGGCCAGATGTTGGCGGCATACCATATTCTAAGGCTCGCAAAAAGTCGTCATCCATTGCCATGGCTTCGGCATCGCCGCGCCCGGCTAATATTAGTTGCTCTTCCAAACGTTCGCGTTGGTCAATGGGGTCATTCAGTTCAGAATAAGCATTGGCTATTTCTTTGCCGTTTACAAACAGTTCAAAACGCTCAACCAAACCTTCTTTGGTACGGTGCTTTTTGGCGAGCGGCGTCATTTCAATAGGGTAGTCGGTTATAAATGTGGGTTGTATAAGGTTGGCCTCTACTTTAGCGCTGAATATCTCGTCGATCAGCTTCCCTTTGCCCATTGTAGCATCTACTTCAATACCCAGGTCGGCACAGGTTTCGCGCAACGCGGCCTCATCCATAGCGGATACATCCACACCGGTATATTTTAAAATAGAATCGTACATCGACAACCGGGTATATGGCCCTGCAAAATTGATCTCATTGGGCCCAGCCTGCACCGCCGCGATTCCGTGTACGGCACGGGTAACTTCCTCCAGGCATTCTTCCACCATAGCCATCATCCATATATAATCCTTGTAGGCTACATATATTTCCATAGCGGTAAATTCGGGGTTATGGGTGCGGTCCATCCCTTCGTTACGGAACATTTTGCCAAACTCATACACTCCATCAAAACCTGCTACTATTAACCGTTTCAGGTACAGCTCATTGGCTATACGCAAAAACAACTGCATATCAAGCGTATTATGATGCGTTGCGAAAGGCCGCGCTGCTGCCCCTCCATGCACTGGTTGAAGTATAGGGGTTTCCACTTCCATCCATCCTTGCCTGTTAAAATAATCGCGCATGGCGCTGATCACTTTGGAGCGCTTGATGAATATCTGCTTATATTCCGGGTTAACAGTCAAATCAACATAACGCTGGCGGTACCGCAGTTCGGGGTCGGTAAAGCCGTCGTGTATGTTGCCTTCTTCATCGCGCTTTACCACAGGCAACGGCTTTATTGATTTCGACAGGATGGTTAGTTCCTGCACATGTACCGATATTTCGCCGGTTTGGGTGAGGAATACATAGCCTTTAATGCCTATATAATCGCCAATATCCAATAACTTTTTGAAAACGGTATTGTACAGGGTTTTATCTTCACCGGGGCAAATATCATCCCGTTTTATATAGATCTGTATGCGGCCGGTCGAGTCCTGCAATTCGGCAAATGAGGCGCTCCCCATAATACGGCGGGTCATGATACGGCCCGCGATAGTTACACTTTTGTAAGTATCGGGAAACTGCCTGAAATTATCGGTAATATCTTGTGCGTGTGCCGTAACCTCAAATGCTTCGGCAGGGTAGGGATTAATGCCCAGGGCACGTAATTGCTGTAATGATTCGCGGCGTATAATTTCCTGTTCGGATAGTGCAATACTCATGTTGGTGTAACGCTATTTTATTAAGAGTGCAAAAATAGGATTTTTTTGGTGAGTAGTGAATCGGAAAGGAGGGCAATTCTATGAGAGAGACTAATAATGATCTTTTAACGAATAAACATGAATTTCTTCATTTTTAACTTCATAAATTAACCGATGTTCGTTATTAATGCGGCGCGACCACATGCCAGTCCAGTTATGTTTAAGGGCTTCAGGTTTACCAATGCCTTCAAATGGATTTTCTTCTATGGATTGAAGTAGTGTAAGTATTTTTTCCTGAATTTGTTTCTTGCCTGACTTTCGCCAGTATTTTAAATCTTCTAAAGCTTTAGGCTGATAGATTATTTCCATAGATCGTCGATAGCAATCTTTGTTCCTTTTCCATCTTCCATATCTTTTCTGCCCTGGTTTAATTTTTCGGTCAAATAAGAATTAGTCATTATGCGCTCAGTTTCATCTTTGTATTTAGAATCATCCTCCATGTCATATTCTAATTTCAGCGCATCTAAAACAGCGGTAACCGCTTTTTCCGATAAAGTATCTTCAATATTTACTGTTAATGTTTTCATATCCTTTTATTGAAATCAGGCTTTCATACAAATTTAAGGAAATTATGCAATCAAAACAATGTTGGCTAAAATCACTTCTTAAGATCAGTACGAGTTTAATACCTTTACACTATGAATATCAAAGTAATTGCTTTTGATGCTGATGATACCCTTTGGGTGAATGAGCCTTATTTCAGAGCGTCAGAAGAGCGGTTTTGTAACTTGCTGGAGGAATACCTGCCCCAACATGAACTGGAGCGCGAGCTGCTTAAAATTGAGATAGAGAACCTCGGTTTATACGGTTATGGCATAAAGGGGTTTACGCTTTCGATGGTGGAAACCGCCCTGCGGGTAAGCAACAATAACCTGAGTGCTAACCTGATAGAGCAGATACTGGACATTGGCAAGCAAATGCTAAACCAGCCCATAGAGTTACTGGATGGCGTTGAGGAAGTTTTGGGCATACTTAAGGAAAGATACCG